>DASYWT010000001.1:0-3268 GCA_035935775.1 Terriglobales bacterium
CCGCCGCGCCTCGGTGCTGGACTTGAGCGAGGAGGATTGGGACCGGGTAATGGCGGTGAACGTCAAATCCATCTTCCTGATGTCGAAGTGCGCCATCCCGCTGATGGAAAAATCCGGCGGCGGTTGCATCATCAACACGGCCTCCGGATGGGGCCTGGCGGGCGGGGCCAAGGCCGCTGCTTATTGTGCTTCCAAAGGCGCGGTGGTGCTGCTGACCAAGGCCATGGCCATTGACCACGGCTCGCATAACATTCGCGTGAACTGCATTTGCCCGGGCGACACCGACACCCCCATGCTGCGCAACGAGGCGCGGCAACTGGGCGCGCCCCCCGACCGGTTCCTGCAGGAAGCGGCGCAGCGTCCGCTGCAACGTGTGGGCACGCCAGAAGAAATCGCGCAGGCGGCGCTCTATCTGGCCAGCGATGCCGCATCTTTCGTCACCGGCACGGCGCTGGTGGTGGATGGCGGCGGCCTGGCGGGGACTCTTTAGACTCCGCGCGCGTTGGCCCGTGCGCGTGCTACTCCCGCCCGAACCCCGCGCTCAATGATGCGGTAATAGCCCGCCTCATCCATCGTCTTCATAACCTTGGCCGCGATGCCGCCGGGCGTGGCCGCCTCATGGATCAGCTCTTCCAGGGGAAGCTTCGCTTCGGTGAAGGCCATCACGCCGCCGGCCAGCGCGTGAGCCGCCGCTGCCAGCGCCGTTTGCCGGTCGAGGCCCAGCTTCTCCCCCGCGCGGGAGAGGGCCGCCAGCGCATGGTAGCCATGGCTGGACGAGTAGGTCGCGGTGAAAACGTCAAATTTCTTTTCCGGAACCTCCAGCACCCTTCCGACAGCAGCGAAGAAATCAAGCACCCGCTTGCGTTCGGGCCGCGACATTTGGCGGGAAAACGCCAGCGCGGTAAAGCCCCGGCCGGTGCGGCACGTAGGGCTGGGCATGGCCCGCGCCCAGCGCACTGGAGGTCTGAGCCTTTTTTGCAACTTGGCTAGGGGAACACCCGCCGCCAGGCTGACTACGGTGAGCGGCCGGTCTATACGGCCGATTACGCGCAGCACCTCTTTGACCGAATCGGGACGCACAGCCACTATCAGCAGCCCGGCTTGCGCGACTGCGCGCCGCAAGTCGCGCTCTGTCCGCACCTGAAATTCGCGCCGCAGGTGCCGCAGTTTGGCGGCGTGACGGTCATGCACGATGATGGGCTGAGTGTAATGGGCCAAGCGCAATCCCGAAATCAGGGCGCTGGTGATGCGTCCGCCTCCAAGGAAGACCGTGGCTTTCATGTGAGCCGCGCGCAGGCGCGATCGGCAGCCCGCAGCAGAGCTTGGATATCGGCTTCGCTGTGCGCGGTGCTGATGATCCAGTGCAGTCCATTGGAGGGCGTCATGTAAATGCCTTCGCCGAGCAGCAGGTGTACGAACCGGGAATAGCGGGCGGCGTCCACGTATGCGCAATAGTCACGGTAATCGTGAATGCCGGGTCGTTCGGTGAAATAAATCTGGAACATGGGGCCGAAGCCCTGGACGATAGCTTTGATTTTGTGCCGGCCAAAGATGTCGCGCAGATCTTTGATGGCGCCATCCCCCAGCGCGCGGATTTTGCGGAACGCGGCGTTGCTATGGGCCGCGAGCAGGTCAAGGTTGGCGGCAATCACTTTCATGGTCAGGCGATGGCCGTTGAAGGTGCCGTAATGCAGCACCATGTTGTCGCCCCAGCGCATCTGCTCCAGAATTTCGCGGCGGCCAGTGACGGCGCCCACGGGAAAGCCAGCGCCCATAGCTTTGCCGAAGGTGCTCAAATCGGGCTGCAGCCCCCACATCTGCTGGCAGCCACCCGGTGCGTAACGGAACCCGGTGACCACTTCGTCCAGGATCAGCAAAATTCCGTGCTGGCGCGTCAGTTCCTGCAGGCGCTGCAGGTAGCCCTCCCGCGGCGGAATGCAGCCCATGTTGGCCATAATGGGTTCGGTTATTACAGCCGCCAACTGATCACCGTGTTTCTCTAGGACCCGTTCCAGCCTCGCCACGTCGTTCCAGGGCACAACTATGACGTCGTCAAATGTGGCGGGGGGAATCCCGCGCGAATCCGGAATGCGCTCCGGTTTGTCGGGTGGGCCCAGATGCTCCGGTGGATGGCCATGGGCGTTCAGCAGATAAGGGTCATACCAGCCGTGATAGTGCCCTTCGAATTTAAGGAATTTGTTGCGGCCAGTGAAGGCGCGCGCCAGGCGCAGGGCCAGCATGGTGGCTTCGGAACCGCTATTGGTGAAGCGTACCGCTTCGGCTGAAGGCACCATGCGGCAAAAGCGCTCGGCTGCCTCCAATTCCGCCGGGGTAGCGGCAGCGAAATGCGACCCGTCGGCCATAGCCTGATACACCGTCTCCACAATCGCCGGGTGCGCATGCCCATGGATGAGGGCGCCGAAGGACATCATGAAGTCGGTGTACTGATTGCCGTCAATGTCCCAGACCTGCGCTCCCTGGCCGCGCTCGAGCACAATGGGGCCAGGCGTATATACGGCGCTGCCCCGTGACGGCGAATTGACACCTTCAATCAGGCATTTGTTTGCGCGCTCATACCACTCCAGCGAGTGGGTTCGACGCCGCGTTGTTGCGGGCACCGTTCGTTCTCCGGGCTCACCAAGTTGTGAGGCGGCCATAGTAACAAATGGTTTGGAAATGGATTGCTGGTGAGGGGTAGCTGAACTGGGTCGCGACTACGGGTTCGCGGTCATAGGCGCGGAGGGCGCCGGCAGGCTTCCCCAGATGTTTTCTTCGGGTTCAAGGCACTGCAGGCCCGCCTGAGCGTGCAAGGCGGTGCCGTAGCCCCCAATCCAGACAACGCGGAAGCGGGCGCGCCGTCCCCGGTGCTGCACTTCAATGACGGTTGCGGTATCCACCACGCAGGGGGTGCCATCCAGGCGCGCGCCCCGGCGACTGATGTCGCGAGTGTACGCATCTTGTTGAAAAGGATGACCAAAGGCGTCTACACCGCGGACGCGCACGCGCAGCCGAGTGTTATATCGGGGCTCAGGGCGGGAGATCATGCGCCACTATGACACCCCGACCCCGAGTCTGGGGTCAAATTACTGAAGACTAGTGCGGGCTATGCCCGAAGTGCGTGGCTCGAAGGGGCCATCCCCGACTTGGGAGCCTGTCCAATTCATTCCCGTTCCCTAATGTTGCCGCCGCGTGGCATCGTTTGCTGTAAACTGGGCTACCCCCCAGGCTGGCCGAATTAACCTCTTTTTGCCCTTGGTAAGCCGTGGCC
>DASYWT010000002.1:0-4229 GCA_035935775.1 Terriglobales bacterium
TAACTCTAAGCTCTGTAAATGGTTGCGCATAGTTGGAACGAATGGCCATCCAGGTCTGCGCCGGAAAGAGCCGAGGCTCATTTGACCGTTCTCATAGGGTGATCCTTCTCTAGACCACTCAGCCCTATCCTTTTCCCAGGCGTAGCCGAATCCACCCGTATTTTGTCCGTAATTCTTCCAGCCTGGAGAGCGGTACTCAGCCAGCACTGGTTTGGAGACAAGCATCCAGTTGTAGCTAGATGCGCAAAAAGGTAGTTTAGTGACAGCAGGAATCGCCCTCGATAACTGGGCGGCGGCAGAGGACAGGGGAAAGATTCATGAGTACGGCGGTGGGCCTGCAACTAAGCGATCCGAGCACCGTTTCTTCCGAGGAGAACGCGGTGCAGGAAACTGCCGGTCCGCAGCTGCAGTGGTTTGCCACCTACACTCGGTCGCGCCACGAAAAAGTGGTGGCGGAAACATTAAATAAGCGCACGGTGGAGCACTTCCTGCCGCTCTATGAGACGGTGCGCAAGTGGAAAAACGGCCGCTTTAAGGTGCAGTTGCCGCTGTTTCCGGGTTACCTGTTCGTGCACATATCGCTGCACGACCGCTTGAAGGTTTTGCAGGTGCCCGGGGTGGTACGCCTGGTGGGGTTCAATGGGGTGCCGGCGCCGCTGCCCACGGCCGAAGTGGAGATTATTCGCAGCGCGCTGCGCAAGGGGATTGAAGCCGAACCTCATCCCTACCTGAAGGTGGGGCAGCGGGTGCGCATCACAAGTGGGCCCATGGAAGGACTGCAGGGAATTCTGCTGCGCCGGCGGGGCAGGCCGCGCGTGGTAGTATCTGTAGATCTCATAATGCGCTCGGTGGCCCTCGATATTGATGCCGCCCAGGTTGAGCCGGTGAAGTAAATCTACCCGCGCGCGCTGCTCGCTGATCAAGAGCATGTACCTGAAATTTTACGGCTTGCGGGAAGAACCATTCGGAGTCACACCCGACCCGCGTTTTTTGTGCGCCAGCCCGACGTACCTGGAAGCGCAAGCCACGCTGGAGTACGGAATCCGCTCGGGACGAGGTTTTACCGCGCTGATCGCCAAGCCCGGCATGGGCAAGACCACGCTGCTGTTTCATCTTCTGGAACGCTATTCGAAGGTGGCGCGCACGGCTTTCATTTTCCTGACGCAGTGCGATTCGCGCGAGTTCATGCGCTACCTGATGTCGGAGCTGGGAACCGACACGGGGGAGACCGATTTTGTCCGCCTGCAGGAGCAATTCGGGCAGTTGCTGGTGCGGGAGGCGCAGGCGGGCAAGAAAGTGATCGCGGTGGTAGACGAGGCGCAGAACCTCGACGTCAGCGTGCTGGAAACGGTGCGTCTGCTTTCCGATTTCGAGACACCGCGGGCCAAGCTGCTGCACATCATCCTGACCGGGCAACCGGAGTTGGCTGACCGGCTGGCTTCGCCCGCGCTGCTGCAACTGCGGCAGCGCATATCCCACCTGGTGCGACTGGAGCCGCTGAGCGCCAGCGACGTGAACCGCTACATTGACCACCGCCTGCGGGTGGCCGGCTATGCCGGGGCTTCGTTGTTCACCCTGGAGGCGCGCGCCCTGATTGCGCAGCGCAGCGAGGGCATTCCGCGGACCATCAACAATCTGTGTTTCAACGCCCTATCCCTGGGGTGCGCCCTGCAGCGGAGAAACATTGGAGCGGATATTCTGGCGGAAGTTTCCGCCGACCTGGATTTCGAGGGCCTGAGCGTGCAGCAGCAGGAGGCAGCCGAGGCGGCAAAAACGCCGCCCGCGCCCAGCCCGCAGCCGGCAAGCATTCCCAGCACCCCGCAGGCGGCAGGGCCGCCGGCAACGCCGCGCCGCCAGAAGCCAGCGGGAAGCCGGCAAACTGCAATTGTTTCCCGGCCGCAGGCCGCGCCAAGAGTGAGCGCGCCGCCCGCTGCGGCACCCACTCCGCCACCGGCGGTGGTCAGTCCGCAAGCGATGGCCGTTCCCAGTTCTCAGCCTGCGGTGACGGCGAGTTCGCAAACGGCAGAGGCGCCCGGTCCGCAGCCGACGGAAGTGGTGAACCCACAAGCGGTGTCCGTGCCCAATTCCCAGCCAGGGCCAGCAGCCGTGAGCGTGGGAGAGGAAGCAGCAGGCGCGGAACAAGCGCCGTCTCAGCCGGCGACGGAAGTGGAAAACGGAAGCGCGGGGCAGGTGGCACCCCCGCCGGCAAGCGAAGTACCAGCGAATGCCGGGGAAGCGGAGGAAGTTCCAGCAACTGCAGCGAGAGAGATAACCGCGGAAACTCCAGCCGCGCCTGCGCCCGGCCCTGTGCTTGTGCCCGATTCGTCGCCTGGGCGAGTGCCGAATCCAGTGCAGGTTCCCGCCGTCGCCTGCCAGACAAGCGAGGTGGCGAGCGCGGAAGTGGGCAATTTGGCGCTGCGCATCGTGCCGGCTGAGGTGGCGCCGGAAGCGGCGGTTGTGCCGGTTCCCATGAACGGCACCAACCAGGCGGATGCGGCCGCGGCAGACTTCACTACCGCCCCTGCGCCGACTCCAGTCAATGGCACGGGAACACCTGCAGCCGCGGAGAAAGCAGAGTCGTCAGTGGATGTGGACGCATTGGCGGCGGACTGCGCTCTGTTCGGAATGGAGGAGCCAAAGCGCTGGCAGCGCCCGGTGGGGAAGATTCCCATACCGACCGCAAGTTCCGGGGCGGCAGCGAGGTCAAGCGTACCGACGGCGGCAGCTCCGAGGGCAAATGGTCCGCGCCCGGTGGTGACGCAACTGCCGAGTCCCGGAACTGCGGCGCCCGCGAGGCCAGGGCCAGCCAACGGTTCAACCAAAACGACAACCCGCATCCCACAGGTTCCCACCCGAGTGCCGGGGCCGGTGGCTGCGACCAAGCTTTGGCCTCCGCGACCGGCAGCCGCGATGTATGGCCGCAAGCGGCGCAGGCAGCGCAGTGTGTACCTGGCGGCGGGAGCCTCGCTGCTGCTGTTGTTTCTCCTGATCTGGCTGCTGGGAACGAGCGGGCCGGCCACATCTTCGCCGCCGGCGGATGCAGCCGCCCCGGCGCAGAGCGTGAGTTCACAGCCCGACGCCTCTTCCAATGATGGAACGGCCGCCAGTGCTTCTGACAGTTCCGTGCTGGACGTGGTGGAAGAATTGCCACGGCCCGGGGAGAGCGCCGACAGCAACGACACGCGGCCGGCGGTAGTGATGCGGGGGACGCGCGCGGGAGAAGAATTGCTGCACCGCGTGGACCCGGTTTATCCGGCGGCGGCGCGGGCGAACCGCATCCAGGGCCCGGTGGTGCTGGAAGCGACCATTGGCACGCACGGCTTCCTGCGCCACATCCGGGTGGTCAGCGGCGACCCGCTGCTGGCGGACTCGGTGCTGGATGCGGTGCGGGGCTGGCGCTACCGTCCGCGCACAGTGCGCGGCCGCGCGGTGGAGACGGAGACACGCATCGTGGTGAATTTCCAGCTGGCCAACAGCCCGCGCAATTCGCAGCAGAATCCCTGACTTAGTTACTGATTCGACGGTGGCCGCCATCTTCTGTGGCAGCTTTCGCCGGGGCTAAAGCTGCGCCCTTCGGAAAACTCCTTCGCGTCGTCCCCAAGTGAAAAGCAGGTTCTTCGCTGCGCTCGCCTTCGGCAAGCTCGGGGCAGACTTTCGCTAACGCTCGGTGGCGCAGCTCACGATGACAAGCTTTAGGGCGAAGCTAAAGCCGCGCCCTTCCGAAACCCACGCGCCTGTCATCGGTGCCAGGGGACACACGTAATGTCATCAAAGGGCAAGGTCGCCTTGCGGGGAAGGAGAGAGGGTGTTGGGCGCGAGATTCCTCAACGATAACCGTCAGCTTCTACTAGCCGGCGTTTGCCGAGGAGGCGCGAATCTTCTCGCCGGAAACGATGGCGCGGGGATTGTCTTCGACAAGAGTGCGAGCCCGTTCCTCGCCGTGCCACAAGGCCACCGCCTGTCGCGCCGGGGAGAGCATGGGTACGCGGCGACGGCTGTCGTGGGCATCGGTGGCCACGACATGCACCGCCTGCTGCTCCAGCAGAAAACGGGCGCTGCGCCGCGCCGGTTCACCCCAGTAGCCGGTGAGCGAATTGGCGGTTATCTGCACCAGGCAGCCGTCGTTAATCCATTGCAAAAGGCGCTGCGAATCGTGCTGCAGCAGGGGATTGCGCTCGGGATGCGTGATGACGGGCGTGATGCCCATCTCGATGAGGCGCAGCAAGGCG
>DASYWT010000003.1:0-4807 GCA_035935775.1 Terriglobales bacterium
TGTCATGCTGAGCGCAGCGAAGCACCCGTTTTTCAAAGCAGGTGCCGCCACAACGCGGCGTTCAATGTGTGGGAAAGAGGGAGGCTTCTCTGCTGACCCCCTTCATCGGTGCGACCAATTTCAACATCCCCACTCAAGCCAACACCGGGCTTGAGTGGGCCACCCCATCCTAGTCAAACTCGCCGCTGCTGGAAAAACGCTTGTACTGGCGCAGCAGCAACTCTCAGATTGTCATGCTGAGCGCAGCGAAGCACCTGCTGTTCAATAGACAAAAGCAGGATGACAACTACGAATGATTAATACGGGATGCGGTTTACCTCAAACGGAATTCTTATCACGGCTTCCAGGGGCACTGCCGTGCCGTTCTTGGTGGCCGGTCGGAAATGGCAGTGGCGCAGCGCATCGCGCGCCGCGGCATCCAGGCGGTCATCCACGCCGCGCAGGATGCGCACGTCCCCGACGCTTCCATCCGTGCCAATCACCGCGTAGAGCGTGACGATGCCGGTAACGTGCTCGCGCATCAGGATTCCGGGATAAGCCGGGTCTACCTTTTCGGTCACCACCGGAGCCGTCAACTCCCCTTGCGAACGATCTTCATTGAGCTCGGCAAAACGAATCACCCAGCTGCCGCTGCGGGAATTCAAATTGGGCATGTTCAGGGTGACGGAATAAAACTTCTTGTTGCCGAACACCTGGCGCTCAATCGCCGAAGGCACGATTCCCGGCAGGTCGGCCTGCGGGCGCGGCGGCAGGCTGCGCATGCTGGTGGGAATGCTGGCCATGGCCAGCAGATTTCGGGCCGGCGGAGCGGCCACTACAACCTGAGCGCTCCCGTTGGCTGGCTGCGAAGGGCCGGGGGCTATGCTGATGCCTGCCAATCTGCTGAGGCTTGAGGTGGCGTTGCCGCTGCCGGTTTCGGCCGTGCCGCCGCCATTGGCAGCGGGTGTCCCGGAGGCGCCTATGCGTCCGGAAGGCCCCGCGGCAAAAGTACCGCGCCGGTTTCCTTGCGGCACCTCAATTGGCCCGCTGACCGCGCTGGGCGCAACACTCAACGCAATCATCTGGCCAATAGGCCTGCCAAAAGCCGCGGTGTGAGTATCAGGTGCCCCCGCGGTCGCGGCGCCGCCGGCCGCTTGTCCAATAACACCAGTTCCAGACGGTCCACTGGCGCCGCTGAGACTCGGCCGGCCGCTATTGCCCCCGGAACCTCCCCCAACCGCGGTTGCGATAGCGGTCTGCTGAGCGGGAACGGGCAGCTTGGGGGCTGCCACTCCCGTCTGCAGCTCCGACACATTCAGCGGGCCCAGCGGGTGGGTGACTAGCGCGGTTCGCGCAGGCGGCGGAACCACGGCCGGCTGGGGCGCACCAGGATTGCGCAGACTTGCCAGGGCTGATGTCGTTTCTGGAGCCGGCGCAACCGCCTTGGGCTGCGGCAAAGCCGGGCCAGCCCCATGGGCGGTATCCGCCACATCGGGGGGCGGCGCAATCACCGAAGTTTTGGGCAAAGCCGGACCTGCGCGATCGCTTGTCTGCGCCACATCAGGGGGTGGCGCAATCACCGAGGGCTGGGGCAGAGGCGAAAGCCTGCGATCCGTTGCGCGCGCCACCTCAGGCGGCGGAGGGACCACGGGGGTCGCGACTGCAGGTAGCGTCAGCTTGGTATTCAGCGACCCCGGCACCGGTACCGGACCGGGTGTCGGAGTCCATGCCACCAGGTTAGGCAAGTGCATCTCCTGCGCCAGCTTCACGTCAGGCGGGGTAACAATGGTCTGGCTGTGGTTGTCGGCTTCTGGCGGCACAGAGATGATTTCCTGTGGGGCATAGGCCGGATCGGCTTTCTGCGCCGCCCGGGCGCGCGGACTGGGCGCATGAATCGGCGGCAGGTACTCAGAAGTCGTGTAATAAACAATCTGGTTGTGCTCGAATACTGGCCGCAGGGTTACTCGCGGGTGGAGCAGCCAGGCGTGCGACAGACTCCAGATTGCCGCCAGCATCAGGCCGTGGCTAACGGCCGATTCCAACAAGCTGCGCCAGGGCAGGCCGGTGCCGACTAAAACGTCTGGCCAGAAAGGAGCAGGAGCAAGCAAGAAGTCCTCTGGCACGTGCCGCAGCAAAACCGCCAGATTGCTGAATAATGCGGGAAGGCGAGGTTCCAGCCGAATCAGGAAGTGTAAGCCAGGGGCAGGTTCACCTCTACTGCACCTTGGCGAATTCGGCTGGCCGGACGGCTGGGACATAACCTCATCCAAGGGCGCGGACAGATTATAGCTTCTTTTCTTCCACAGCCTTCCGCAAAACGGGAATTGTCCGGTTGCCGCATTCAGCCCAGGGGCGGCAATTCTCCTGTAAGACTAATGTTTTCAGCGTCGCTCTTTGGTGATTTAATGGGGCCATCCTATGCGCAGAGTTTTTTTACCTGTAGTGCTGATGTGTTTTGCTGGACTCCTTGCTTGCGCTGCGAGCGGGCAGACCAACTCCAGTGGAGGTCAGGCCGGAGAAAGCAAGAGCGCCGCAAATCCTACATCCGCTGCGGATTACTCCGGCATGTACACCTTTCTGCGGGAGGGCGAATTCGTCCAGATCACCGTGGAGGACGAGGGCAAACTGAGTGGTTTTATCTCCCGCTATGGCGACTTGGACAGTGATCGCGGGGCCTTCCTGGACCAATTCATCAAGCAGGGTTCCTTCGACGGCCAAAAGCTTAGATTTACCACGGATACCGTGCACGGCGTCTGGTTCGAGTTCCAAGGCACAGCCGGCCGGGGCCAGGGCAAAACCGTGAACGATGAAGGTTATTACGTGCTTAAGGGCACCCTTACCCAGCACACCGCGGACGCCAATCATAAGGATGAGGCGAAGTCGCGCGAAGTGGTGTTCAAGTCCTTTCCCCAGGACGTAAGCGCGCCCGCCAGTAAGCCAAAGGATTAGAAAGAATTCCCTTACGATTTTTCCTCCGGCGGAGGCGTGAACTCTGCCGAATTGGGGGTGCCGCCGAAGCGAGTGTGCTGGGTTCCGCCCAAGGGCGCTGCTCCGTAAGTTCCCGTCGCCTCCGTCGGCCTGGGCCGGGGCGCTTCCGCTCTAGCTTCCAGCGCAGATTTCACGTCTCGGAGCACCTTTTCGATCAGTTCTTCCAGCCGCGCGGAGAACGAAGTAACGAAGGGCGTGAGCAGACGAATGGGGGGCGCGTAATTCATAGTGACGTGCACCATGGTGTCCGTGCCCAGTGGAGAAAAGGTGATGCGCCCGCTGTTCCGGGAACCGGAAACCGACTTCCAGCCAATGGCCTGATTGAGGATGAATTGCTCGATCACGGCATCCCACTCCACCTGGCGGCCCTCCACGTTTATTGTCCAATGGGAGCGATCGCCGTCGCGCCGGACCTGCTCGATGACGTCGGTGAGCTGAGGCAGGCGCTCCATGTCCAGCCAGGCGCGAAAGACATCTTCCACCGGCGCTCCGATCTGGATGCTTTTTTCCAGCCGTACCACGCGACGATGGCCCGCGCGCCCCACATAGTTAAATCCCAGCAATAGTCCTACGGTTCCGCCCGCGCCCGCGGCCGCTCCCGCAGCAAAGCCTCGCCAAAAATAATTTCTCCGCGTCATCGCGCCCTCCCGGGGGTGGGTCCGGCTCTCCTGCCAATCGCTGGACGCCACTGACCATTGGACTTTCATCACGAGGCCTTGGTTGCCATGTAGAAGAACCAGTCGGCTGGGAGCGGTACGTGCTGCTCACCACGCGCAAATTCCGAGGAATTCTCGTTTAAGGAGAGCGTCTGCTCTGACCCTTGCGGCGGACAATCTCAGGGGGGGAGTACAACTGCGCAGTTCGCCAGATACATCGCTGTATATGGACCATCCGGGCGAACGGGAGCGACTTTGGCTGTAGAGGATCCTCGAAAATCTCTGCTGGCGGGCTTAGCAGGCGGCGTGGCCGGAGCGTGGGCCATGCGGCGCTTCAGTGCGGCTTGGCGGAAGCTGGGCGGCCCTTCTTTCGCTCCGCCTGGCACCCCTTACAGCTCGCAGGAATGGGATTCCGCCGGAGGTGCGGCGGAAGTGGCAGCCAAGGTGCTTCTGCGCCGCCGCTTGTCCGGCGAGGAGAAGCCCTGCGGTGCTCGCACCGTGCACTACGTGGTAGGAGGACTGGTGGCGGCGGGATACGCTGTGGCCGGCGACGCCTGTCCGCCGCTGCGTGCCGGCTCAGGCGCCGCCTTCGGCATTGTATTTTGGCTCCTGGGCGACGAGCTGACGATGCCCTGGCTGGGTTTGAACGCCCAATTCCGCAACTACTCCTTGCTCATGCACCTCAACTCCCTGGGTGAGCATGTGGTGTATGGGATGACTGCGGAGCTGGTGCGGCGCGCTCTGCTAGCAGGATTGTGAATCGCCAAGGAGAAGTCAGAGTCGGATGCCGGCGAGGAAGCAAAATCTGGCGCGGCCTAGGTCGCGAGCGCAAAACGAACCGCACCCCGACGGGCGCAATGGCCGGTTCGCCTTGCCGCACCCGCCCGTCAACTGGCAGGTGCGTCTGCGCCCTCGCGACACCACGGTGTATTTGAGCCAGGGCCGAACCGTGCTGGCCACCAGCACCGACGGCTTCGTGTTTGAGCACCCCCAGCACGGCCTGTGGGTGTACCAGACTCGCATGCTCTCGCGCTATCGCTGGATCATCAATGGCCAGCCGCCGCTGCGGGCGGGCAATTCCAACATGCAACAGCACACCTGGATGGGCTACTACATAGCCTCTCCACCCAATATCAGGGATACCGGCCTGGACGAAAAAGACCCGGCCCAGCAGACCGTGGAAC
>DASYWT010000004.1:0-2748 GCA_035935775.1 Terriglobales bacterium
GAAGCTACCTTGACTGCCACGATGCCCAGACGCTGGTTAGCGACCCGCCGAAACGCCCGGCTGATCTCGTCAAAGTAAACCGTGCGGTGGTTCTTCACCAGCACCCGCAGGAAATTTGAGACCGCGAGAGAAGTTCCCATCCGGTGGACCACCTGGTCAAGGACGCGTATCTTATCAGAGGTCCCAACCGCGGGGGATTCGAACAACTGCCGCAGATCCATACTCTCTCGAAGCGCCGTGCTGAAAGCGTCCATTTCGTCAAGAGCGCGGCGGTAGTCGGCGGTTTCACCCACCACGTCGGCCAAGGCGCGCGCGTATCGGTTAGCGGCTCGAAATGCCATAAGGCATCAGGTAAGAGGCAATAGCCAACAGCCAGAACTACTATAAGCCTCTGTCAATTCTTAGAGTGGGGTTCCTTTAACTCTGCCACAAACTGGCTCACCAGTTTGTTGCGCAGAGGATCATCCAGCCGGCGCCGAACAACCGACTCCGCCAGCTCCACGGCCTGTGCGGCCGCGTAGCGTTTCAGCTCAACCTGGGCGGCACGAACCGCTGCTTCAATCTGCGTTTGGGCAAAGTCCATCACGCGCTGTGCCTCGCGCTCGGCAGCCTCCCGGAGCCGCTCCCGCTCGGCTCTCATTTCAACTTCCGAACGGGCTCGGAAATCGGCAATTTCCTGCTCCAGATTCTTAAGCTTCTTCTCGACCTCCGCCAGCTTCGCTTCCGACTCAGCCATGGCCCGGCGTCCTTCCTCCAGACCCTCCCGAATGGTGTCGAGGCGCTCGGCGAAAAATCGGGCCATCGGCTTGCGCAACAGATAAGCCAGGACAACCGCCACGATTAGAAAATTAATCCACTCCAGGAGCAGGTGGTGGGATTCCGCGGGAGCGCTCTCCTCGGTGTCGAGGAGACTACCAGCCTGCACGGCCGTGGACCGCACGTCCGAAATGGTAACTGGCTGTGACGCTGCCCTAAGCGCCACCTGTCCGCTCCAAAGCAGGCTTGCGAACGACAGAAGTATTGCCGGCGCCATCCGTTTCAATGCGCCACCTCCGCGGTACCGGCTCCAGAAGTCAAACCTCCGCTGGGCCCGGCGAGAATCGTGCTGGCAATTTCCTCGGCCAAGCCTTGACTGGCTGGCAGCAATTCGCGGCGCGCGGCCTCGCCCTGTGCAGCCAGCGAAGCCCGAGCATCTTTCACTACGCCTTCCGCCCGCTCGCGAGCCTGGCGGATGATGTCGTCGCGCGCCGCCAGCGCAGCTCGCCGGTCCGCTTCACGGACTGCGTAAATCTCCTGCCGAGCTCTCTGCCAGGCAGCCTCGTATTCTTCTGCCTTTGTGCCCGCCAGTGCTGCCCGCTCTCGCGCCCGAATCAAGGCTCCCTTCGTCTGCTCGTCTCGTGTTTTCAGCACATCCCCAACGGGCCCGAAAACAAGGCGCCTGAGAACAAACAGAAGGATAGTGATGAAGATTATGGTGGGGATTGATTGGACAAAGGCTTGCCCAACCTCGTCAAAAATTTGTCCCATTGGGGATTCTACTGTACGACTCTAACTATCGGCCTCTTAATGAGCTAAGCTAGCACGCCGGTTTCACCGTTGTCAACCACGAGGTACTCTTGGGTAACGTCAAGCTAGTTGTGCGTTGGAGGTTCGTGGGGTTCGGCAGGCAGGCCGCTCTGCGATGCGGCCAAACTGGCCCGTGTTATAGTGCCGTCGTGGCAAGCGCTTCCTTCCAGCCAGTTTCGCGGCACGGGCTCACTTTGCTGGAATGTGGGGCGCTCGTAAGGCTCCCGTGGCTGGTTCACGCTTTCAGCACACGCCAGGCGGCAGACCCGCAAGGCAACGCCAGGGTGGGTCACAAGTCACGGGATTTTGACCTCGGTCATGCCGGCGGCGCCAGCCCCCGCCAAGTAGAGGAAAACCAGCAGCGACTTCGCGCGGCTCTCGGCGGCCGCTGGGTGCCGGCCAGTCTGCGTCAGATCCACTCCGCCATTGTCTATGAAGCCGGACACGCGGCCTGCTCACCGGCTGGCAGCTCAGCAGAGGATCGAGCGGCGCGTCGCAGGATGCTCGAATACCATCCCGCAGGGTGGCGGACGTCTGAGGGGTCTGCGACGCTTGGAGGGGATCCCGTCTCGGAGTCCGAGTCATCGAGTCTGGAGCACCACAACTCTCCAGCGGGCGATGCCCTCGTGACGTCTGAACCCGGCGTGCTGCTCTCCGTGCGCACAGCCGACTGCCTCCCTGTTCTGGTCGCGGATGTGAAACTCCACCTGATCGCGGCTGTGCACGCGGGTTGGCGCGGCGCGCTGGCCAGGGTGGTGGAAAAGACGGTAGGAGAAATGCGCCGCGCGTTCGGGTCGGCGCCGGAAGACATGGTGGCCGCCCTCGGTCCCGCGATTGGCCGTTGCTGCTATGAAGTGGGTGACGAAGTGGTGGACGCATTCCGTGCGCAGTTTACTGAATGCGACAACTTTTTTTGCCGGCCGCCGTGCGAGCGCGAGGCGGATTACACCCACTCGCGATACTCGCAGCTCTTCCACACGCAAGCTCCGCCCGGCCACCGTCGCGAGCGCCCGAACGTGCATCTTGACCTCGCGGCTGTAGCCCAGGCCCAACTCCTCACGGCAGGCCTGAAAGCTTCGGCCATTCATCACTCCGGCTACTGCACGGCTTGCTGCCCCGATCTGTTCTTCTCCTATCGGCGCGACGGCACCCAGGCTGGCCGAATGATGGCTGCGATCGGAG
>DASYWT010000005.1:0-6894 GCA_035935775.1 Terriglobales bacterium
ATTTTCAAGAACCACGGCGAGCCTGCCGGCGCTTCGCTGGAGCATGCTCACTCGCAGCTCATTGCACTGCCCATTTTGCCGCGCCAGGTGATCGAGGAACTGGAGGGCGCCAAGCAGTACTACATTTTCAAGGAACGCTGCGTCTTTTGCGATGTCATTCGCCAGGAAATGGAGACCGGCAGCCGCGTGGTTAGCGAAAACGAAAACTTCCTCACCATCGCTCCCTACGCCCCGCGTTTCCCGTTTGAAACATGGATCCTCCCCAAGACGCACGAGTCCGCTTTCGAAAACTCCTCTTCCAGCCTGTATGAGAACCTTTCCCGGGCTCTAAAGCTGCTGCTGCAGAAGGCTGACCGCGTTCTCGATAATCCGCCCTACAACCTGGTGATCCACACCTCTCCGGTGCAGGACCCCACCAACGACCATTACCACTGGCATATCGAGTTCATGCCCAAGCTGACCAAGACCGCGGGTTTCGAATGGGGAACAGGGTTCTACATCAACCCCACGCCTCCGGAAGAAGCCGCCAAGTTTTTGCGCGAGGCCAGCGTGGAAACCGCCGAGCCCGCCGTCGCCGTTCCCGTCGGCAGCCGCTGAGCGCGGGTAATTGGGAAATTGTGGTATCGGGTAATTTGCCCTCACTTCTGTAGATTGCCCGATTTTATTTGCCCGCCACGATTCTCTACTCCCGGTGTCAGGGCGTCACCTTCTGCAGTCTGCAATAAATTTTGCGGATGTCATCCTGAGCGGAGCGGGCGACTGAGCAACGTGACACCCTCATCCATGTCATCCTGAGCGGAGCGGGCTGATTCGCTTGCGAATCAGCCCGCGTAGTCGAAGGACCTTGCGTTTATCAAACCCGCCACTGTCGTACAGGTGCTCATGTCCTGAGACAAGAACAATTATCATCCTGGGGAAACGCGAGCCGCAAAAGAATTGTCATCCTGAGGAAGCGCGAGCCGCGCTTGTCGCGGTGAGCGCGACGAAGGACCTGCTTCTTGCTTCCGCTCAATTCCTACAGCGCGCTTCTCCGGCCCATCACCAGTTGAATGATGAGCACAATGATGGCAAGCACCAGCAGCAGGTGCAGCCAGGCGCCAATCGTATAAGTGCCGATCAGTCCGAGCAGCCACAGAACCAGCAGTATGAAGAAAATCAGCCACAGCATATGAATACCTGCTTCCGGCACGCCCCCCTCAAAAATTGCGCCCGCCGCACGGTCCGCGCGGCGGGCTGATCGTTATCGCCAACCCCGGTCCGCTCACACCACGGGCCGGCGGCCGGTCACCAACTGCAGAATCAGCACGATCACGGCGGCTACCAGCAACAACCAGACAAACGCCCCAATCTGGTAGGTGCCGACCAGGCCCAGGATCCAGGCGATCAGCAGAATTACGAACAGGGTCCAAAGCATCTTCACCTCCGAAGTGCCGCAGCACTCCTATGTCTGGTGCAGGTTCGGGTCGGGAGGTTGTAAGCCTAAGCTGCTCGGAGTAGGGGGATGAGTTTCTCGTTTCTTGGGCCGCAGGCAACCCGTTTGGAGGCTCTGCTGACGCGGGCTAAGCGCCCACCACCGCCTGCGCAATGCGGTTCTTGCCGTTGCGCTTGGCGGTATACATCAACTCATCGGCGCTCTGAATCATCTCATCCAGCGAGTCCGGCTCCGCCACGAAGGTCGCGGCTCCAATGCTGAAAGTCACCGGCCACGCGTTTTGCTTTGCCAGGTCAATCAGAACGCGCTGCAGTTTGTAGAGCACGAACTGCCCGGCCTCGGCGCCCGTCTCCGGCAGCAGAATGGCGAATTCGTCGCCGCCCACGCGAGCCACGAAGTCGGTGGCCCGCAGGTTGCGCTTGATGGAGCGCGCCACCCATACCAGCAGCACGTCGCCGGTCTGGTGGCCGTAATGGTCATTCACTACTTTGAAATTATCAATGTCCAGGTAGGCCAGCGTAAGCGGGTGCCGGTAGCGGCGAACGCGGTGCTTCTCCATCTCCGCTACCTGGCGAAAGGCGCGCCCGTTGGGAACTCCCGTCAGAAAGTCCACCCGCGAAAGCTCCTGCTCCTGCTGGTAGGCGGCTTTCAGGCGCGAAAGAATCAGCGCCGTAATCAGAAAAAATCCGAACAGCACCACCGCGTTCCAGTAGCGGGCCATCAGGTTGGAGCTGCCCGCGGCCACCACATCCGCGCGCAGCCAGGCGGCTGCGGAGATGATGGAGACCAGAATTCCCTCCACCGTTCCCATGTACCAGCTGAGCAGCGCCACGGGCGCCAGGTAGAAGATGGAAAATGAGATGGTGCCGCCGGTGATGAGGGTCAGGTAGCTGGGCAGGGCGATGAGCACCACCGCAATCACAATCAGCTCCAGCTTCGAACGCCGTTGCAGAAACGAGTCCATGAGTTCCGTGCCTGTATAGTTGGATGGCTGCCGGGCCGGGCGGGTAGCGGGGTGCATTCTCGCCTTAGACGACAGTCAGACCCGCCCGCATTACCGCGGAAATCGTGTTTATAGTAGCCTGTGCGGCTTGGGATGGCGATTACCGACCGGGCGCAGAACAGGTTACGGAAGTACTAAGCGCGCACGGAGCAATGCTTTTACCCCCACCTTCTCATCCTGAGCTTGCGCGACCAGGCGCAGCGCGGGAGCGCAGCGAAGGACCTGCTTCCAAAACCCGACTCCTACTATCCACTTTGCCAACCCTGGCCTCCGCGCCTCTAATGGGGATGCGCCGCTCACGGCTGATTGCTGAATGCTGACTGCTTCTCCATGATCCTCGACCACCTCGACCTGGCCATCATCGCGATTTACCTGGCGGGCATCACCCTCTTTGGCCTGCGCTTCCGCAAAAAGCAGCGCTCCCTGCGCGACTACTTCCTGGCCGACCGCACCATTCCCTGGTGGGCCATCGCCCTCTCCATCGTCGCCGCAGAAACCAGCACTCTCACCATCATCAGCATTCCCGGCCTCGCTTACGACACCGACATGGCCTTCCTGCAGGTGGTCTTCGGCTACCTGGTGGCTCGCGTCATCATCTGCATCATCTTCATTCCTTCTTATTTTCGCGGCGAAATGTACACCGCTTACCAGCTTATCGAGCGCCGCTTCGGGCCCCACCTGCGCTCCCTGGCCGCCGGCCTCTTCCTCATCACCCGCGCCGCTGCCGAAGGCGTGCGTGTCTTCGCCGTCTCGATTGTTGTGGCTATCGCCATCGGCACCGGCGAAATCGCCTCCATCGCCATCATTACCCTGCTGACTCTGATTTATACGTTTGAAGGGGGCATGGCCGCCGTCATCTGGACCGACGTCATCCAGATGATCATCTACATCGGCGGCACCATGGTCGGCTTTGTCACCCTGCTCCACCTGGTTCCTGGGGGCTGGAACACGATTCACGCCGCCGCGGCCGCCGCCGGCAAGCTCCGCATCTTCGATTTCACCCCGACCTTCTCCCGCACTTATACCTTCTGGGCCGGCCTGATTGGCGGTACTTTCCTGACCACAGCCAGCCACGGCACCGATCAGCTCATGGTGCAGCGGCTGCTCTCCGCGAAAAACAAAACGCAGTCGCAGGGCGCGCTGCTGGCCAGCGGCGTCTTTATCCTGGTGCAGTTCGCACTCTTCCTGCTGGTGGGCGTGGCTTTGTTTGTCTTCTACCGCCACTTTCCGCCGCTGACGCCCTTCACCCGTTCCGACCGCATCTTCCCCACCTTCATCGTTCGCGACATGCCGCGTGGCATCTCCGGGCTTCTGATTGCCGCCATCCTTGCGGCCGCCATGTCCAACCTGAGCGCCGCGCTCAACTCGCTCTCCTCCAGCTCCATCATGGATTTTTACCTGCGCCGCCGCCCCGAGACGCCGGAAAGCCGCCGGCTGGCGGTCTCCCGCGCGTCCACGTTTGTCTGGGCGCTGGTGCTGTTTGGGCTGGCCATGCTGTCGCAGCGCGGCGGGCGTGTGGTCGAAGTCGGCCTCTCTATCGCTTCGGTGGCTTACGGCGCGCTGCTCGGGATCTTCCTGCTCGGTCTGCTGACCAGGCGTGCCAACGAGCGCGGCGCCATGGTGGGCATGGCCTGCGGTTTCGCCGTTGAACTTTACATCTGGCTGGGCACCAAGGTTCCCTGGACCTGGTATGTGGTGATTGGCACCGCGGTCACCTTCACAATCGGCTATATTGCCAGCAGCCTGGCGGCGGAAACTGTATCGTAGCCCCAGCGATAACGGTGCTCTTTCAATTCGTCTGTCATCCCGAGCGAGCGCGACCGAGCCCCGCGAGGGAGCGCGAGTCGAGGGACCTTGCGTTTTCTTGATAACGATGCCGCAAACGATGGCCAAAACCACCTCCGCTCCCGATCTGGCCCGCGACCTCAAGGTCAGCCACGCCGCCTCCATCGTGGTCGGCACCATCATTGGCAGCGGCATTTTCCTTGTCCCCAAGGAGATGATGCAGGCGGTCGGCTCCGCTCGCCTCGTCTATCTCGCCTGGATCGTCGGCGGCCTGCTCTCCTTTTTCGGCGCCCTCACCTACTCCGAGCTCGCCGCCATGAAGCCGCAGGCGGGCGGCGAATACGTGTACATGCGCGATGGCTACGGCCCCCTCGGCGGCTTCCTCTACGCCTGGACTTACTTCGTCCTCGCCAAGCCCGGCTCCATGGCCACCATCGCCATCGGCCTGGTGCGCATCCTCGGCACTTTCAGCTTCCTCGCCCTCCTGCCCCAGCCCATGATTACCCGGCCCTTCCTCATCACCTGGGGACAACTGGTCGCCATCGCCGCCGTCGTCTTCATCTCCTTCATTAATTACATCGGCGTGAAAAAGGCGGGCGAGTTCCAGCTGTTTTTCACGCTGCTGAAGATCGCCATCATCCTGGCCATCGTGGGTGTAGGTTTTGCGTACGTGCATGGCGGCTTTGCCAACTTCGCCACCCGCTTCCTAGGCGCGCGCGGCGGCTTTGCCGGATTCATGGTGGCGCTCATCGCCGCCCTATGGGCCTACGACGGCTGGAACCTGGTGACCACCGTGGCCGGCGAAATCAAGCAGCCGCAGCGCAGCCTGCCCATCGCCCTCATCGCCGGCGTCGCCATTGTGGCCGCGCTCTACATGCTGCTCAATGCCGCGGTGCAGTACGTCATGCCCGCCGCCGCCGTCGCCGCCTCGCCCCGCCCCGCTTCCGACGCCATGGAACTGGCCATGGGTGCAGCCGGAGCCGCCATCGTCTCCGCCGGCATGGCCATATCCATGCTGGTCACCCTCAACGGCAGCACCATGACCGGCGCCCGCGTGCCCTTTGCCCTGGCCCGCGACCGTTACTTCTTCCAGGGACTCGCCCGCGTCCACCCGCGCTTTCACACGCCCTCGGCAGCCCTTGTGGTGCAGGCCATCCTGGCGATTATCTTTCTACTTTTTGCTGGAAGCTTTCAGGAACTGTTTTCGGTCACGCTTTTTGGCGAATGGCTGTTCTACATGCTGGTGACCAGCACCGTCTTTATCTTCCGCGTCCGCGAACCGAACGCCGACCGACCCTACAAAACCTGGGGTTACCCGGTCGTGCCGGCGCTGTTCATCGTCGCTTCCGCCGTCCTGCTCTACTACACCTTCAGCGCCAACCTGCGGAATTCCTTCGTCGGCTCGGCGCTGATCCTGGCCGGCGTCCCCGTCTTCTACGCCTTCCAGCGCCGGCCGCGCCGCTCAATAGCTCGCTAGTCTGCGGCAATATTTCTCGGTACTGTCATGTTGAGCGAGGGCGAACGCCCGAGTCGAAACACCCCTACACAGTTGGACACACCACACTGCGATCAGGGAGTTTCTATCGATGGCCCACGTGCCGGGTGCCCCACTCAAGCCCGTTTTTGGCTTGAGTGGGTTGAAATGAATCGCCGACTCCTTCTTGGTTCGAGTGGTGCCGGCCCCACTCAAGCCCGCTTTTGGCTTGAGTGGGGCAGTCCCTCACTTGTTCTTCGATCGTGCCTTCTTCCTTCTACTTTTCCCTTTTTTTCGCGGAGTGGTATTCCCATTGCTCTGCCCAGTCTTCACTGTTCCGCCAACTTCGTATTCGCTCTGTACCAGGCCTCCGCCATAGCAGCGCGTCGCCACGTGGCGCAAACTGATGTCGCGCGGCACCGGACCGAACAACGGAATGCCTGATCCGATCAGTACTGGCACCCGTGTGATCACCATACGGTTGATCACTCCCGCCGCCAGGAATCGTTGGATCGTGATACCGCCGTCTATATAGGCATGTTTGAATCCGCGCGCCTTGAGCTGGGCCGCAATTGCGCGCGGTTCGCCCGCCATCTGCTCGACTACCCCGCCTTTGACGGATGAGAAATCAAGCGGGCGGCTGCTCAGCACCACCACCGGCTTCTTGCCATAGGCCCATTTCCCGAAGGTCAGCACCACCTCGAAGGTTTTACGTCCTATAACCAGAACATCCACGCTGCCATAGAACTCTTCAAAGCCGTGCGGCTCCTGCCCGCCGGCATCCCGGAAGTCGAGCGCGTGGTTGGGCCGGGCAAGAAAGCCATCCACACTCACCCCGCAGAAAACCGAGAGCTTCATGAGGATATCCTCGCCCCGCAGACTCTACGCCAAATCGCCGCTGAGTTCCACACAGGGAGCTATACCCTCATCTAAAGGAGCACGGCTGGCCATCTATGACACGATCGGACGGGTTATCCACTCAAGCAAAAATTCCCCTGCGTGGGTTTGCGAGCGCCCCACATTTGGCCGCCCTGAAAACCGTTCCAGTTTGCTGCGAAGGACAGCCCACGTATCCACGGTAACTAACTACCAGCTACTAACTGCCCTACGGTGGGTGCCCCATTCAAGCCTGCTTTTGGCTCGAGTGGGGCAGCTTGTTAATTCCTCCCTACCCCACTCAAGCAAAAACCGCTTGAGTGG
>DASYWT010000006.1:0-17639 GCA_035935775.1 Terriglobales bacterium
TTCTTCTATTCGCTCTACGCCTTCGTCACCTGGCCGCTGCGCCAGTTGTTCCGTTTTCTCCGGCATCGCAAGGCCTACGGCAAGGCCGGCGCCAAACGTGTGGTCATTCTCGGCTTCGACGGCATGGACCCCAGGCTGGCCGAGCGCTATATGGCGGAAGGCAAGCTGCCCCAGCTCAGCCGCCTGCGCGACCGGGGCACCTTCCAGCGCCTGCAAACCACCTTCCCGCCCATCTCCCCGGTGGCCTGGTCCACCTTCCAGACCGGCTCCAACCCCGGCAAGCACAACATCTACGATTTCCTGGCCCGCGACACCGGCAACTATCTGCCCTTCCTTTCCTCCGCCCAGATCAACGGCCCCAAACGCCACTTGCGCCTGGGCAAGTTTTCCATTCCCCTGGGCAAGCCCCAGATCAAGCAACTGCGCCGCTCCAAGCCTTTCTGGCACTGGCTGAGCCAAGCCGGCGTGTTTTGCTCCATCCTGAGGGTACCCGTCACCTTCCCCCCGGAAAAATTTTCCGGCGTCCTGCTCTCCGGCATGTGTGTTCCGGATTTGAAAGGAAGCCAGGGCACCTTCTGTTTTTGCACCACCCGCGGCGAGGGACAGAAATTTGAGGAAGGCGGCGTGCGCATTGCCATGGACCGCCGCAACGGCTCATTTCACTCCTACATTCCCGGACCCGACGACCCCTTGAGCGACCAGCCGGGCAAGGAACTGCGCGCCCAATTCCGCCTGCGCGCCTTCCCCGAGCGCGGCGAAGCCCGCATCGAACTCGACACCGAACGCCTCACCCTCAAGCTCGGCCAGTATTCCGAATGGATTTCGGTGAAGTTCAAAGCCGGCTTCGGCCTCACCGCCCACGGCATCTGCCGCTTTTACCTGAAGCAACTCGCGCCCGAAGTCGAGCTCTACGTGACCCCGGTCAACATTGACCCCGGGCGCCCCGACCTGCCCATCTCGCACCCGCTGACTTACTCGATGTATCTGGCGCGCCTCTTCGGTCCTTATGCCACGCTGGGCCTGGCCGAAGACACCTGGGCGCTCAACGAGCAGGTGCTCGACGACGATGCCTTCCTGGTGCAGGCCTACGGCAACCACGAAGACCGCGAGCGCATGCTCTTCGACGCGCTGGAAAAAACGCCGCGCGGCGTCTGCGTTTGCGTCTTCGACACCACCGACCGCGTACAGCACATGTTCTGGCGTTACCTCGAGGACCAACATCCCGCCCAGCAGCAGCATCCGCTGCAGCAGCGGCATGCCCGGGTGATCGAAGAGCTTTATCAGCGGGTGGACCGTGTTGTCGGCCAGGTCATGCAGCAACTGGACAAGGATTCCCTGCTGCTCGTCATCTCCGACCACGGTTTCCAGAATTTCGCCCGCGGGGTGAACCTCAACACCTGGCTGCTGCAGAACGGCTACTTGGCTCTGAAACCCGGCGCCAGCGGCCGTGGAGAATGGTTTCACGATGTGGACTGGTCGCGTACCCGCGCCTACAACTTCGGCTTGAACGGACTGTTTCTGAATGTGCGCGGGCGCGAGCGGCAGGGCATCGTGGAACCCTCTGAGGCCGCGGCGCTCAAGAAGGAATTGTGCTGGAAGCTGGATGGCCTGACCGATCAGCAGACCGGCAAAGTCGCCATCAGCGGCATCTGGGAGAACGATTCCGTCTATGCCGGCCCCTACGTCGGTACGTCGCCCGATCTCATCGTCGGCTACGGAGACGGCTACCGCGCCTCCTGGGATGCGGTTACAGGCAAAGTTTCAGAAGGAGTATTTGAGGACAATACCAAGGCCTGGAGCGGCGACCATTGCGTGGACCCGCGGCTGGTTCCTGGCGTCCTGTTCTCGAATCGCAAAATCGCCGATTCCCAGCCCGCCATCGCCGACGTAGCCCCTACTATCCTTCGCTTATTCGGCCTGCCCGCCCCACCCCATATGGACGGCAAATGCTGGACCTGGTCAACATCCGCCGCTGCTGCGGACTGAGATCAGGTAATCATTTTGACTGTCATCCTGAGGGCAGCGAAGGACCTGCTTCCATTCCTTGCGTCAGATTTTTTGTGGCCTGCGCCCGGGTACTGGGTACTAGGGCGCTAGGTACTGGCTGGGGCAGCAGGGACTACGAACTGAAAACCGTGCTGTCGGCCGCTTCCGCTTGCGTTGCCTCGCCCAGGTATTCCTCAATCGCCACACCTACTCCCGTGGCGGCACCGGGCAAACTGGCTTCCACCCGCACCACCTTGCACCGGCAGCGGACCGCCACGCTGGGATCGGCCACCGACGGCCGAATCACCACCTCAATGTCGCTCCCTACCGCCGGGCTCAGGCTGCAATAGAAGAACATGCCGGTCTGGCTGATATCGCGCAGCAGACCAACACATTCCTCTGCTTCTGCGCGCACCACCACCGGCAGCACCGCCAGGCCTCTCGCCTCGAGCCGCTGGTTAGGGTAACTGTCGTATAAGACGCCGTTGCGCCGCACCTCGGTCGCATCTGCCACCGGGTAGGCGTGCACTGTGAAAGTTTGTCCAGTGGTTGCCATCCTGCTCTTTACCATGCACGTCCCATGCCGTTTCCTTTGCTGCTGAAAGTACGCCACTTGCGACTCCCCACCATCTGGCAACCATGTAACTGTTTCGAAGTTACCCTGATTTTTCATGGTCACGTTGTCGCACTCTTCGAAGTTACCTCTAACCTGGCTCGCAGGCTCGCAATCCCCGCCCGGGCTGACTGCTCGCTCCTGAATCCCTGAATCCTTGCTCGATCCGGCAACTTGCTTCCCAACGTTTCCATCAAACATCTCGCACCGAAGATGACGACTGCCGAATTTGGGTCCTTCACCTTAGTCCTGCTGCTGCTCCTGGCCTCCGCTCATCTCTTTGGCTACATCTTTCAGCGCCTGCGCCAACCGCGTGTAGTCGGCGAAATTGTGGCCGGCATTTTGATTGGGCCTTCGGTGTTGGGCCACTTTTCGCCCCGCCTCAGCGCCTCCGTGTTCGCAGCCGCCGGGTCCGGCTTCCATGCGGTTCTTTTCTTTCTCTATAACCTGGGGCTACTGCTGCTGATGTTTCACTCCGGGGCGGAGACGCGCAATCTGTTTGGCCGCGGCGATCGCTCGGAAACCAGCTGGCTGGCGGGAGTGGGCACTGGGCTGCCTTTTCTTCTCGGCGTGGTGTCCGCGCCCTGGCTGCCTTTGGACTGGCTGATGGGTCCGGCACGCCAGCACGGTGCACTGGTGCTGGTAATCGGCATCGCCATCGCCGTCACTTCCATTCCCGTCATTTCGCGGATTTTCTATGATCTCAGAATTCTCCACACTCGCTTCGCTCGCCTGGTGCTGGGGGTGGCCGTTCTGGAAGACATAGTCTTGTGGGCGGTGCTGGGTATCGCCACGGCGCTGGCGAAGTCGGGCGTGATTCCGCGGCGGGAGATGGTCCACCATGTGGCCGCAACCCTTGTGTTTTTTGTGGCCGGCCTCGTGCTGATGCCGCGCCTGTTGCGCCGCGTCAACACGGCGCGCTGGAACGTGCTTTCCACGGCTTCGCCTGCCGGTTATCTCGTGGTCGTACTCTTCCTCTATTCCGCTATCGCTTCCGCCTTCGACGTCAGCCTGGTTTTCGCCGCTTTTCTTGCCGGCTTTGCCGTGGGCGCGGACCAGCTTCTGCCCGCCGACGCGCTCGCCTCGCTAGGCCGCGTCTCCTTTGCGGTTTTCATTCCCATATATTTCGCCATCGTCGGCTATCGCCTCGACCTGGGCAAGGATTTCTCCCTCTCCATGCTGGCTCTATTTGTGGTTGGCGGTTGCGTGGTGAAACTGATCTCCGCGGGAGTGGGCGCGCGCCTGGCGCGTTTTCGCGGTCTGGACGCCATCAACCTGGCGGTGGCGCTTAACGCCCGCGGCGGGCCCGGCATTGTGCTGGCCAGCGTGGCGTACGATGCCGGCATCATCAATGGGGCCTTCTTCACCACTCTGGTGCTGATGGCCATCATCACTTCTCAGGCCGCCGGCGCCTGGCTGGAATACGTGCTGCGCAAGGGCTGGCCTCTGCTGAGCGGGCACCCGGAAGAAGCCGCTCTCGCGGCTGAGCCCATCGCGCCTAACGAACTCGCGGTGTAAAGTGTGTGTAAATCCGTCGCTATGCAAGCAAAGTGCTCATTCGCTTGATAAGCTCGGACTAATTCGTGAAGGCAGCGAACGTCCATTTCCGAACACAAATTTCGCAAACGAACAGTGCCTGCTTCTTCGTTCACATTGAATTGCCTTTATTTTCGGAGCCACAGCACGGCAATGAACTTGCTTTCTGTCTGTTCGGGTAGTCCTTGTCATGCTCCACAGGAGATATGCCGATGAAGAGCTTCACGGTGGTACTTTCAGGCGTGGTGCTAGCGGCGCTGGTGTTTGCTGCGCCTGACCCTGACAATAACAGACCGCGGTACACGAAGGCTGGCGAGCTTGTGCGACCTGACACTTACCGCGACTGGGTGTTTCTGTCGTCAGGCTTCGGCATGAACTACAGCCCCGCGCCGGGCAGCCATGACACGTTTACCAATGTCTTTGTTCCGCAATGGGCATATCGCGAATTTCTGCAATCTGGGCACTGGCCAGACAAGACCGTATTCGTTGTGGAAGAACGGATGGCGCAGAGCAGAAGTTCCATCAACAAGCACGGAAATTTCCAGGCTGATTTGAAGGGCCTGGGCGTCGAGGTGAAGGACTCTAGTCTTCGCGACAAGTGGGCCTACTACAGTTTCCAGAGCAACAGAACTGCAGCCGCCAATCCCAAGCAAGGCTGCTTCTCGTGTCACGAACAGCATGCGGCTGTCGAGCACACGTTTGTGCAGTTTTACCCGACACTCAAGCCCATCGCGAAGAGATTTGGGACCTATAGGCAGTCGGCCGAAAACGTTGAATAGCATTCGCGATGACCGAAGAGCTGCGTCCGGTTTCTCTGCCAGAGGCTGTATCAATCGTGATGTCGTTTCCGCTGGACGACAGTTCCCGGCAGTGCATGGACTTGGGCGAGGAGAATGCTTCCCAATCCGCCAAATCGGGAGAGGGTGTATGCAAAAGGATAGGCCGATACCACCTAGTTCTAATCACGCATCGTAACACTTGGAATGGCCCTTAAACGCGAGTTGTGCCCGGCTCAGGCACTGGTGGCTGAGAGCTACTCATACCGCAGCGCCTCAATCGGATCCATCCGCGCCGCTTTCCGCGCCGGGTAGTGCCCGAAGAACACGCCTACTGCCACGGCAAACAGGCTGGCAATTACTACTGCCTCCGCAGAAAGCTGCACCGGCCAGCCCAACAACTGGGTGATTCCCACCGACCCCGCCGCGCCCAGCAGCACACCCATGGCTCCCCCCAGCAGGCTGAGCATCACGGCCTCGCTCAGAAACTGCATGTGAATGTTCGCTTCGGTGGCGCCCACCGCCATGCGCACCCCGATTTCCCGCGTGCGCTCGGTTACCGACACCAGCATCACGTTCATAATGCCGATGCCGCCCACCAACAACGCCACCGATGCAATGCTCACCAGCAGCCCCGTGAGCACCCGGCTGGCCGCCAGCTGCGCCTGGATCACGTCTTCCGGGCTCCGAATGTTGAAGTCGTCATCGTCGCCCGGCTTGATGTGGTGGCGCTCGCGCAAGAGACCCACCGCCTGCTGTGTGGCCTCCTTCACCATGGCCGGGGTCACCGCCGAGCACAGGATGTCCTTCAGCCAGGCAATGCCGGCGATTTTCTTCTGCACCGTGGTGTAGGGCATGATGATGGTATCGTCCTGGTCCTGCCCGAACCACGACTGACCCTTGGGCGTCAGCGTGCCAATCACCTTGCACGGCACATCGCTCACTCGGATCACCTTGCCCAGCGGGTCTTCCGCGCCAAAAAGCTGCTGGCGCACCGTCTCGCCAATGACGCACACGTCGGCGCTGCGGCGCACGTCGTCCTCGGTGAAAGGCACGCCGCTCTGCAAGGTCCAGCGCTTGATGTCGAAATAGTCGGGACCCTCGCCGCGGTAAATGGTGCTCCAGTTCTGGTTGCCGTAAACAATCTGCACCGAGCCATCTACCTGCGGCGAAACCGACTTGATGAGCCGCACCTGCTGCAGAATGGCGGTGGCGTCGCCCACGATGAGCGACTTGGTTTCGTGGCTGCCCAGGTGCACGCCGCCGCGGGTGCGGCTCCCCGCCTCGATCCACACCAGATTGTCGCCCAGGTTGTGCAGCTGTTCTTCCACCTGCGCCGAACCCGCCGTGCCGATGGCCACCACGCAGATCACCGCCCCGATCCCGATCATGATGCCCAGCACGGTCAGGCTGCTGCGCATCTTGTTGCGCGCCAGCACCCGCATCGCATTCCGCAGCATGGGCTCAATGTGCATGGCTTCGGCTTCTCAGAAACCATATCACCAGTTCGGCCGGAATGCTGTGACCTCGGGGCCCGCCCCCGCCAGCCGAGCAGGGAACCAGGAGACGCTGCCTTGCAACCCTGAGGCGGCTGCACAGCGGGCGCGGTCGCCCGCACCAAGGGGTGGCCGTAGCGGTGAAGTAAAAGAAATCGAACGCAAACGTTATCGAAACGATGATATTGACAACCTTTCGAAACCGGAGTAGCGTTCCGTCCGTCGGTGCTTTTCTCGTCAATCACCGGCTCGAGGTAAGGCCATGCCCAGGGTTCTGCAGGTTTTTCGTGTCACCCCCACGGAGGACGGTTGGCTGCTTCGCGCCGATAGCGGCGTTACTCCCCTGCAGAAATTTACTTCCAAGAACGATGCTATTTCCGCTGGCGTACGCCTGGCGCTGGCCGGAGGCTATCTGCTGGTGACCCACCCTGATGGCACCGTGGAGAAGATTCTCCCGTTCTGCAAGCAGTAGTCCGCTGGCCGAAGAGCGCGGCGAAGTTGGCTCCTGCCTGGAGCGATTTACCAACTATTAACTACCACCTACCTCACAGCTTGTGCCCCGCTTGGAGTGAGATAATTCCAGAGAGGAGGTCCCTCTTATGCGCCCCGTCATAGCTTTTAACCTCAACGGTACGTTGCTGGACCTCAGTGCCCTTGATTCCTACTTCCTCAGAACCTTTGGCGACACCGATGCCCGACGCGACTGGTTTGTGGAGCTGCTGCAGTCAACCATGGTCGCCACCATCACCGGTTCCTTTGTGGATTTCCCTACTTTGGGCAAGAATGCCCTCGAAACACTGGCCGGGCGCCGCGACACCATGCTGGGCTCAGAAGAAAAAATTGAGCTGCTGCAGAACCTGCGTGAGCTGCCCGCTTTTCCCGACGTGGCACCCGCGCTCGAACGCCTGCGCGACGCCGGCTTCCAGTTGGCCATCCTCACCAACTCCCGCATCCAGGCTGCGGAGGATGCCCTCCGCCAGGCCGGCCTGCTCGATTATTTTTCCCGGGTTCTGTCCGCGGAAATGGCGCAACGCTACAAGCCCGCGCCTGAGGTTTATCGCCGCGCCGCGCGCGAATTGAAGGTGGAACCTGCGGCTCTGCTGCTGGTGGCGGCCCACTCCTGGGACACTACTGGGGCCATCCGCGCCGGCTGCGAGGCCGCATTCCTTCAGCGGCCGGAGCAGGTGCTCGACCCCCTGGCGCCCCGGCCGCGCATGATTGTGCGCGACCTGGAGCAGTTCGCCGGGCGGATTATTGAAATGGAGCGGGCAGCGTAAATTCGGGGCCACGGATTCACACGGATCAACGCCTGATTTGAAATTTTAGTCTTATCCGCGGAAATCTGCGTCAATCCGCGGCGAGGAAGTTCCTACGCATTAACCCGCATAAACGTTGACTGGCTGAATGCTGAGGGCTGATTGCTGATGGCTGCTTCTACGCCACAAAATACTTCGCCGCCGGATGATGCACTACGATTGCCGAAGTGGACTGCTCCGGCTCCAGCAGGAAGCCCGTGGTCAGGCGCACTCCAATCGTCTCCTCCGGCTTGAGCAGCCGGAACAGCTTGGTCTGGTCTTCCAGGTTGGGGCACGCGGGATAGCCAAACGAGTAGCGCGAGCCACGATACTTCTGATGGAACAGGTCGCGAATTTCCGGCGAATCCTCGCCCGCAATGCCTAATTCCTTCCGCATGTGCTTGTGATGGAACTCGGCCAGCGCTTCCGCCGTCTCCACGCTCAGCCCGTGCAGGTACAAATATTTGGTGTACTCGCCTGACTCGAACAGCTTCTTGGTGTATTCGGAAGCCTTCGGGCCGATCGTGACCAGCGTCACCCCCAGCACATCCATCTGGCTCGAGCCGCGCCGGGCGAAGAAGTCGGCCAGACACAACCGCCGCCCTTCCTTCTGCCGAGGAAAAGTAAACCGCAGCAGCTCTTGTGGCGCGGGCGCCCCCGCCCGCGTGCTGACTTCTGACTCCCGACTCCTGACTCTCGATTGTGTGGGGACAGCCGCCCCCGGCTGTCCGGCCGAGCGCAGCTCGGCTGCGGGCTCGTACACGATCAGATCATTTCCCTCCCCCTGCGCCGGAAAATATCCGTACACCGCCTTGGGCTCGAACAGCCCGCTGGCAATCACTTCTTCCTGCAAATCTTTAAGAATCGGCCGGAACTTCTCTTCCACCAGCCGCACATAATCCTGCTGCGAGGCCGTCTTCAGCTGCCACTGGTTCTTGAACAGCGCCGTCTCGTTGATGTAGCGGAACACTTCCCGCAAATCGTAATCGCGCTTCACCCGCGCACCCCAGAACGGCGGCGCCGGAATATTGGGCGCATCGCACACCACCGGACTGCGCTCCACCACCTCGGGCGCCGGATCGGCGGCAGAAGCTCCCGCCGCGGCCACCTTGGCAAACTCCTTCACTGTGCGTCCCTCGGCCAGCCGCTTCTCGCGCTCCCCGTTCCGCCCGATCAGGTCTTCCATTATGTGCAGGCCGCCGAAGGCGTCGTCAGCGTAGAACACTGCATTCGAGTACTCACGCCGCAGGTCGTCTTCCACGTACTTGCGCGTCAGCGCAGCGCCCCCGCAGATCACTGGGAACTCCAGCTTCTGCCGCTCCAGGTCCTGGATGACGTACTTCATCTCCAGCGTGGACTTCACCAGCAGACCGCTCAGCCCGATGGCGTCCGCCTTGTGCTCCTGCGCCGCCTGGATGATGGTGTCCGCCGGCTGTTTGATTCCCAGGTTCACCACCCGGTAGCCGTTGTTGCTCAGGATGATGTCCACCAGGTTCTTGCCGATGTCGTGCACGTCGCCCCGCACCGTGGCCAGCACCAGCGTGCCCTTCTGCGAGCCCGCCTTCTTCTCCATCTTGGGCTCGAGATAGGCCACCGCCTGCTTCATCACCGAGGCCGAATCCAGCACCGATGGCAGCTGCATCTTGCGCGCGCCAAACAGCTCGCCCACCGTGCGCATTCCGTCCAGCAGCACGTTGTTGATCAAATCCAGGGGCGTGTACTGTGCCAGCGCTTCTTCAAGTAATTGTTCAAGGGACCGCCGCGCCGCCCCATCGCCAATCGCTTTCTCGCCGCGGATGATGGCGTACTTCAGCTTGTCCTCGATGGAGAGCGTCTCCACCTCGGCCGTAGCCTTCTCTTCCTTCTGCCCTCCGCGCTTGGCGAAGTAGGCCATGTAGTTGGCCAGTGGGTCGCCCGCCGACTGGTCGCGGAAAATCAGCTTGCGCGCCAGTTCAATCTCTTCTTCAGGAATCTTGTACAGCGGATAGATTTTCGAGTAGTTGACGATGGCCATGTCGAGGCCATGATTCACCGCCTCGTGCATGAACACGCTGTTGAGCACCCGCCGCGCGTAGGTCTCCAGGCCGAAGGAAATGTTGCTCACCCCCAGCAGCGTCTTCACTTCCGGCAGTTCCTGCTTGATGCGCTTGATTCCCTGCAGTGTCTCAATGCCGGCCGTGCGGTACTCTTCCTGCCCCGTCGAAATGGGCAGGGTGAGCGCGTCAAAAATCAGGTCCGCCGGGCGCACGCCGTACTTTTTTGTCGCCAGTTCATAAATGCGCCTGGCGATAGCCAGCTTCTTCTCGGCAGTCAGCGCCATGCCGTCTTCGTCAATGGTCAGCGCGATTACCGCCGCGCCGTAGCGCTTGGCCATGGGCAGCACTTTGGAGGTGCGCTTCTCGCCGTCCTCCAGGTTGATGGAGTTGATGATGGGCTTGCCCGGAATGCGCTTCAGCGCTTCTTCCACCACGTCGGCTTCCGTGGAATCAATCAGCACCGGCGCTGGCACCCGCGTGGCAATCTTTTCCAGCACCGAGCTCATGTAGCCCTTCTCGTCTTCGCCCACGATGGCGCAACACAAGTCGAGCATGTGCGAGCCTTCGCTCACCAGGCGCTTGGCCAGGGCCAGAATGTCGTCGTATTTCTTGTTTCGCACCAGCTCGCGGAATGCTGCCTTCTGCGTGGTCGTATTCATTTCTTCGGCCACGATTAAAGGCTTGGGATCGAGATCGAGCGGCACCATGCTGTAGGCGCTGGCCGCCGCTGCCGTTGGTTTGAGCTCGCGCTTTGCCGGCTCCACTCCGCTGACCGCCGCCACCACCGCCTTCAGGTGCTCAGGCGTGGTGCCGCAGCAGCCGCCCACAATGCGCACCCCGTAGTCGGCCACGAAGTGCTTATGATATTCCGCCAACTCCTCGGGCTTGAGCATGTACACCGCGTGGCCGCCCACGTTCTGCGGCAGGCCCGCATTGGGCAGTACCGAAACCTGTTTGGGCGAGTTGACGCTCAGGTAGCGGACGGCGTCGTTCATTTCGCGCGGCCCAGTGGCGCAGTTCAGCCCGATGGCGTCCACGTCGAAGGGCTCAAGCGTGGTCAGCGCCGCCCCAATTTCCGTGCCCAGCAGCATGGTGCCCGTGGCCTCGAGCGTTACTTGAACGGTGACCGGCAAGCGCTTGCCTGACTGGTGCAAGGCCTCAAACACCCCCACCAGGGCTGCTTTCGCCTGTAGCAGGTCCTGGCAGGTTTCCACCAGCAGGATGTCCACACCGCCGGCGATCAGCGCCAGCGCCTGCTCGGTGTAAGCGGCTGCCATGTCGTCGAATTTGATGTGCCCCAGCGACGGCAGCTTGGTGGTCGGTCCAATCGAGCCCGCCACGAAGCGCGGCTTGTCGGGCGTGGAGAAACTCTGCGCCACCTCCCGCGCCAGCCTGGCCGCGGCCTGATTCAGCTCCTCGACCTTGTCTTCAAGCTGATACTCCGCCAGCACGATGCGGGTAGAACCGAAAGTATCGGTTTCAACCACATCGCAGCCCACCTGAAAGAAGCTGGCGTGAATGTCTTTGATGATGTCCGGCCGGCTCAGCACCAGCAGCTCGTTGCAGCCTTCCTTGCCCCAGAAGTCGTCCGGGCTGGGCTGGCGCACCTGGATGTTGGTGCCCATGGCGCCGTCGTACACCACCACGCCTTCACGCACGCGTTGGAGAAAATCTGCCATCTCTCGAGTATCTAGATTATCGGCTTTGCGCGGGCCTTGTCACCCCGCTGGTTTGATTGGCCACAGAGGCACGAAGACACAGAGAAAACCCTTTTTTCATTTATAAAGAAAACCTTTAATTTCTGTCATGCTGAGCGGAGCTGAACGATTCGCTTGCGAATCGTCCAGCGAAGTCGAAGAACCTTGCGTTTCGCGTGGAAGAGGCCAGCTTTGTCTGCCGAGTCGTCGCCGACTCCCGACTACCGACTCCCAGCCCTTGAAAACTGACAACTGGCAACTGACCACTGGGAACTGTTTCCCTAGCTTCTCACCGCCGGCGTTCCCGTCTCCGTCTCTGCCTGATTGAATACCGCGTTGGATCCAAGGTGTGCTGGCAGGGGCGCCAGCATCTGCTCCTTGCGGTATACCAGGCTGGTGGCGTTCAGGCTGGCAATTTCGAAGCCGTGTCCGTGGGTGATAGCGTCAGTGGGACAGGCCTCTACGCAATAGCCGCAAAAAATGCAGCGGTTGTAGTCAATGTTATAGACCTTGGCATAGCGCTCAGCGCCGCTGATGCGCTGCTCTGTGGTGTTCTCCGCCGCCTCGATGTAAATGCAGTTCGAAGGGCAGGCGGCCGCGCACAGGAAGCAGGCTACGCACTTCTCCAGGCCGTTCTCGTCGCGCTGCAACACGTGCACCCCGCGATAGCGCTCCTGGAACCTGGCGCCCTTCAAGGGCCCCGGCCCGTCGGGATAGTTCTCCACCACCGTGGGCGAGAACATCTCCTTCAGCGTGATGCTCATCCCCTTGGCAATTGCCGCTATGTCCTTAATGACCGCCATAAGCTCTTAGTATAAACGGTAGGTGGTAGCTGGTAGTCGGGAGTCGGTAGTCAGGAGTCGGTAGCCGGACCGTTGACCCTTGCTGGGACGGCCGCCCCCGGCTGTGCTTGTGTAGGGACGGCCGCCCCCGGCTGTGCTTGTGTAGGGACAGCCGCCCCCGGCTGTCCGGGCGAGCGCAGCTCGCCCGATCACCTGCCTCAGAGCTTTATGACGAGGGCTTGTCATCTCCAAGGTTGTTAAGATAAGTGCAGGGTTCATCCATGAAAACCATCACGGCTACTGAGTTCAGGACACACTGCGGCGGGCTCATTGCCGAGGTCCAGAGAACGGGCACGCCCCTCACCATCACCAAACGCGGCCAGCCCGTCGCCAAACTGGTTCGGGTTCACCCGCGACGTGGCAAGCTGTTCGGCTGCTTAAAGGGCGTAATCAAGATCGTCGGTGATATCGAATCCCCCGTGGTGCCGCCCGAGGACTGGGAAGCCCCGCGCTGATTGCTTCTGCGGGCAGGGGCACACGAGCTCATGCAGTGTAGGGGCTCACGTTTCCCGGGATTTGTCGGCCGAATAAGTCTTCCAGGCCTCTATCCCCTTGGCAGTAGGACCGAACCAGTAGTCATAAAACGCAGTGAAATCTATGGGGCGGCGCAGAGGCGCCAATTCCTTGTCATTGGAAACTTTGGCCTCGATCAATCCCTCACGAAGCATGTTCCTCATCTCACCCATTATGTCGCGCAGCAGAAAACGAACCTGAAGTAACATGTGCGGGTAATGGACGTTTGCCTTTCGTTCTTCTGCCCACTCACGGTTTGCATAGAGATACAGCTGTTCAAGATCCTCCCAGTCGTCGGCCATGCCGTCCAGAATCGTGAACTGCAATTCGGTGAGTTTGGATTTTGAGCCTTCCATAGCAACACGTCCTACTCGGTACTACTCTATCCCCAGCTCCTTCCATTTCTTTTCCACGATCATCTTGGTCGTCTCGTCCATCACGATCTCGTCTGGCCAGGGGCGGGCGAAGCCTTCGCTGGCCCACTTGCGGGTGGCATCAATGCCCATCTTGGAGCCGTAGTCGGGCAGCCGCGACGCGTGGTCCAGCGAATCCACCGGCCCCAGCGTGAACTGGAGGTCGCGCTCCGGGTCAATGTGGTTCAGCGCCTTCAGCGCCACCTCACGCAGGTCCTGCACGTCCACGTCTTCATCCACTACGACGATCACCTTGGTGAACATGGCCTGTCCCAGCGACCAGATGGCATTCATCACCTTGCGGGCCTGCCCCGGGTACGACTTGCGAATGGAAACAATCATTAGGTTATGAAATATCCCCTCCACCGGCATATTGATGTCCACCAGTTCCGGAATGTTCAGCCGCATCATGGGCAGGAAAATCCGCTCCACCGCCTTGCCCATCCAGGCGTCTTCCATGGGCGGCTTGCCCACGATGGTGGTGGCGTAGATCGGATCTTTGCGGTGGGTCATGCAGGTCACGTGAAACACCGGGTACTCGTCTTCCAACGAATAAAAGCCGGTGTGATCGCCGAATGGGCCCTCGGTACGCAACTCGTCCAGGTTGACGTAGCCTTCGAGCACGTATTCGGCCGTGGCCGGCACCTCCAGGTCCACGGTCTCGCACTTCACCAGCTCCACCGGCTTCTGCCGCAGGAATCCGGCGATGATGAACTCCTCCACCTCCGGTGGCGCGGGCACAATGGCGGAAAAGGTAAGCGCCGGCTCAGTGCCGGTGGCCACCGCCACTTCCATCTTCCCTTTCGGCTGCGAGCCTGAGGCCAGCCGCGCCCCGCCCGCCGAGCGTGCCATGATGTCAACCGCGGCCCAGCGCCCGTCGGCCGACGCCTGATCTCCTCCCGCTGCCCTCCGCAGCATCTCCCGATAGTGCTCAGCCCCCACTTTCTGCCGCTGCCAGTGCATGCCCGCAGTGCGCTCGTCATACACCTGCATGCGGTACATGCCCACGTTGCGCTTGCCGGTCGCCGGATCGCGCGTAATGACGCAGGGCAGGGTGATGAACCGCCCCGCGTCCTTGGGCCAGCACTTCAGCACCGGCATATCCAGCAGCGAGAAACCATCGCGCCGGATCACCTCCTTGCACGGCCCGCTGGCCACCGTCTTGGGAAAGAACTTGCCCATCTCCGCCAGCATGGGCAGCATCTTCACCTTGTCCAGAAAGCCCTGCGGGCTCTTCACGTCCATGAAGCCGCGAATGCGCTCCGCCACCTCGTCCAGCGAGTCCACTCCCAAGGCCATGCACATCCGCCGGGCCGAGCCAAACTGGTTGATCAGCACCGGCGTGCGGTAGCCCTTGACGTTCTCAAACAGCAGCGCGCGATTGATTGTGGCGCGGTCGCCGGCTTGACCTCCGATCTGATCCCTTGTGGCGCGGGCGCCCTCGCCCGCGTCGCTCCCTGCCTTGCTCACCCGGTCCGTGATCTCCGTAATCTCCAGGATCGGGTCCACCTCGGCGCGTATGCGCTTGAGTTCACCCGCTTTCTCCAGGGCGGCAATCCAGTCGCGTAGGGATTCGTAGGCCAATCTAACTCCGAGCTTTTAGCTTTTAGCCTTTAGCTTTTGGCACAAAGATCGCCGCAGCAACACACAACCTAATAACCAAGAGCCAATAGCTAAGAGCTACGGATTATACCGACCGCCCGCGCCTGCACCCAACTCCCAGCCCCCTTTCCACATCCAAGCTGAGGTGACACTCACACCGTCGCCCGAAGTCGCTCATCTGCGGGCGCTTTCGCAGCTCACCCTGAACAAGCAGGAACCGGGTTCCAGCGCGCTGCGGGAAGCGCTCAACCACGTCGCCGGCCTGGATGCCGACGGTCGCGCCGATTTTGTGCGCCTGGCCGACTCGCACCACGTCCTGGTGCGCGCTCTGCAGGCAGTCCACGCCCTTGCTGCCGGCACTGCCGACATCGCCTTGATCGCCTGGACGGAAGCCACCCTGGCCGCCGAGCAGTCCCGCATTGACAACGCGCTGCGCCACCTGGACGCCGTCTGCCGCGAAATGGAAGCTGCGAGTTGCTCGGTGGTGGTCATGAAGTCGCTCGACCACTGGCCTGACCTGGGCAACGACCTCGATCTCTTCAGCCCCGCCCCCGAGCGCAGCATTGTGCGCCTGATGCGGGAAAAATTTCATGCCCACCTCGAGCCTCGCAGCTGGGGCGATCGCCTGGCCAACAAGTGGAACTTTGCCCTGCCCGGCCTGCGCGAAGCGATTGAAGTGCACGCCCAGCGCCTGGGCCAGACCGGCGAGCACACTGCCCTGGCCCGCCGCGTCCTCGAGCGCGCCGTACCCAGGGAGGTGGGCGGCTACGTCTTCCGTGTGCCCGCGCCCGAAGAGCGCATCATTATCGCCACCTTGCAGCGCATGTACCGGCACTTCTATTTCCGCATCTGCGATGTGCTCGATACTGCTGCGCTGGTTGAGACCGGCGCCCTGAACTTCGCCGAACTGCGCCGCAGCGCCGATCTGGGCGGCATCTGGCCGGGCGTGGCCACCTTCCTCGTCATCGTATCCGACTATGTGAAGTCCTACCGCGGCGAAGGCGTAGACTTGCCGCGCGAAGTGCTGGCCGCGGCCAAGTTCGGCGGCAATAAGATTGCAGTGCGCGGGCGTTTCCTGCGCTTCCCTGTCATGCCCGAAGGCGCCGGCCTCTACGGCCTGCAGATGCGCCACACCGCCGCCCATGGCAACTTTCCCGCCGCCCTGCGCCTGAGCCTTCTTCCCCCTCTGGCCTCAATGGCCGCTTTGGCGTATAGGGTTACGGGGAGCGATAAGGGCATTTGGTAGTTGGTAGTTGGTAGTTGGTAGTTGGGGTTCTGAAGCGTGCATCTTCACCACCAGCTACCAGCTACTACCGTCTTTTTGCGCAACTGCCGCCTGCTTCGCTACTCTATTCCGCTATGAGACGTCGCGCTGTCATCACTGGCTTGGGCGTAGTCAGCCCCAACGGGCTGGGCAAGACCGCTTTCACTGACGCTATCCTCGCCGGCAAGAGCGGCGTGCGCCGGATCACCCGTTTCGATCCCAGCGACATCTCGGTCCAGGTTGCCGGCGAAGTTCCCGACTTCGACGAACTCGCCTGGGTGGACAAAAAAGAACGCAAACACGTCTCCCGCATCCTGCCCCTGGCTCTGGCCGCCGCTCACGAGGCGGTCAGCGATGCCGGCATTGACGCCGCCACGCTCCCTCTGGATGAAAAGCGCCGCATCGCCGTCATCCTCGGCACCGGCGGCGGCTCTCAGGAATTCACCGAGGAACAGTACCGCCTCTTCTACCGCGGCGAGTTCCGCCACATGAGCCTGTTCTGCGTGCCCACGGGAGTGATGGGCACCTTCTCCAGCGACGTGGGCATGCGCTTCGGTTTTCGCGGCCCCAGTCACGTGGTCACCACCGGCTGCACCTCCTCCACCGACGCGCTCGGCTACTCGCTGCGCCAAATCCAGTCCGGCGTTGTGCACACTGCGCTCACCGGCGGCGCCGACGCCCCCATCTCCCTCGGCATCGTCAAGGGCTTCATCCTGATGAAGATTCTGACCGATTCCTGGAACCAGGCGCCAGAACGCGCCTCCCGGCCCTTCTCCGCTGACCGCGACGGCTTTGTGCTCGGCGAAGGCGCCTGGATGCTGATGCTGGAAGACTACGAGCACGCCCGCGCCCGCGGCGCCCACATCTACGCCGAGGTCTCGGGCTACGGCACCACCTGCGAAGCTTTCCACCGCGTGCGTCTGCGCGAAGGCGGTGAGGAGTCGGCGCGCGCCATCGGCTTGGCCATGCGCGAAGCCGGCATCGGCCCCGCTGACGTGAACTACGTCAACCTGCACGGCACCTCCACCCAGCTCAACGACCGCATCGAAACCGAGGCGCTGAAAGCCGCGCTGGCCGGGCGCGCGAGGGAGATCCCCATGTCGGCGCTGAAATCGCAAATCGGCCATCCCCAGGGCGCTTGCGGCGCGGCCGGCGTAGCCGCCACGCTGATTGCCATGGAAAGCGGCCAGATTCCCCCCACGCTCAACGTCGAAGTTCCCGACCCGCAGTGCGACCTCGACTACGTTCCCCAGCCCGACCGCCGCGCCCCCATCGAGCACGCCATATGCAACTGCATCGCCTTCGGCTCGAAAAATTCCGCCCTCGTCCTGCGCAAAACCGCCTGACCCCGTTTTCACCACAGAGGCACGGGGACACAGAGGAATTCAATTTCTGATTGACGATTGCCGGTTGACGATCACACTCCTGCGCGTGGTTTTTCAATCATCAATCGACAATCGTAAATCGTCAGTTTCACAAATATCATCCTGAGCGAGGGCGAGCCGAGCTTGCGAGGTGAGCGCGAGTCGAAGGACCTTGTGTTCAACTGTTGATCAGCAAGATGTTAGAA
>DASYWT010000007.1:0-25967 GCA_035935775.1 Terriglobales bacterium
GCGCGCTCGCTCAGGTGCACCAGGCGTTGCTTCAATTCTTCTCTCTGCAGGGGCTGAAACTTGTAGAAAATGGGAAACAGCAGCACCGGCGCAATCTGCGCCAGGGCCACGAACAGCACGATGAATGCGCCCCAGGCCATCAACCACCACTGCCGCGGCCACATGCGCAGCACGTAATAGATGATCTCTACCACGATGCCGGCGAACACCAGGCTGACCAGGAATCCCTTGACCTGGTCCCAAAGCCAGGAGCCCAGCTTCTGATTCGACAGATGAAAGCGATGCTCCAGATGAAACCCGTAGAGGTCCAGAGCGAAGCCCAAAGCCTTGCCAATCACCAGCAGCATGGCTATGTAGACAAAGACCGCCAGGGAGTAGATCTGCCAGGCCCCGAGATAGGCGAAGTCACGCAGGTCGCGGGTCCAGCCCGTGGCCAGCAGCACCAGCAGGAAGGCCAGGCCGAGGGCGAAGTCGGCAATGCCCAGACGCCGCTTGATGCGGTTATAACGCCGCGCCTCCGGCGTATCGGCTTGAGTCGTAGTGGCGGTGGGAAAGGTCATAAATAAGCAATCAGCAATCAGCTGTCAGCATTCAGCCCATCAATTCTGGGTTTGTTTCCTTGCTATTCAGCTAGTAAGCCAGTCAGCTCACTGGCTGAATGCTGAGTGCTGCTTTTCACGCTGCCGCCTTCTGCATCACCATGGATTCACCGCTGGCCAGCATCTCCTTCACCAGTTCCGGCGAAGCTGCCTCGGCGTAAAGCCGCAACAGCGGCTCCGTTCCGGAAGCACGCAGCAGAATCCAGGCCTCGGCTCCGTTACCGTTGGTGGGCGCATCCAGGAACAGCTTCACCCCATCCAGCCCTTCCTTGCGCAACACCCGGTATTTCCCCAGTTCCGTGAAGCGCTCTGAGCGCGCCCGCTCGATGGCCGCCATCTTCACCTCATCGGGAATGTGCAGATCGCGGCGCCCGTAATAATGTTCGCCGAATTCGCGCTGTAAGTCGAGAACCAGTTGGCCAAGGGTCTTACCTTCGTCAGCCATTACGTTGGCCAACAGCAGCGAATTCAGGATGCCGTCGCGCTCCGGCAGGTAGCGCGAATAGCCGATGCCGCCCGATTCCTCGCCGCCAATCATGATTTCCCGCTCCATCATCAGGTCGGCTATGTACTTGAATCCGATGGGGCACTCCAGCAGCTTGCGGCCATGGCGCGCGGCAATACGGTCGAGCATGCGGGTGGTGTTGAAAGCACGCACCACGTCGCCCGGCCATTTCTTGCGCTCCAGCAGCCAGCGCAGCAACACGGAAAAACACTTGTGCGAATCCACGAAGCTGCCGTCCTCGGCCACGGCGCCGATGCGGTCGGCATCGCCATCCGTGGCCAGGCCCGCGTGGCAGCCCTCCCGCACCACGGTTTCCTGCAGCATGGCCACATGCGGCTCAATGGGCTCAGGATTAATGCCCGGGAACAGTGGATTCACCTCGCTGCGGATGGCGACGTACTCCACGCCGTGCCGGTCGAAGATTCCGGCCAGCACGCCGCGGCCGGAGCCATGCATCGTGTCAATGGCCAGCTTGAAGTTAGCCCTGGCGATTTTTTCCAAATCGGCGAACTGGCAGATGGCTTCCACATAAGGTGGCTTCAGGTCCACACGGTCAATTTTGGCGGGCACGCCCTTGGGCGCGGCCCCGACGTGCAACTCTTCTTCAATTTTCTTGATGATGGCGGGCGTGGCCGAACCGCCAAAGCGGCCTTTGAATTTCACTCCATTCCAGTTGAAGGGATTGTGGCTGGAGGTGACCATTACCCCGCCCGCCGCCCGCCGCTGTTTCACCGCATACGAAACTGCGGGCGTGGGCGTGTAATCGCTGGCCAAGATGACGGGAATCCCAGCTCCGGCAAGCACCTCCGCCGCGACTTCGGCGGCGCGCGGCGAAGCAAAACGCGTGTCGTAGCCTACAATCACCCCGCGCGGCGCCTCCTCGTGCTTTAAAACATAGGAAGCAATGGCGTTCGCCACCCGGCGCACGTTTTCGAAGGTAAAGTCGTCGGCGATAATGCCGCGCCATCCGTCGGTACCGAATTTGATTTGGGTCATTGGCTATTGGCTTTTGGCTCTTGGCTTTCAGCTATAACAGTGCCCATCAGTCGCTCAGCTTGATGCTTTGAACACAAGCTAAGAGCTAATAGCCAAGAGCTGGTTCTTAGACCAGCTTCGACATCTTTTTCTCATCCAGGTACTTCACCACTTTGCCCACATCCTGCGCCTGCTCGCGGGTGGTGACCAGCAGCGCATCCTCGGTTTCCACCACCACCAGGTTGCTCACGCCCACGGTGGCCACGAATTTCCCCGGCGCATGCACGTAGTTGCCTTCCGCGTTCAGGACAAAACTGCGGGCCCCGTGGATAACGTTCTCCGCTCCGTCCTGCTTCGGCTTGGACTGATAATCGTAGAGCGCCGCCCACGAACCCAGGTCATTCCACCCCACGTCCACGGGGATGCAGAAAAGGTTAGATGCATGTTCCCCTTTTGCGGAACGGGGCTCGAGCACGGCGTAGTCCACGCTGATGTTTTCGCACTTCGGGTACAAGCGGCGGAAGATGGCGTCGAACTTTCGCGTACCGAACGCGGCCGCAATCTGCTCCAGGTGAGGCGCAGTTTCCGAAAGGTGCTCGCGCAGCGCCCGCGCCAGCGTGTCCGCGCGCCACAGAAACATGCCGCTGTTCCAGAAATACCGCCCCGAGGCCAGGAATTCCTCCGCCCGCTGGCGGTTAGGCTTCTCCGTGAAACGCCGCACGCGAAACAGGTCTTTTTCCACTCTTTCGCCGGTCTCGATATAGCCGTAGCCGGTTTCCGGGCGCGTGGGCTGGATGCCCATGACCACAATGTTTTCCCCGCGCGCCGCAATTTCCACGGCCCGCTGCAGCACGGCGCGGAAACCCTTCTCGTCGGCAACGACGTGATCGGAAGGGAACATCCCGATGACGGCAGCGGGATCGCGTTGCATGAGAATGAACGCTGCCAGTCCGATCGCCGGCGCCGTGTTGCGTCCTGCAGGCTCGGCCACCACTTGCCGGCGAACAATGGCGGGCAGCTGGCGGCTGATCTCCCTCCTTAAATCTTCGTTGGTAACAATCCAGAACTGCTTCTCCGCCGCAAGCGGCCGCAAACGCTGCACGGTCTGCTGGATCATGGTGCGTTTGCCGTTCAGCGCCAGCAGTTGCTTGGCGCGGCGCTTGCGGCTGAGCGGCCAGAAGCGGGTGCCTCGGCCGCCGGCCAGAATCACAGGATAGAAATGAGCGTTCTGTTTGGCCACGAATTCACGCGGATATTGAAGAACATACTGCCGGCAAGAGCGTCTTCCTCGCGCTCCCTATGCATCCGTAATCTTAAACGACCGCCGGTTCCGGCCGCGCGCGGGAGGGAACTCGCGCCCGCAGGAACTCTACCGACCACTGCGGTCGTACCCGAAACTCCTCCACGCAGGCCGGCACCACTATGGCCTCTCCCGGCGCAAACGTGACCGGCTGCGCTCCGCCCGCTTCCAGGACGCCGCAACCGTTTACCGCCACCAGGATCTCCACCAGACGCTGCCCTGCTTCCATCGTGGTGAACAGGCTAGGCTCCCGCAGGGCGAACTTCTCCACTACAAAGAAGGGGGAGGCAATCAACTCCTGCTGTTCCCGGTGTTGCTGGCCATTGCCGGCCACATTCTTCACTTTACCCGAGCCGGTTTTCTCTTTCACCGCCTGCAGGCCCTGTTCCAGGTGCAGGGGCCGCGGCCGGCCATAATCGTAGAGCCGGTAGGTGGTGTCGGAGCTTTGCTGCGTCTCCACCAGGATCGAACCAGGCGAAATCGCGTGCACGGTGCCGCCGGCCACGTAAATCATCTCTCCGGCGTGAATATCAATCCAGTTGAGGTACTCCTCCGCGCGTTTCTCGTGGATAGCCTGCTCCAATTGCCGGCGCGTGGTGCCCGGCTTCAGGCCCAAAGCCACCTGCGCGCCCTTTTCCGCGTGCAGAACATACCAGCACTCGGTCTTCCCCCACGGCTGCCCGACGCGCTGCGCGCAGGCATCGTCAGGATGCACCTGGACAGAAAGCTTATCGTGGGGAAAAAGGAACTTGAGCAACAGCGGGAAGCGATTGGGCTCGCGCGCGGCATCGCCCACCAGTTCGCGGCCGTAGCGCTCTGCCAGCTCGGCCAATCGCTGACCTGCCAGTGGGCCATTGGCCACGCGGCATTCATCGCCCGTCAGCCAGGCCTCGCCGATTTTCTCCGGAAACTTGCGCCCCGCATAAATGGGCGAGAGGTCCGTCGCCCCCCAGGGACGCGGGCTGAACTCCGGCAATAACAATAGTGGATACAGTTCCATGCTAGTAGCTGGCAGTTAGTAGCTGGTAGTTGGTGGTTCGAATTGGGCGCAGGCGGTGATGCCAACTACTAACTACCAGCTACCAACTACCCGCCTCGGGACCCAAACTCAACTCGCCGCAACTGTATAGAAGCAGGTCTGGGCAGAGCAGTTGCCGACTTGGTTTTACTTTGCCCAGAAACCAGCCGGTCAAACGCTGGCAAAGAATTTGCCCATCCGCTCCAGCCCGCGGTCCAACTCTTTCGCCGAAGTGGCATAGGAAATGCGCACGTGCTCCTGTGTGCCAAAACCTTCGCCCGGCACCGTGACCACATGGGCCTCCCGCAGCAGACGACTGGCCACGTCGGCTGCCGACTTCATCCCGCTCCGCCCGAAGAAGGCGGAAATATTAGGATAGGCATAAAAAGCGCCTTCGGGCCGGGCGCAGCGAATCCCGGGAATGCCGCGCAATCCGGTCACCACGCGGTCGCGCAGCTGGATGTATTCCCGCCGCATTTCCTCCACGGATTGCTGCGAGCCTTTCAGGGCCGCGACCGCCGCTTTCTGCACGATGGAGGTCGGGTTGGAGGTGGATTGGCTCTGCAACTTCTGCATGGCCTTGACCACTGGCGCCGGCCCTAGCGCGTAGCCCAGCCGCCAGCCCGTCATGGCGTAAGTTTTTGAGAGCGAACCCGCCAGCAACACCCGCTCCCGCCCTTCGCGCGGCGAGCCCAGGGAAAATTTTCTGCCCGCGAAATTCAGGTACACGTAGCACTCGTCAGAGAGCACCCAGATGCCGCGCTGCGTGGCCAGGCGCACGATCTCGGTCATGTCTTCCGGGCTCATCACCGCACCCGAGGGATTGCCCGGCGAATTCAAAATAATCAGCTTGGTCCGCGAGGTGATGGCGCGCTCCACCATCTCCACGGTCAGCGTGAAGTTTTGACTTTCGTCCGTCTCTACCATCACCGGCTGCCCGCCCGCATAGCGCACGATGTCCTTGAATGAAACCCAGTAGGGCACGGGCAGAATCACTTCATCTCCGTGGTCCACGAGCACCTGCGTCGCGTTGAACAAGGCGTGCTTGCCGCCCACAGAGGCGATCACTTCCTCGCGCTGATAATTGGAACCGAAGTCGGCGGCGTGCCGCTGCACGATCGCGTCGCGCAGCTCAGCCGTTCCTCCGACTGCCGTGTATTTGGTGAAGTTGTTCTGGATGGCGGTGATGGCCGCATCCTTTATGTGCGGGGGGGTGGCGAAATGAGGCTCGCCGGCCCCAAAGTCCACCAGGTCTATGCCCTCGCCCCGCAGCTTTTCCGCCTCGTTCACCACAGCCAGGGTGGCGGAAATTTCAATTCTTCCAACCCGCTCCGCGAAGCTCTCTGTGGGTCTTACTTCCGTGGTCACCATCGCAATCCTTCTCTACTTGTGAGTTGCTTCCGTGTGCCGCGCCATGGCTGGACCCAGCTTGACGCGCAATTTCTTTTCCACCAGTTCCGGCACCAGTCCGCGCACCGACCCGCCCAGCGTGGCCACTTCCCGCACCAGGCGCGAGCTAAGGTAGGAATAGGTTTCGGCCGGCATCATGAACACTGTCTCCAGGCGCGGCTCCAATTTGCGGTTCATCAGCGCCATCTGCAGCTCGTACTCGTAGTCGCTGATGGCGCGAATGCCGCGCAGCACCGCCGTCGCGCCTACTTTCAGGGCGTAATCCACCATCAGCCCGTCAAAGCTGTCCACGCGCACATTTTCCCGTTCCCGCGTCATCGCCCGGATCATCTCCAGCCGCTCTTCCAGGCTGAACAGCGGCTCCTTTTCCGGGTTGCGCAGGATGGCCACGATCAGCTCGTCAAAAATCTTGGAGCCCCGCTCGATCAGGTCCAGGTGGCCGTTGGTCAGGGGATCAAACGAGCCGGGATAGATGGCGATAACGGGCTTCATCAGCCTCGATTGTACGGGAATTGCCTGAAACAGCGCGATTTTAATGCCCGCCCGCGGGGACGGGCAATCAGCAGGGCGGAGTCCCCACCTTCAGGCGCTGGAGGACGAAAAGCGTTCACGCTGAAAGATTTCCAGTCCTGCACCTTAGGTAATTGACCCGCAACCCTTCCCGGCCTAACATTCCCGCAAATGTCATCCCCCTCCCCCAGCATCGGACAGGTGCTCGGGCACTATCGCATTGAGGAACAGATTGGTGCCGGTGGGATGGGTATCGTCTATCGCGCCCATGACCTGCAACTGGACCGCGACGTAGCGGTCAAGGTCCTTCCCGCCGGCACCATCAGCGACAGCGGCGCCCGCCTGCGCTTTCATAAGGAAGCCCTGGCGCTTGCTCGGCTCAACCATCCCAATATTGCGACGGTGCATGAATTCGGCGGCCAGAACGGCGTTGACTTCCTGGTGATCGAGTACATCCCGGGAGTAACGCTGAACACCAAGCTACTGAGCGGTCCTCTCCCCGAGTCGGAAGCGATCACCCTGGCCGTGCAGTTGGCGCAAGCGCTGGAAGCCGCCCATGAACAGGGGGTGGTGCATCGTGATTTGAAGCCCGGAAATCTGCGGCTTTCGTCTAAGGGACAACTGAAGGTGCTTGACTTCGGTCTGGCCAAACTGGCGCGGCCGCTCGATGCCAGCCTGGCCACGGAAACGCTGGGCCAGAACCCCATTCTTTCCGGGACTCTGCCCTACATGTCGCCGGAACAGGTACGTGGGCACAACGTGGACGAGCGCAGCGACATCTGGGCAGCAGGAGCGGTGATGTATGAAATGACCACCGGACAGCGGCCATTTCCCGAGCGCCATCCGCCCCGACTGATAGACGACATCCTGCGGCAGCCGCCCAAGCCCCCGACCGCGGTCAATCCGCGTCTTAGCCCCGGCCTGGAGGCCATCATCCTGAAAGCGCTGGACAAGGACCCGGAGCGGCGCTATCAGACTGCCCGGGAATTGCGGGTTGACCTTAACCGGCTGCTGCCCAGCGGGAGTGGCGCCGCCCCCGTCTCAACCGGCGTCCGCTTCGTGCGACCGGGCAGGAAGCACCGCAAAGCCCTTCTGGTCGCGCTGGCGGTTCTCCTGCTCGTCGCGCTGGCCTTAGTTGGCTGGCGCCTCAAACACCGCATCCAGCCCGTCGCCCAGCTATCGCCCCGGATCCTGGCTGTCCTCCCCTTTCAAGCGGTGGCCGGGGACAGTGCCACCAACGCGTTGGGCACGGGCATGACGGAAACCCTGACCACTAAGCTGGCGCAACTCAGCGACCGCAACAGCCTGCAACTGGTGTCCACCCACGAAATCCAGGCGCAAAACATCAAGACGGCGGAACAAGCTCACCGGGACTTCGGCGTGGATTGGGTGCTGGAAGGAAGCCTGCAGCAGGCGGGTTCGCTGCTGCGCATCAACTGCAATCTGGTGGACGCTGCAACCCGCATCACTCTGGGGTCGCGCAGCTTTACTGCCCCGGCCAACGACATCTTTGGCCTGGAAGACAAGGTCGTAGAAGAGGCCCTGGATATTTTGGCTGTTGATGTTCCACGGGAGCGGCGCGCCAGCCTGCAGACTCATCCCGACACCAAGCCCGAGGCCTACCAACACTACCTTCGCGGAATTGGCTACCTGCAGGAATATCAGAAGCAGGAGAACATCCAGAGCGCGATTGCCGAATTTGGCCAGGCGCTGCAAGTGGATCCCAACTACGGCCGCGCCTACGCCGGCATGGGCGAAGCCTATTGGATGGGCTTCCAGCAAAGCAATCGCACGAATGATTGGATTGCTTTAGCCGAAGAGAACTGCAAGAAGGCCCTGGCGCTTACCTCCGACATTGCGGAAGGCCACAGTTGCCTGGGAGATGTTTACAACGGTCAGGGCCGCTATCAAACGGCTGCGGATGAATTCCAGAAGGCCCTGTCTCAGGACAACACCCAGGTGAACGCCCTCCGTGGGCTGGCCGATGCTTACGAGAAGTTGGGGAAGCTGCCCGCCGCGGAGGCCGCGTATCGCCAGGCAATCGCTCTGCGTCCGCAGTATTGGGCGGGGTATGACTGGCTGGGAGCATTTGATTTTCATCAGGCCCGTTATGGCGAAGCAGTTCAGATGTTCCAGCGCGTTATTAAGTTGGCGCCGGAAAATTTTCAGGGCTACTCCAACCTGGGTGCGGCGCTCACCATCCAGGGAAAGTATACCGAGTCTATTCAGGCTCTGAAACGCTCCATAGAGCTTCGGCCCACGCTCGAGGCATACAGCAACCTGGGTGCTGCTTTGTTTGCCCTGCGACGTTTTTCGGAAGCAGCTGAGACATTCCAGCAGGGCCTGAAGCTGGATGACCGTGAACCTATCGCCTGGGGGAATCTGGGCGACGCCTTGTACTGGGCGCCAGGCCGCCGGGAAGAGGCTGCGGCTGCCTACCGCAAAGCGATCTCCTTATCGGACGCCAAACTGCAGATCAATGCGCAAGACGCCACCGTGATGGCGTTTCGTGCCACTTACCACGCTATGGTGGGCGATAAAGCGGAAGCGCTGTCCGACGCACGCCACGCACTGCAACTGGCGCCGGGGGATGCCGAGGTCAATTTCCGCGCCGCGCTGGTCTATACCCATCTGGGCGACACACAGCAGTGTGTACTCTTTTTGGAGAAGGCAGTCGGCGCCGGGTACCCAGCCTCAGCGATCAGGGATACTCCCGACTTTGACGCCCTGCGCAACAACCCCCGCATCGAGAAACTGCTCGCCAAACAGTCGGCACGAGAGCCTAAGGCTTGACGATAAGACCTGGGTCGCCTGGGTCCATACACGGCGTAGTACCATTTGCGAAGAAAATCGCAAAATCATAGTAGTCGGTGCTGTCTGTCTTTAAGGGACCACTCGAAACCGATCCACCAGCAGGAACTTGGAAATAGCCACTTGGGTCGGTAAAGGGAGAAACGTGGCGTTTGCCCGTAGTGAAATCAACCTTGTAGGCCTTGTTGTCGTCAGAGTACCAAGTCACAGTTTGGTCTAAGGGGCTCCCCCCCTTTTTGGTCTTGGTCCAGAGCGTCGCCTTGCCGATGTCCACAAAACACTTATTCGTGGGGTCATCCGGGTCGGAGTATATATAAGCCTTAAGGACTCGGGGGCTCTGCTGCCCGTGGGGCGGGGGCGACCCTGGTACGAACTTTGGTTCCACTCCTCCCCCTTTGCCGGCACGTCTTTCACAAGCAGGAAGTGCAAGAAGCGATGCTGCGAGGCCGGCCAGAACTAACTTCGCTGAGAAATTCATTGTGCACTCCAAAAGGTGCAATTGGCCGTGGTGCGGCAAAGTAGCACATTCGGAACTTATGTCAAGAAATAAAGCACCGCATCTGATGCAGTGGCGGACCCTTAGATAACAATTGAAATAATAATTATGGAGTTAATGATGGCAAACGAGATAATGTTTCGAGTTGCTTTTCCGAGCAGGCGCCAATTCCCTGATCCACAGAATCAGCTGCGCAAAACGAAGCCGCCCAGAATCGGGCGGCTTTAGAGAGATGTATCCTTCGCGCCGGTCAGCGCCTGGCCGCGGGCATGGCCACGGTGCGGCCGGCCGGGGGAGGCGGCACAACCTGCGGCTTTTCCGCCGCGCCGTTGGTCGGCTCCTTCACCAGCCCCAGTGCCTTGCGCACCTCGGCTTCAATTTTGGCCGTGATGTCTTTGTTCTCTTTCAGGAACGTCCGCGCGTTCTCCCGGCCCTGGCCGATGCGCTCGCCCTTGTAGCTGAACCAGGCGCCCGATTTCTCCACCACGTTGTGGTTCACCGCCAGGTCAATCAGGTCGCCTTCGCGCGAAATGCCTTCGCCGTACATGATGTCGAACTCGCACTCGCGGAAGGGAGCCGCCACTTTGTTCTTCACCACCTTCACCCGGGTGCGCGAGCCCACCACCACGTCGCCTTCCTTGATGGCGGCGATGCGCCGGATGTCCGCCCGGATGGAGGAGTAGAACTTCAGCGCCCGCCCGCCGGTGGTCGTTTCCGGGTTGCCGAACATGACTCCGATCTTTTCCCGGATCTGGTTGATGAAGATCATGCAGGTGCGCGACTTGGAGACAATGCCGGTGAGCTTGCGCAGCGCCTGCGACATCAGCCGGGCCTGCAGGCCCATGTGGCTGTCGCCCATTTCGCCTTCCAGTTCGGCCTTGGGCACCAGGGCCGCGACCGAGTCCACCACCAGCACATCAATGGCGTTGGAGCGCACCAGCGCCTCGGCAATTTCCAGCGCCTGCTCGCCGTAGTCGGGCTGCGAAATCAGCAGGTTGTCCACATCCACCCCCAGCTTGCGCGCGTAAATGGGGTCGAGCGCGTGCTCGGCGTCCACAAACGCCGCCATGCCGCCGGCCTTTTGCGCCTCCGCCACCACCTGCAGGGCGAGTGTGGTCTTGCCCGACGATTCCGGTCCGAAAATCTCCACCACGCGGCCACGCGGCATACCGCCCACCCCCAACGCCGCATCCAGCGAAATAGCGCCGGTGGAGATTACGGAGATGGGCACCACCGCTTCCTTGCTGCCCAAGCGCATGATCGAACCTTTGCCAAACTGCTTTTCGATCTGCGAGACCGCCAGGTCAATTGCCCGCACTTTTTCCGTCCGTTCATCGGCCATGAGCTTGCTCCTATCCGAATTGGGAGACATGTAATTTCGGGAGACTATCTATATCTTTAAAGTACACCTGTGCCCTTCTGGCGTCAGCGCCAGAATGCTGCTGAATTTCCACAGGATTCCCGCTTCGGGATAATATAGGGCAAAAGCGAATAAAAAGCGAATACATTACGCTGCTTTCCACAGCTTTGTTGCACCTCTCTCAGTAACCCTGTGGATAATTTTGTGGATTGCGGGGTTGTGGTTTGCGTATGCCAGGATCGTTGCTTGGCGGCTTGAGGGACCACCGGAGAAAACAGGATAGCTTGAGCATGCGGCCTGCCTCCCAAGGGGAAGCAGGCCGTACTCAGCGCTTCCCAGACAATAATCTTAAGTCGGGAGTGTCCCCAGACTGAGGTTGCAGTCGGGACTTGCACTAAGAACTCGCCGGGGACCGATGAGGCGGTGCCCGGTCCAACGAGAGCTGTCTTTAAATGCCATTTTGTCTGGGCGTTTAGCCGACCGAATCGGCACCCGGCAGCATTCAGCGTAGCGTTGGCGCGACCAATCTTCGTTGCTCTTGGGCAATCTGGGGGGAGGGTATGTCTTTACATTTTGCTCAGAGTTGTGTGGCGCTCAGGGCAGGCTTTTAGTCACGATCAGGAGAGAAAGCCGGGCAGGAAGTGCAAGGGCAACCGGAAGCCCCGTTGCTCAGGCAGGCTTATCTTTTCAGCAGATCCACCGGCTCCCTCACATCCTGCACCCGGAAGCAGTGAGCCAGGGCCGGGTACTTGCGCGCTACTTCTTCATACATTCCCCACGCGATCTTGCGATAGGACATGTGCCCTGCCTGCCCGGTGCGCAGCTCGGAAATGTACACGGCTTCGGCAAAATCCATCTTGAACAACGTGCGCTTACGGAAGCCCAGAGGAATTGCGTATTGTGAGTTTTCCTGTGCCTCCGGAGCCGCCGACCTGGCCAACTCCTCCACCGCCTCCGCGCTGCGCCGCATGGCCTGGTCGTAGGCGGCGGTCTCGCCTGCCGCATGTAAGTCCTCCGGCGTGTCGTAGCCGTGGGCGGTGGTGAACTCCTGCCCGATCTGCACACAACGGCGATGGCGGTGCATATCGCGAAAGCCGCCAATGTCCATCAGGATGTCGAAGCGCAGCCGCTGGCCGGCAGCGAAGCCGCGCAGCAGTTCATCGTGCTGGCTGCGATGCCGTGTACCCAGGCCAATAATCTCCCGCCGCCGCCTCTCCCCCGCGCTCTCCACCGCCTCCCGCACCTGCCGGTAGGGATAGTGACTGTGCTCGTAAAGCAGGGTAGCGGCCAGTTCTACCTCCAGCGGCTCCTCATCCAGCAATTCCACCGCCCGAGCCGAAGCGATCTTCGCGCCTTTCATCAGCTCAGCCGCGGCCTGACGCAACTCCCGGCGCGTCTCCATCTCATACGGATTAGGATTGGCGTACTTGACCAGAGTGGGCGCCACGCGCACGGGCTTGAGCAGCTCTGCCTCGGCGCGGCCACCCAGCGCGGGATTGATCTGGCGTATGTCCTCCACCAGCACCCTCCACAGTTCGTGGTTGACGTTGTAGGCGGGCTCGCTGGCCGCACGCTTCAGCAGTTCTCCCAGGCGCCGAACCTCGGCGTGGGTATGGGAGAGCAAGTGCGAAACCTGGCTTTCCAGCGTGCGCGCGTTGACAATCTCGCCGAGCGAAGTGATGGTCGCCAGGGGCAGCAGGTAGCGCGCCACATCGAAGGCCCGCGCCCGAAGGGTGCGTTCGTAAGCCTCCTGCTTCATCTCCGCCGGCTTGGGGGTCTGCGCCATCAGGTGGCGCCTGATGCGTTCGGAGAGTCCCTCGTAGGCAGTGAACAGGCTATCCACGGTTTCGCCATAAAGGCGCTGCGCCGACTGGTCGCCGGCGAAATCGGGCCGATAGTAGCCGCTCTTCTTGAAGTCCTGGTACCGGGTGGAGCGCTCCTGGCCATCCCATCGCTGCTCATCCACCAGCGCAATCGCCGCCAGGATGGAAAGCCGCTCCACCGCCAGAGCAATGTGCGCCAGGTCGGCAATGGACCGGTGACCGTATTGAAAATAAAAGGTGTTGAGGAATTTCTCCGCCTTCTGACTGCTGATTTCGCGCAGCGATTCCTTCATGGACAACGCCGAGCGCGAGTACTTGGCCATGGCGTAGGCCTGCACTTCCGGCTCGGCGCCATGTACGGCAAACACTTCGGTCGGGTTGGCTGACCCCGCTGGAGCGCTTCCATTTTTCGTGTCAGACATGGGGAATCCCGATACTACTTCACCCGGCTTCTGGCGCAGGCGAATTTTCTGCCATACGCAAAAGTCTAGGGTTTTTCGCTTAAAGGCAACAACTTGTGTCAATTGTGGATTAACTGCGACGCTATTGCCCGTTTTTAGGGGCTAAATCCGGGTGGAACCATAATCCGGCCGGGTTCGTAAAGAACTAGGGGCTTCCCCCGCGGAATTACTTTTGATACTTTTGCATGACTCGCGACATCGCATATAACAGCAAGATATTCATGCGACGTAAAGTACCAGCCTTTATAGTTGTCGTCCTGCTTGCCGCCGGTCTTCCAACGATTGCCGCCGCACAGCAGTTTGTGCCTATGCACGCCGCGCTGGGCACGAGCGATGGTGTGCCGGCAGTGAATATTGTCGCCAGCACGCACGCCGATCCAACCTCCCTGCTGCCGGCCGTGAAGCTGCCGCGCATGGCCCCCGAGCTGGCGCTGGAGGTTATGGCCAACCACGCCATTATCCAGAACGCCCACCTGGGCTCGTATTCGGCTGTGAGCACGGTGAGCGCCCGGCTTCCCAACCTGAAGCAGAGCGGCCAATTCGAACTGGATCGCCACTACGTCGCTCCTAAAACTTTGCAGTTCACTCCCGTCCACTTCAGCGGGGACGGCTTCGTCAAGAGCAACGTCATCATCCGCCTGCTGCAGTCGGAAGTGGACCACGTGCAGAAGGACCAGCCCGCCCAGACCGCCATTGACAAGCAGAATTACAAGTTTGCGTATAAAGGGCGGGAAGTGCTGGATGGACGCATGGTGCATGTCTTCCACGTCAAACCGCGCAAGAAGCGCCCCGGACTGTTCAAGGGACGCATTTTCGTGGACGCCTACACCGGCACGCTGGTGCGGGCGGAGGGCCGCATGATCAAATCGCCCTCGCTTTTTATCAAGGATATTGATTTCCGGCAGGACTACGCTGACATTGACGGCTTTACTTTCCCGGTCCACATGCGTTCGCAGGCCAAAGCGCGCATCATTGGACGCGTGATCGTGGATGTGGTCCACCGCGATTATCGCCCGGTCACCTCGACCGAGGTTGCGGCCACCCCCGACCCCGCGCTCCACTCCAGCAATTAGCAATCAGCATTCAGCCTTCAGCCCGTGGGAACTCTCAGGAGTCAGCAATTAGCACTTAGCTGAAGTGCAGGCGCCCCAGATGCGTATAATCTGCACCAACTGAATGCTGACCGCTGATTGCTGACTGCTTCGATGCACCCCCTCCTCGCAGCCACCGCACACCGGCCCTGGCCGCTGCAGAGCGGGCCCTGGATCATGGCCCAAACCTGGCATGACCTTCTGTTCGCCCACTGGCCTCTCCAGCCGCAGGTTCTGCGCCCGCTGGTTCCGGCCCAACTTGCGCTGGATGCTTATGAAGGGCAATGCTGGCTGGCGGTGACCCCATTCCGCATGAGCCACATTCACCCGCGCGGCTTGCCTGCCATACCGGGGTTTTCCCGCCTGCCCGAACTCAACGTCCGCACCTACGTGAAGTTTGAGGACAAGCCGGGAGTCTATTTTTTCAGCCTGGATGCTGGCTCGCTCAGCGCGGTATTTGCCGCCCGCAGTTTCTATCGCCTGCCATATTTTTATGCCCGCATGAAAGTGAACGCGGGAGGGGACGAGATCCGCTACCACAGCCTGCGCCGCGTGCCGGCGAATGCCGAGTTTCGCGGCCGCTATCACCCAGCCGCGCCGGTTCAACTGCGCCCCCGCGGCTCGCTGGAGCACTGGCTCACGGAGCGCTATTGCCTCTACACCACGACGCGGCGCAGCGTATTTCGGACGGAAATCCACCACGTGCCCTGGCCGCTGCAGGACGCCGAAGCCGAAATTGAAATCAACACCATGGCAGGGGCGGCGGGAATCGCCCTGCCGGATGTGCCCCCGCTCCTGCACTTCTCCCGCAAGCTGGAGGTGCTGGTCTGGCCCCTGCGCCGGCTGTAGCCCCGGCAGGGAGCACATAGCCAGGCCCGCCCTTTCTCATTTGTCATCCTGAGGAGCGCGAGTCGCGCTTGCGCGGTGAGCGCAACGAAGGACCTGCTTTTGCTGTGCGTGGGCACAGAGGCGCCCTCGCTCCCCTTGCACTGGCGCGCTTAAAGCGTATGATTCTGGCCCGTGGAAAACGCAAAGTCTGACCTGATGGCCGCCCTGCAAAAAGAGGCCGAGGCAGCGCGACGGCGCTCGCAGCGGCTGGTGGAAATCGGAAAGCGGTCGCCCAGCCCGCACGAACAAAACGAACTCATTGCCATGGCGCTGGCCGAAGGTCGCGCCGCCGAGGCCTTCGACCGGGCCATGGAATTCCTGCACGAACAGGGGAAGTCCTAGCAAGCACAACCCCAGGAACTGTCATGTTGAGCGAGGGCGCGTGCCCGAGTCGAAGTGTTCGGCCGAGCAGCCCAAAGGGAATTTCTACTTTCGTGAAGAAAGTGCGGAGAAGATGTGGGAACTCCCTGGAGCAGCTGCGGCGAGCGCGAATGGCTAGGGGTGCTTCGACTTTGCTCAGCATGACATTCGTTAAACGTGATGGAGGAATCACACCGCGTGTGGAGTGCTGAACGTTGCGGTCCACTCTGGCCCTGGGTTGTGGCAACTGGCAACTGACAACTGCTTTTACGCCGTTTCCTCTTTGTTCACCACGCCCAGCAGCATCTGGAAGAGCAGCAGCCAGCGCTTCACGTTGCTGGTCATCAGAAAGTTTTCTTTCACGTGCTCCCGTCCGTTCTTGCCCATCTGTTCGGCAAATTCCGGGTGGGTCAGCAGATAGCGCATCTGGTAAGCGCAGCCTTCGATGGAGTGCACCAGCACGCCCGTCAGCTTGTGAATCACCTGGGTGGGAATGCCGCCGACGGCGCCCGCGATGGTGGGCTTGCCCTTCCACAGCGCCTCCGTGACGGTCAGGCCGAAACCTTCTTTCAGCGATTTCTGCACCACAATCGTCGAGGCGCGCTGCAGGGCGTTGATCTCCAAAGCGGACCAGGGCGGCAGATTCAAGATGATGACGTCCGGGTCTTCGCCCGCCGCATCCATCACCTCCTGCAGCACAATGGCGCCTTCGGGATCGTCGGTGGCCCCGCCGCCGGCCAGCACCAGCTGGCAGTCCACGTATTTCTTGGCCAGCTTGTAGGCCTGGATCACGCCCACCGGATCCTTGAGGCGGTCAAAACGCGAAATCTGGGTGACGATCGGCCGGCTGCGGTCAATGCCGAAGTCGTCGCAAACCTTCTGAATGTAGCCCGCCTCCAGTTCCTTGTTCTTTTCTGAAAGCGGATCAATACAGGGGTAAAACAGATACTGCGGGACCATCAACTGACGCGAAAAGGCCGGCGAGGAAAACACGGTCGCGTCATACTCTTCGATCATCGGCCGCAAGAAGCCCCACACATCAGGATGCGGGTTCGACAGATCAATATGGCAGCGCCACATCCATTTTCCCCGGTTACGCTCGCGGGCGCGGATCAGCCCCGCCGGCTGGGGATCGTGAATCACGAACAGGTCCTCGGTGAACTGCATGCGCTGGCGGTTCTGTTCGTTGTACATCAGGAAGATGTCACGCGCGTCCTTGGTCAGAACATACTCGCCGCCATGCAGGGCGTTATGGAAGGCCTTGGTCACCTCGAAGAAGTCGTTGCCGCCGGTGATAACGTCCCACCGCGTCACCACCTCCAATTCGCTGAGAAGGGGAATCAGACGGTTGAGCATTTCCGCCACGCCGCCGCCCATGGAGGTGGAGTTCACCATCTTGACGGTCTTGCCCCGCAAGGGCCGGGCCAGGAAGCGCAACTCGTCCAGTTCGGGCTTGCCGATGATGGGCTCATAATCGTCCAGCCGCGGGGGAGGTGGCGCTGCCGGCGGGGTCTCTGAGATGCGCGGCCGTTTGCGGCGTTCGCGGAAGGGGGCTTCTGACCCGCCGTTGCGGGGTGGGGCCTCGACCGGCGTCTCCGTCACCGTCTCCGTGCGCCGCTCCTGAGGCGCAACTTCCGCGACCTGGTCCTTCCTTTCGTCCATTTCTACCTCATGACTGGGAATGCAGGGCCCGTTCGATGACGCGCACCATGATGCGGCGCACGTCCTGCAGCGTGGAAGTATAGATGTCAATGCGATTGAATTGGTCGGCAATGCGCCCCAGGTCCAGCTCCGACTCCAGCCACATGGAAAAGTCGTTGGAATTCAGCTTCAGCCGCAGGCGCGCCTCGATGAAGTGATAGTGAATGCTGTGAATGCTGATCTGATTCAGGCAGTCGCGGAATTCTGCCAGGTTCCTGGCCACAAACGGCGTGGGAACCACTACGGCATCGGAAGCGCAGAAGTAAAACGGCTCCATCGCCACCCGGTCGGCCGCGCGCGGGTTGCGCTGCAGGTAATCCTGCACGATTTCCACGATTCGTTGCCGCAGGCTTTCAACCGAGGTGAACTCGCGGACGTCCACCGAGGCCAGGCGTTCCGCCAGCGCCACTTCGTTGCAGGCGGCAAAGGCCCAATGGGCGTAGTCGTTGGAAAACCCTTCGCGAATAAAGTGGTGCTCCTGCAGGGTGCGGAAGGTGTGCTGAAAAATGGACTCGCTGGGCACCGAACGCAAGGCGGCCAGCAACTCGCCCAGGGTGCTTGCCTTCTCGCGCTCGATGCGGAGCAGGTGCGCCGCCGAGTTGAAGTAGAAGGGCGCGCGCGCCCAGCGCACCGGCGGCGCCGGTAGTTGTGCGGTTGCCATGTTGGGGGAATCCTCCTGCTCGTCCCGGTTGCCGCTTGCCAGAGGCCGCTCTGGAGGCATTAGATGCCGGCCAGGCGGGCCATCGTTTGCCCTTCTTCAACATACACCATGGCGGCAGGACTGTGCTCCTGCCCGCCAGGAGCCCGCGAATAGCGGCAGCAGCTTGCGATTTTGCTGGTAGCTGACTCGCCCGGCGTGGAAAATTAAATCTCCGCCCTCTCGTCTTTTTGTCTTGTCTATGCCAAGTGGCGCCGACACATTGCTGCTGGAGCTGTTCGCTATTTTCGTTTGGGCGAAGATCTTCGGCGAGCTGTTCGAGCGCTTGTCGCTGCCCGCTGTTCTGGGTGAAATACTGGCCGGCATTATTCTCGGTCCCCACGCCGCGCGCCTGATCTCCCCCAGTGAAAATGTTTACGCCTTCGCCGAAATCGGCGCCATCTTCGTGCTCTTTACCGCCGGGCTGGAAACCCGTCCCCAGGACCTGCTGCGCGTGGGCCGGCAGTCTCTGGGGGTCGCTATCGGCGGGGTGGTGGCGCCTTTTGTTCTCGGTTTCCTGTACATGCGCCTGCGCGGCGAGGCCAGCCATGAAGCCATCTTTGTGGCCGCCGCCATGGTCGCCACCAGCGTCGCCATTACCGCCCGCGTGCTGGCCGACCTGCACGTACTTAACACCCGCTTCGCCCGCATCATCATGGGGGCGGCCGTCTTCGACGATATCCTTGGGATGATCCTGCTGGCCGTAGTCAGCGGCATTGCCAGCGGCGGGGGAATCCGCTGGTGGCACCTGGGGGTGACCTTCGCTGAGGCGATCGGCTTTGCGCTGTTCATGATTTTCGTCGGTCCCCGCATTGTGCGCCGCGTGCGCCCCGGCCTGAGCCACATGTCCTTGCAGAACGCGCCCCTGGTGCTCTCCCTGGCCATTTGCCTGCTGCTCTCCTGGGCGGCGGCGCGCATCGGCATGGCCGCCATCATCGGCGCCTTTTTCGCCGGGCTGGTGCTGGCCGACTATGCCCCGGAATGGCGCCTGCAGCCGCGCATTCACGCCATCAACGAATTCCTGGCTCCCTTCTTCTTCTTTACCATCGGCGCCCGCCTCGACGTTCACCTGTTCTCGGGAAATGTGCTGCTGGATGCTTTAGTTATCTCCCTGCTGGCGGTGATTTCCAAGGTGCTCGGCTGCGGGCTGCCGGTGCTGCATGAAGGCTGGCCTACAACCCTGCGCGTGGGCATCGGCATGATGCCGCGCGGGGAAGTGGCGCTCATCGTGGCCCTGGTCGGCCTGCAGATGAACATGGTCTCGCAGGCCGCCTACGCCATTGTGATTTTCATGACCGGCTTCACAACCATTCTGGCTCCTCCTCTGCTGCGCCTGCTGCTGCGCGGGCAAATTGGCGGCAAGGGAACGGGAACGCCCGCACTGGTCGGGGCGGAACCCGGCGGGGCCGCCGGCTAAGCTATTGCCGGCCCTTTTGTGTGAAACCTGAAACTCGAAACTTTTTCCTCGTTTATAATCTCGCCTTCTTAAGACGGAGGCAGACGGCATGGGCTTGCAAGGCCGGGTGGCGCTGGTGACCGGCGCCTCGCAAGGAATTGGTCGAGCTTGCGCTCTGCGTCTTGCTGCCGGAGGAGCCAGCATTGCCCTGGCCGCCCGCAATCAGGAAAAGCTGCAACAGGTGGCGGGCGAAATCACTGCCGCCGGCGGCCAGGCTGCAGTCTTCGCCATGGACGTGGCCAATGAAGACCAGATCAAAACCGGCGTCCGCAACGCCCTCGACAGATTCGGCAAAATTGACATCCTGGTGAACAACGCAGGCATCACCCGGGATCAACTGGTTATGCGCCTGAAACGCGCTGACTGGGACGCCGTGCTCCATACCAACCTCACCGCCGCTTATCTCTGCATTCAGGCCGTAATTGGCTCCATGCTCAAGCAACGCTGGGGCCGGATTATCAACATCACCAGCATATTTGGTCAGATCGGCCAAATGGGACAAGCTAATTACTCGGCATCCAAGGCTGGGCTCATCGGCCTGACCATGGCCGTGGCCCGCGAAGTTGCTTCCCGCAATATCACGGTAAACGCCGTCGCCCCGGGCTATATTGAGACATCTATGACCGCGGACTTGCCAGCCGAAAGGAAAGAGAACATCCTCAAGATGATTCCGCTGGGCCGCGCCGGAAGCGACGCGGATGTGGCGCACGCGGTCAACTTCCTGGCCTCCGACGAGGCCGCCTACATTACCGGCCATGTGCTCAACGTGAATGGAGGCATCCTCATGGGGTAGCGCGCACGCCTCCTTCGCCGGCCATCGCCATCGCCCAGGCAGTCACGCCCGAGCATCTCGCCCAGGCCCGCGCTTTGTTTCAGGAATACGCTTCCTCGCTCGGCTTCAGCCTCTGCTTCCAGGGCTTCGAGCAGGAACTGGCCGGCCTGCCCGGCGATTACGCTCCGCCGCAAGGGCGGCTGCTGCTGGCGCGATCGGGCCAGGAATTCGCCGGCTGTGTCGCGCTGCACCCGCTGGAGCCCGGCATCTGTGAGATGAAACGCCTCTATGTGCGCCCTCAATTCCGTGGCTACGGTGTCGGTAAGGCGCTCATCAATACGGTGCTGGCGGAGGCGCGGGCTATTGGTTACCGGCGCATGCGTCTGGACACCGTGGAACCCGTCATGCAAGATGCGGTGCGCATGTACCGCGCCTATGGCTTCCGTGAGATTGCTCCGTACCGGACCAACCCGATTCCAGGCGCCCTGTATATGGAACTGGAATTGGATTGAGTAGTTGTGAAATCGGGTAATCGGGAAATTTGTAATTGGTAATTTGGGGTGCCGCTCCTGCTGACTGTCTGTCGTCTTTTACAAATTTTACAAATTGCTAAATTACAAATCGGCATAAACACACAATTTCTGCTAGGAGCCGCCGTGAAAACAACCGTCCTGCTGCTGACGTTGCTTCTCTCCGCCACCGCCTTCGCCGCTAATGGCAAAACTGTTTCCTACAAAAGCGGCGACGAAACCGTGCATGGTGTTCTTTATGCGCCGCGCGGCAAAGGCCCGTTCCCCGCGCTCGTGGTTATTCATGAGTATTGGGGACTGGTGCCGTGGGTGAAGGAGCAGGCCGCCAAGCTCTCCGAGCAGGGCTACGTCACGCTGGCGGTGGATCTTTATCGCGGCAAAGCCACGGATAGTCCGGAAGTGGCGCACGAACTGATGCGCGGGCTGCCCGAGGACCGCGCCAACCGTGACTTGCTGGCGGCGGTGCAATACCTGAAATCGCTCAAGAACGTTAACCCGGCCAAAATCGGCTCCATCGGCTGGTGCATGGGCGGCGGTTATTCGCTCGACCTGGCCATCGCCGATCCCACATTGGCCGCCGACGTCATCAATTACGGCCACCTGGCCACCGACCCGGGCCGCCTGCAGCAGATTCACGCCCCCATCCTGGGGCTGTTTGGGGCACAGGACAAGGGCATCCCGCCGGCCGACGTGCGCAAGTTCGAAGCTGATTTGAAGCAGCAGGGCAAGACCATTGACGTGACCATTTATCCTGACGCCGGCCACGCCTTCCAGAACCCCGGCAACAAGGCCGGCTATCGGCCCGCCGATACCGCCGATGCCTGGAACCGCACGTTGGAATTTCTGGCCGCTAATCTGAAGAAATAAACGGCGCTGGCAGCGTTGCTTCTGGTTCGAAGTGTTTCGCGGTGTGATATGGGACCCCAGGGTGCAGCGCATGCGGGATGAGTCGCGCAGTCTGCAAGTTGCACCGGTTCCGATGAAGTGCGCTTTGCAGGCTCCACCTGCTGACTACTTTTTTAAATTGTGCTTGCCAGACGGTACTACTCTGGTTACTATGCACTAACCCCCGAGACGGTTTTCAGGCTGCGCCCACCATGAATATCGGCGAGACGATTCGCAACCTCAGATTGCATAAAGGAATGTCACAAGGCGATATTGAAAAGCGCACCGGGTTGCTGCGCTGCTACCTGTCGCGCGTGGAAAATGGCCATACCATCCCCTCGCTCGACACCCTCGCCAAAATTGCCACCGCCATGGAAGTGCCCCTGTCGCAGTTCTTCAGCGATTCGAACCATGACAACGGCTCCAAGCCGCTGCCTCAGCTCACCGACGACGAGGTCCGCTTTCTCACCCAGATTCGCCGCTATTCCTCGTCCCTCAACGAGAGCGACCGTAAGCTGGTGCTGGCTATGGTCAAGAAGATGGCGGCAACGGCGGGGAAATAGCATCCGGCCCTTAGCCTTTAGCTCTTGGTTTTCCCCTTGTAACAACTGTGAGGACGGCAAGGAGTATTCCTTCGCCCGGTCAAGCTAAGAGCTAATAGCCAAGAGCTGAGAGCCGGTTTTTACGCTGCTTCCGCCCTCTGTTCCGCGGTCATCGCCGCCAGTTCCACCCGGTCATGAGCGCCGGTTTTGCTGAAGATGCTTTGCAGGTGGCGCTTCACGGTATTCTCGCTGATGTTGAGTTCGGCGGCGATTTCGCGGTTGCGCAAACCGCGTTCCACCAGCACGGCTACGGTGCGCTCCCGCTCGGAAAGCCGGTGCAGGCCCCGCACCGGCGGCCGGGTGCGTTCCCCCGCCATCCAGCTCACCACCTGCTGGGCAATTTCATTGGAGAAGGCTAACTGACCCGCGGCCACGTTGCGAATTGCCTGGTACAACTTTTCCGGGCTGTCGCGCTTCAATACCAACCCGCTGGCTCCCAGCCGAACCGCCTGCACATAATCCACTTCGTTGTCGGAAGCGGTGAGGATGAGCGTGGGCACAGATAATCCTGCCTGTCCCAGGGTGCGCAACAGCTCCAATCCGCTGCCGCCGGGCAAATCCAGTTCCAGGATCAGCACATCCGGGCCATGTCGGCGCACCAACTCAGGCACCTGGGTCCCCTCCGCCACTGCCGCCACCACCTGCATGTCGGCCTGGCTTTCAAGCATTGAGGCGATGGATTCCCGCACCACATGGTGATGGTCTGCGAGGATCAGCGCCAGTCTTTTGGCCATGTTCCGCTCCGAGTACGCCATTTTTTACCTGCCAAAGCCACGCCCCTCCCGGTTTGCGGTTGGATGCCTGCTCTTCGGACCGGGTTCGCTTCCAAAACGGCAGCTGTCGTGTGACCTTCGTAACCCGTGCCCCACCGCCGCCCCCCTCAGCCGCCTATCACCTGTGTTACATTGCGCTTTCCCCGTTTTCCCGCAGTATTGTGCTTGGACACAGGCTCGCGGTGGCGCTCGCCCGTTGAGGTGATTTGTGACGGTTGACGAAGAATTGAACCAACTGGAAAGCAACATGCGGCGCCTCAAGATCGAGTACGAGATTTACTTCAATAACTCCACCAAACGCCCACCCGCCGACACCGAATGGCGCGTCACCAACACCATCCGCAAGCTCAGCGACGGCTACTACGACGGACAACGCCTCAACTTGGCCCAGCGCTACCGCTACAACGAACTGGCCCAGCGCTATGCGCTGCTCAGCGACTTGTGGCGCAAAAAGATGCGCATCCGCGAAGAGGGCTACCGCCGCCCGCAGGATGCTCTGCTCTCCGTCCAGGGCGTGCGCGTGTTTGAAGAGGGACAGCAGCCTGCTCCGCACCACGCCACCCTGCATCCGTTCACGGTGCAATGTTCCGACATAGGCAGCGAGCGGGAAAACGTCGAGAAGCTGTTCAACGCCTTGCTGGAGGCCAAGAAGAAAGCGGGAGAGGACGTCTCGAAAAGCGGCAACCTGGAATCCTTCGAAAAGTTCGTGCAGAACAAGACCGACCAGATCCGCAAGCAGTACGGCTGCCATGCGGTGGAGTATTCGGTGGAAATGGACGGCGGCCAGGTGCGGCTCAAAGCCAAGGCCAAAGTCTAGTTTCTGAGTCCAGGCAATAGAATGTCTCCGCTAGAGTACTCAGCGGCTGTGACTGTCTTCTGCCTCCTGGGAACTGCTAGCGTGACAATTTCGCATGATGAGAAGTGCCGTCCACATTTCCAGGTGGCCAGCCTTGATGCTCGCACTGTTGGTCACAAGCGCGCCCTGCCTCGGCGCGCACGTCAGCGAGTGGCACACTACCCGGTTCGCTTGTGACATCGTGGTGCAACCGGACGGCTCTCTGCTGGTGCAGGAAAAGGAAGACATTGATCTTGTCGCCCCGCCCAAGTATGGCCTGCGCCGCAACCTACCCATCGGCTCCGACGACCGTTGGGACCGTGATTACGGCCCCGGCTACACCCGCGACACTGGCCTTCGCGTGCAGCTCAACGAGGTGAAGCTTGACGGCGCGGCGGCCCCCTTCCACACCAGTCAAATGCGGGGCAGCTACTACCAGGTGGTGTTTGGTAGCAGCGAGAACGCGCTTTTGCCCGTGGAAGTCGGCTCCCACACGGTCGAAATTACCTACCACGTCACCGGGGCGATCAGGTTCCTGCAGGACTATGACGAACTCTACTGGAATGCGCTGGGGCACGTCTCCTCCGCTGGCGGTAACGCCACGGTTCGCGTGCATCTTCCGGCGGGAGTGCCGGACGCTCAAGTGCGAACTTCTTCCCGTGCCGGCGGGCGGGGTGTAAGCTCGCCGCGCAACGCGGTTGATCCGCCCGTTGTCCAGCAGGCCCTTCCCGACGACCGCGAATTCTCGGTGGAGGCTTTGCGCCCTTACCAGAGCCTGGCCGTCGTGGTTCGCTGGCCCAAAGGCTACGTGCGCCCACCTCAATGGTGGGACCCCGCGCATTTGCCGCTGCTGGTCGCTCCCGTGTTGCTGCTGGCTTTTTACCTCATAGTTCGACTTTTCCTGCGGCGTCATCAAGAGCGCGGCACGGTGCTGCCACAGTACACACCGCCGCGCGGACTCTCTCCGGCGGCATTGCGCTACGTGCTGACCGGAGGCGCCGATGGCACCTCGGTAGCTGCGGTGCTGGCCCGTTTCCTCACCAAGGGTGCGATCTCCGCCACTGCGATCGGGAGCGGCTACACCTTGGTTCGCCAGCCTGCGTACGACGCCGTCGTCTCCAAACTTCTGCCGGAGGAGGCCGCGATCGGCCAGGAACTTTTTAATCCGGCCTTTAACTTCGGCGAGGGTTCCTCGTCCACCTCGGCTTTACGTGAGGAATTCACGGCGCTTAACGTTTCCGATGAAGCGACCGCGGCTCCGGCCACTGTGCCGGCCACGAATCGATCACCGGACGAGCCAATCTCGCTCGGCATCGCTGACGAGGCCACCAGCTCTCATGCACCCGCGGCCCAGGATCGCATTACGCTCAACGAAGGCGACCCGCGCATCAATGTCTTTGTGGGCATGATCTACAGTCGGCTGCACGCCCAAATCGAGGGCAAGTACTTTCGCTGGAATATCGGCTTTGTGTTGTTGGGTGCGCTCGCAACTTTCGTGTTTGCCCTGGTGTGGGGGTTTCGCGACTCCACTGACACCTTCGGGTCGGCATTCCTGACCGTGTGGATTATGTTTTTTTTGCAGATACTTGGCGCCATGGTTTCGCTCGGCATCCACTCCGCCCGTGTTCCTAGCAGCTTCTCCCGCTGGTTGCTGACGATCTTCGGCCTGGGTGTGGTGTTTGGATTGCCGCTGCTGGTGGCACGTGAGTTGGCGCGCCAGACTTCCTGGCCCCTGGTCTACTCCCTGCTGACCATGATCGCGCTTAACAGTGTATTTATTCCGCTCCTGCGCACCATGACCGCCGACGGCCGCAAGCTGCAGGACGAGATCGCGGGATACAAAGATTTTCTCCGCGAAGTGGAGCAGGATCGGCTCGACCGTCTGGGACGAATCGCCAAGGCGCCGCCCATGGCGGAGACGCTCCCTTACGCCATCGCGCTCGGCCTGAGCGAAGCCTGGGGAGACGCCCTGGCCACCGCCTTCTCCCAAGCCACCATTGCCCGATAAGCTTCGCAAGTCTGCGGAAGCCAGGCCCGCCGCAAAGGCAAAGTGTGACCCGATTACAGAACGAAGAAAAAAGGGATGCTGCCTGTGAGCAGCATCCCTTA
>DASYWT010000008.1:0-19888 GCA_035935775.1 Terriglobales bacterium
GAGGGACGGTGTATCCGCCGGAGGTCTTCGATGACATCTGCGAGCGCGCGCACCAGGCAGGCTTGCCGGTGCATCTGGACGGGGCGCGGATTTTCAATGCCGCGACCGCGCTGGCAAAGCCGGTTGCCGAGATCAGCAGGAAGGCGGATTCGGTGATGTTCTGCCTCTCCAAAGGACTGGGGGCGCCGGTGGGCTCGCTGCTGGTGGGTAGCCGCGCCTTCATTGACCAGGCGCGGATCTACCGCAAGTCACTGGGCGGCGGCATGCGGCAGGCGGGAGTGCTGGCGGCGGCGGGCATGATCGCGCTGGAAAAGATGCCGGCGCGGCTGAGCGAAGACCACGCCAACGCCAAGTTCCTGGCCGCGGGTCTGGCACAAATTCCCGGCATTCGCCTGGACGCAAGCAAGGTCATGAGCAACATCCTGGTTTTTAACGTGACCGGCACGGGCATGACCTCGTTCGAAATCTGCAAGAAGCTCGGGGAACGGGGGGTGCTGGCCAGCGGCATTGATGGCGAGCAAATCCGTATGGTCACGCACATGGATGTGGACCGCGCGGGCTGTACTCGCGCCCTCGAGGCGGTACAGGCCATTTGCGGGCGGGGCAGCCGCTCCGGCGCCGCCGACTAACGAGGCTGGGATATTCCATCAGCGCGAACCGGAATTAAAACCGCAGAGGACGCAAAGGACGCAGAGTAAACTGAGATTGTTCTTACTTTTCGCGTTCCTGGCGTTCGCAGCAGTTGGTTTTCGCTGACGCCTGACTACTGAGCCCTGACTACTCGTTGGCTCTTTCAGCTACAATGTCGCAACCGGAGGATGGCATGGGACTGCTGGCACACTATGATGGGGCGCATACTCACCCCGTGAACCGGGCGCTGCATGCGATTGCGATCCCGCTGGGGTTCTCGTCGCTGATCGTGGTCTGGTTCCACTGGATAATTGGCCTGCTGCTGATTCCAGCGGCGTTCGCGCTGGCTTGGCTGGGACACCTTATCGAGGGTAACGAGCCTGCTTTCCTGAGCAACCCGGCGCATGTGCTGGTAGCGCCAGTGTGGCTGGCGCGCCGCGCTCTGGGCCGCGGCGCATCTAAGCCAGTAAAGGCGGTGTAAGCATGAAAATCGAGATCAAGCGCTGTTTTATATGAGCCGACATTCGCCGTCAGGCCGGGAGCCTGAAGCGCGAATTGGAAACCCAGCCGGGCGTGGAGAAAGTCAAGCTGCGCCTGGGCGGCGGAGGGGTGCTGGATGTGTTTGCCGACGGCAAACTGGTGTTCTCCAAAAAGCAGGCCGGGCACCTGCCGACCACGCAGGAGATTCTAAACGCAATCGGCGCGGGCTGATTTGCCGCCCAAAAGAAAATCAAAACCGCCGAGGACGCGGAGGACGCAAAGAAATCAGATAAGAAGCGTGAGCGTGTCCTCGGCATCTCCAGGCGTCCTCCGCGGTTTGGGTTTTGCTGACTCCTGACTACCGACTCCTGACTCCTGAAGCGTGCTCACTTCCCGCCTCTCCCCTCGTGTGTTCTAATGAAATGTTTTGCCCGCGGTAGAGACGTAACTTGAACCGTCTCATAAATGGCAAATCGGTGGACCCTAAGTCCCTCTGGGGCTAAAGCCCGAAGATTTCTGGGCTCAGGCGGCACGGTTGAAGCCGTGCCCTTCCGAAAGACATTTGCGAGACAGCCTGAATCTTTGCGCGAAATCCCTCCGGGGAGGTAAGAGTTTGGACTTTCAGCTAAGCGAGGAACAACAACAACTGCGGCGCAGCGTGCGCGAATTCGCCGAGCGCGAGATCCTGCCCAACGTCATGAAGTGGGACGAGGCGGGCGAATTTCCCCTGGCCACCATCAAGGAACTGGGCAAGCTTGGCCTGCTGGGCGTGGTCTTCCCGCAGGACCTGGGTGGCGCGGGCATGGGCTACGTGGAATACGTCACCGCCGTGGAAGAGCTTTCGCGAGTGGACGGCTCGGTGGGCATCATTGTGGCCGCGCACACCTCGCTTTGCGCCAATCATATTTTCCTGGCCGGCAACGAGCAGCAGAAGCGCAAGTACCTGCCGCGCCTGGCTGCGGGCGAATTCATCGGGGCGTGGGGGCTGACCGAGCCCGGCTCCGGCTCGGACGCCGGCAGCGCGCGCATGAGCGCGGTGCGCAACAAGCATGGCTGGGTGCTCAACGGCACCAAGACCTTCTGCACCAACGGACATTATGCCGATGTGCTGGTGGTGATCGCGGTGACCGACCGGGCCGCCCACACGCATGGCCTTTCCGCCTTCGTCGTGGAAAAAGGCGCCAAGGGCTTTCGCCCGGGGAAAAAAGAAAACAAGCTGGGGCTGCGGGCCAGCGATACTGCGGAATTGATTTTTGAAGACTGCCTGATCCCGGCGGAAAACCTGGTGGGCGCGGAAGGCAACGGCTTTATTGACGCCATGCGCGTGCTCGATGGGGGACGCATTTCCATCGCCGCGCTCTCCCTGGGCATGGCCCAGGGCGCCTATGAAGCGGCGCTCAACTACTCCAAGCAGCGCAAACAGTTTGGCCGGGCCATCAGTGAATTTCAGGCCATCCAGTGGAAGCTGGCCGACATGGCCACGGAAATTGACGCCGCCCGCATGCTCACGCTGCGCGCCGCTTCCATGAAAGATGCCGGCCTGAAGACGACGCTGGAGTCCTCGATGGCCAAGCTTTACGCCAGCGAGGTGGCGGTGAAGTGCGCCAACGAGGGCGTGCAGATTCACGGCGGATATGGCTTCATCAAGGATTATCCGGCAGAGAAGTTCTACCGCGACGTGAAGCTGTGCACCATCGGCGAAGGCACCAGCGAGATTCAGCGCATGGTGATCGCAAGGCAAATACTCAAAGAGTAGTAGTCAGGAGTCAGTAGTCAGCAAAACCAAAACCGCAGAGGACGCAAAGGACGCCGAGGAGAAGGAATTCCCAACCTGCATTTCAAATTAATTCCTCTGCGTACTCGGCGTCCTCGGCGGTTATGGCGAAAGAGTAGGGTTAGCACAACCAAAACCGCAGAGGACGCAAAGGACGCTGAGGAGAAGCAAATTCCTGACCTTTTTTATGTTTCAAATTAATTCCTCTGCGTACTCGGCGTCCTCGGTGGTTATGGTTTGGTTTTGACTTTGGCTTTAACTGTCGGCAACATCCTTTGTCTACCGAAATCCAATCCCTGGCAGAGCGCGTCCGCAGCGGCGATCCCCGAGCCCTGGCGCGGGTGATCAGCACCGTGGAAAACCGCACGCCCCAATCCGTCCAACTGCTGCGCACGCTGTTTCCCCACAGCGGCCGCGCCCGCATCCTCGGCATGACGGGCGCTCCGGGAGCGGGCAAGAGCACGCTGGTGGACCAACTGGCGCGCGAATACCGAAAACAGCAGCACACGGTCGGCATCATCGCCGTGGACCCGACCAGCCCGTTCAGCGGCGGCGCTATCCTGGGCGACCGCATCCGCATGCAGGCTCACCATGCCGATCCTGGCATCTACATCCGCAGCATGGCCACGCGCGGCTCGCTCGGCGGCCTGGCCGGAACCACCGCGGACGTGGCCACCGTGCTCGACGCTTCCGGACGCGACCTGGTGCTGATTGAAACCGTGGGTGTGGGCCAGGACGAGGTGGACATTGTGCGCCTGGCTGATGTCACGGTCGTCATTCTCGTGCCCGGCATGGGCGACGACGTGCAGACCATCAAGGCCGGCATCATGGAAATCGCGGACATTTTTGTCATCAACAAGAGCGACCGTGAAGGCGCCGAGCGCGTGGAGCGCGAAATCCGCGCCATGCAGTCGCTGGCCTCGCGGCCGGACAACTGGAGCCCGCCCATCATCAAGACGGTAGCCACGGAGGGCGCGGGCACCGCCGAACTGGCTAAGGCCATCGCCGAGTACGAGGCGTACCTGGCCAAGCACAATCTGCTGCTCAAGAAACGCGCGCGCCACTGGCATGACCGCCTGCTGGAGATGCTGCGCGACGGCTTGCTCCGCCGGGTGGTGCGCGAGCAAATGGGCGATCAGGAAATCAGCCGCTACGCCGCCGAAGTTGCCGAGCACAAGCGCGACCCGTATTCTCTAGTGGAAGAGATTGTGGGCAGTCTGGGAAAAAACGATGTTCGACATTGACCACCTGGGCGTCGCCGTCAAATCCCTGGCCGCGGCGCGAACTTTCTACGAAAACCTCGGCCTCTCGGTTGTGGGCGAAGAGACCGTGCCCGGCGAACACGTGCGCCTGGCCATGGTGCCGGTGGGCGAGAGCCGCATCGAACTGCTGGAGGCGACTTCGCCGGAGTCGGCTATTGCCCGCTTTATCGCCAGGCGCGGCGAGGGTCTGCATCACATCGCGCTGCGGGTGAATGATCTCGCGGCCACGGTCGAGCGGCTCAAAAAGAGCGGCACGCGCCTGATCTCGGAAGACATCAAGGTGGGAGCGGGCGGCCATCTCTACGTTTTCGTTCATCCCTCCAGCACCGGCGGCGTGTTGCTCGAACTGTGCGAGGATCCGCCGCAGGGCGTTTGACCATGCTGCTGCTGGCGGCGGACACTTCCGGCAAGCACGGCAGCATTGCTCTGGCTCGCGGCGATGACCGCGGCTTTGAGGCCATCGAGGCTGTTCCTCTTACGGGCGGCACCTTTTCCGCGCAACTGGTGCCGCAGATTGCGGGCCTGCTTGCGCGTCACAAATTTTCCAAGCACGACCTGGACGGATTCATCGTCGCTTCCGGCCCCGGTTCCTTTACTGGCTTGCGGGTCGGCCTGGCGGCCATCAAGGGGTTGGCGGAAGTTCTGCACAAACCGATAGCGGCGGTGTCGCTGCTGGAGGCCCTGGCGGTAGCGGCGCGGGTGGAAGGTGCGGTAGTGGCCGCGCTCGATGCGGGGCGGGGCGAGGCCTACGTTGGCGAATACGAGGTCGGCGCCGGCAACGCGCGGCTGGAGCGCGAAAGTTTGCTGAATGAGGAGGAATTCGTTGCCCTGGTGAGGGGCAAGCTTGCCGCCGTGATCACGCCCGACAGACTGCCGCTGGATTGGGCCAGGAAACACGGACTGCAAGCGCTCGAAGTCGAGCATCCGCGCAGCGACGCCCTGGCGCGCATCGGTCTGAAAAAGCTGCTGGCGGGGGAAATCGTGTCTCCCGCCGACCTGGAGGCCAACTACATTCGGCGGTCGGATGCTGAAATATTTGCTAAGACCCAGTAGTCAGGAGGCAGGGGTCAGCGAAACCCAAACCGCAGAGGACGCAAAGGACGCCGAGGAAAGCAAGTCCTAAGAGTCGAAGCGCAACCAAAATTCTCATGCCACAGCGTGTCATCGTGAGCGAGGACGCGCCATACCGATGCGCGTCCGAGTCGAACGACCTTGCGTTTAATCGCTGCGTCAAGACACAAGGTCCCTCGACTCGCCCTCGCCTCGCTAACGCTCGGCTCAGGCTCGCTCGGGATGACAGACGGAAAGGGCTGTCGCTTGCGAAGGAAAGTCGAAGCTGGAAACCGCAGCGCTTGCGCAGGAAACTCGAAGCTGGAAACTCGAAACGCTTGCGCAGGAAAGTCGAAGCTGGAAACCCGAAACGCTTGCGCAGGAAGCTCGAAACCGGAAACTCAAACCCTTGCACACTCTGAAACCTTGAAACTTTGCCAGCTTTGAAACCTTGAAACCTTGAAACCTTGCATGCTTTGAAACCTTGAAACATTGAAACCTCGCGCACCTAGCCCTACAATCTTCCCGTGCCCGATTCCGCCAATCCCCGTCTGGAGCGCGTGCTGGAGCAGTTGCGTCTCTACGAACACCCGCTGGTGAACTTCGACGCGCGCGCCAAGGGGGAAGCGGTGGAGGTCATCATCAACTTCAAGAACACGCCGGTGCCGGTGCACACCTACTACTTTGACCTGCATCCGCGCGACCTCGACCACCCCCAATTTGAGTGGAGTTTCCAGCAGCAGCTCTATGCCTGCCTGCACGACTACATCATCGAGATGTTCACCCGCACGCCCCAGGACCGCGCCCAGCGGCAGCGGGAAGGCCGGTGAGCCTGCGGCAGAAAATCGAAGAAGAAATTCGCCGCCACGGCCCCATTCCCTTCTCCCGCTACATGGAAATGTGCCTGTACGATCCTGAACGGGGCTACTACGCGGCCCACGCGGAGCAGTTTGGCAAGGCCGGCGACTTCTATACCTCCAGCGACGTGCATGCCGTTTTTGGGCGCCTCCTGGCGCGGCAATTCGAAGAAATGTGGCGGGCGCTGGGCTCGCCGGCTGCGCTGCCGGTGGTGGAACTGGGACCGGGCCGGGGATTGTTTGCGCAAGATGTAATGGACTGGTCGGAAAAGAAATTTCCCGAGTTCTTCCACGGGCTGCACTACGCACTGGTTGAGGCCTCGCCGGCTTTGCGACAGCGCCTGGCGGAGACGCTCGGGAAACGCATTGCAGAAGGCCGGGCCAAAATTTTCTCTTCCCTGGAGGAATTGCCGAACAAGCTGTCTGCCCCCACCATCATTTTTGCCAACGAGTTTTTCGATGCGCTTCCGGTAGAGGTTCTGTCCCACCGCGGCGAATTGCGCGCGGGCTGCGAGCAGGGCCGCTTTGTGGAAAGCTTCGTGCCATCCTCGGCGGCGGCGCTGGAATACCTCGACCGCTACAGCGTCCACCCCGAGGCGGGCGAGCGGGTGGAGGCGGCCTTGTCGGCGCAGGACTACATGGAAAGCATTGCCCAGAAGTTGGGCCGCGGGTTCGTAATCATCATTGATTACGGCTACACGCGCGAAGAGCAATTGGCCGGCCGCCATCGTGGCACCGTCACTGCCTTCCGCCGCCACACCATCAGCGCCAGCCCGTATGAGGCGCCTGGGGAACAGGACATTACGGCGCACGTTAACTTCACCGCTTTGCAGTCCGTGGCCGAGAAGCAGGGTTTGGAGCCGCTGGCGCTATTGACGCAGGCGCAGTTCCTGATGGGCATTGGCGAGGCCAATCAATTTGCCGACGCGTTTGAAGGCACGCGCCTGCCGCAGGAACAAACCAAGGTGGCGCTGCAATTGAAGCATCTGGTCACGCCCGCGGCCATGGGCGAGAACTTTCAAGTACTGGTGATGGGAAAAGGAGTTGACGTCGCCAGCGGGCGCCGGCTCAGCGGGCTGAAGTTTGCACGCTGAACTTCTTCAGTAGCTAACAACCACATCTTTGCGGAAACTTACAATCGTTCACTTCAGCGTTCCGCTCCGGCTGCTGAGAATGCGTATAATTTTTTTTCAAGGTCGGATACCGCGACTACCACCGGGCCCCCGGTAAAAACGGGCGCGGACTTACCCCATTGCCCCTGTTTTCCATAGAGCGCGGCAAAATCCCAAAGCACCCCTTTCGGGTGATAACCATTCGGTTCAGCGGCAAACTCACGCGTCAACTCCTGGGCCACCAGGTGCTTTTTATCCCAAAATTGAATGGCGCGCGAATCCGATATTCGCGATTGCACCATGCCGCTGGGCCGCCACCAGTCTGTGGGGAGTATGGGTTCCCATACTACGAACACCCGGATCGGCAGTGCCGGTTGTCGCGCGAGCAGCTTTTCGACCGCGGAGACCCCCCGCAGGCAAACCGGTCAGGTTGGCGATAAGAGCAGCACTAGCCGCTCATCGCCCGCCGCCCCATTGAACTCGCTGATTAGCTGGTTGAAATTCTGCTGCGAGAGCGAAGTGAGTGGTGGCTGGCCAGGGGGTGTGCGTCCTGGACCCCAGAGAAACCATCCCCCCAGGATCACGGCGGCGATGGCCAGCAGAAGAAGAGCAGATTTGATTTTGAACTTTCGCATTGCGCTCACCCGGCGATTAAGCTGGCCACCAGTTGCGGCAGGAAAAACACCAGAACCACGATCACGGCCGCCGCCCAGAATATGACCATGCTCAAAGCGCTCCGCCTCCGGCATTGATTTCTTCCGACATAGAGTTGAATAAAACTTATTGCCAGCAGAACCGCCGCTCCACCCACCAGCCAGGAGCGGATGGGCGCTAACCAGAGGCTGGCGCCTGCCAGACCGGCAGCTCCCAGAAAGCTCAGAGGCAAGCAACAGCCCAAAGTTGCCAGCGCGGCAATGACCGCGGCTACCGGAGTGGCTCGTTCCGCCGCCCGCATGCCGATTTCACTCCTTCCGCTTGGCTGCAGAGATGGCAGCGCGCAGCATTTCTTCCGAAGGAAGCCCGCTTCGGTTTGCGTACAACCGGCACGCCAGGCTGGGCGTAGGACCGGGCTGTGCTTCTACATCATTGCCATTGACCCGAATGGTGGGCGAGCCGGGAAAAAGCAGCGCATTGGCCTCAGCTTGCGAGTTGATGGCTACCAGGCGAATCTCACCCTGCGCGGCTTCCTCCAGAAGCGTTTTCCGCACCCGCTCCACCGCGGGTTCGCAATTGGGACAGCCGGGGACATAGAGGACTTCAATTTTCATTGGCTTCATCTGCCTCTTCCAGCACGGGACAGGGGCAAGCTGCATGCTGCCGCCGATGGCCCAGTTCCCGGTTGCACTTGCGCAAGTCCGCTTCCAGTTGCCCTTCCAGTTGCCGCAACTCGCGCAGCTTGGCGCGTACGTCCTTCAATTTTGCTCCCAACAGCGCGCGCACCGATTCGCACGCCTCTACCTTCTGAGCGCGCAGTTCGATCAGTTCCCCGACCTCCCGCAGGGAAAAACCCAGCCCCTGCATTTGCCGGATGAAGTGAAGGCGCTCAACCGCATCTTCCGCATAGAGGCGGAAGCCGCCGGCGCTGCGCCCTGCCCTGGGTAGCAGGCTGCGCCGCTCATAAAATCGAATCGCATCCACGGTCATCGCGGCGCGCTCAGCCACTTCTCCAATATGCATAATGGCCCCCTCAGCTCGAAGGTTTGCCCCCACGTTGCAATCATACAATCTGGAGCGTACTCCAGGGTCAAGGGGCTGGCAGCCGCTTGCCGGTCAAGCAAACGTTCGAGATTCACGAGGGAGGCAAGAGCAAAGAAGGGAGAATATTGCTCTGAGAAGTGGTCTCATAAATCGAGAAACCGCGAACACTGCGTCCCTCAGAGGCTAAAGCCCGTATATTTTGCAGCTCTGGACGGCACGACTGAAGCCCCTTCGGCTTCGCTCAGGGCAGGCTGTGCCCTTCCGAACGACATTTATGAGATGGTTTCTGAAGGCTGATGCTAAGGGAAACTCTGACTAACGCAGCCGCAATTGCCTCAGCGGCTGAAGCCGCCTGGTGTTCGCGGCTACTTACGGACGGCCCGAAAGGCCGTCCCTTCCGAAACCATTCCTTAATCAGAGTTTCCTTAAGGTATTCCGAGGCCGAGAGGCGGCTGATTTCACACCGGCAGCTGGTCCTGCTGCCAGGCGGGCGTAGCGGGCTGGTCCTGGGAGGTAAGGTCGAGCACCAGCTTTTCCAGCACCAGGCGCTTGCCGGCGGGGTTGGAGCGCAAGGCGAGATCGGCACGGGCCACCAGGCGGATGGCTCGGCTCAGGTCGCGTTTTGATTTGTAGCGGCGAGCCTGCTGGATGATGTCCTCGGCGGCGAACGGCGGCACGCGGAATCCCTGCCACAAGGCCGCCCAGAGCATACGTGTATCACGCACATTGCGCTCCAGGATGACCAGCATCTGGCGAAAAGTCTTGGCGAGCATGTAGAGGTGTCCGATCGCCGCTTCCTCGCCTTCGCCAGTGGAAAGGATGGCATCCAGTACTTGCAGGGCGCGCACCCGGTCCTTGGCGGAAATGGCGTCCGTCAGTTCGTAGAGCGAACGCTGCTTGGCGGCCAGCACCATGGTCTCCACGTCGCCCAGGGTGATGCGCTTCTTCTCCCCCACATAGAGCAGCAGCTTCTCCAGTTCGCCGGCGATCATCATCATGTCGCCGCCCAGGGCGTCCACCATTTCGCGGGCAGCGTCGGGGTCAATCCTGGCGCCCTGTTGGGCGGCCTGCTCCGTCAGCCAGCGCACGGCTTCGTTTTCCTCCACCCGCGCCAGCTCCACGATGCCGCAATATTCGCCCAGCGTGTCGCGGATCTTCTGGTAGCGCTCCTTGTCGGTCAGATCCATGCGGCGAACGTCGGCAGGGATGCTGATGTGGTCGGCCACAAACACCAGCAGGGCGTCCGGGTTGGGATTCTTGACGTAGGCTTCAATGGCCTCAAGCTCAGCCTCGTGCGAGCCTCGCCCGTAGAGGTTCTTCACGCCGCGCACAAAGAACACCTGAAAGGGAGCCATGAGCGAAGGAGTGCGGGCGCGGTCAAGGATTTCGCCCAGCGCGGTTTCGCCCAGGTCGAATTCGTAGAGAGCGAAGTCGCGCAGGTCGGCTGGCACCAGGGCCTGCAGGATGGCCTCGCGGCAGCGCCGGCGAAAGAATGTCTCATCGCCCACAAAGACGTAAGCGGGCCGCAGCTTGCGGCTGTTGACTTCGGCCACAAAGCGCTCGGTGGGCGCAAAGGCGCGCATCAATAAGTCTCCAGAACATCGCTGACTAAAGCTCGCGCGAAGTCGCGCGACAGCCGCCGCAGCGCCGGCGACTCTTCCTGAAAGAAACTGGAAAGCGAACTACTCTCCTGGTATTGCTCGCGGAACACGTAATTGGGATTGTCATAGAGCACTTTGCCGTTGCGATCGGTCAAGGTGACTTTGACCCCCACCTGCACCAGAACCGTAGCCACGCGGTTGGTGCGCGAGTCGAAGGTCTGAGGAGCCACCAAGGCATACTGCACGGCGCCCAGGAGGGTGGCGTCGGCTGAGTGGTCGTCACGATTGATAACCTGATAATGAGTCCGGGTGATGAACTGACGCACGACCGCGGTGGTTAGATCCTGCTCGACGTGGTAAACCTGGGAACCATTGGAAAATGTCGGGATGGCGAGGGTACGGAGGTCGGTGGGCAGCTTGTTCGCTTTTCCGGCCACATGGTAGCCGCAACCGAGCAGCGCCAGAGAAAGGCAAGCCAGCAGCACTGTCTCCACGCCGCGTCTCACTGGATTTTGCCTCGCGGGCGGGCGGTGGCCATCTCTTCCGCAATCTCCACGGCGGTGCTGGCGACGATGCGCAGATTGTCGGCGGCCGCCCATACCCAGATGCCATTTTCGTGGCTGGAATCGTGGCGGCAGGTGAGCAGGATGTCGCCCTGACCCGCGGCACTGACCGTGGTGGGCGATTCCTCCGCCCCACGGCTGACCAGCACATGCTCGCCGGCCAGCGCTTGCGACATGTCGCCCACCGAGACCATCTCCGCCATCTCAAAATAAATGGAGAAGGCGTGTCCGTGGAAGATGGGAGCCTGCACCAGCATCAAGGCAGGCAGCAGCGCCTGTCCGGCGGTAAGGCGCTGATAGTGGCTGAGCACCCGCTGCTCCGCGGCCTCCAGCGGCTGGGGAGCCTTCTGGCCATAACGAGACACCAGGTTAAAAGCCACCTGGGTATCAAAAATCTGGCGCGGTAGTTCATGGAAGGAGAGCAGGTTCACCGTCTGCTCGTGCAGTTCATCCATGCCGCGGCGGCCCTGCTCGGAAGCCGGTTCGTAAAGGGTGGCGGTGGCCGAATTCAAGCGGCCCGCCTTCTGGGCGCGGAGCAACAACAGTGCCAGCACCACACTGGCGGGATGCGCCACCACCACGGGAGCGGGTTCCAGGTCCGGGGAGGGTGCTCGCCCCAGTTGCCGCTCCACCCAGGGTGAGCGCAGCACTGCGCCGGGCGCATTCTCCAGGCCAAAGGAGAGGTCCACGATAGCGGCGCCCGCGTGACGGGCCATTTCCCAGTGGCGGCGGGTGAAGCTCTCTTCGGAAGTGAAAAAGGCAAAATCAACATTTTCGAAGTGCTCCGGGCGAACCGCCTGCACGAAGCTCATTTCATCGCCCATGGCCTCCAACTGGCCCAGGGATTCATCGTCGTCCAGCAGCTTGACATCGCGGCGGGGAAAATTACGGTCGCTCAGCACCTCCGCCAGTTCCTTGCCCTTCAGCGTGGCCGCACCCACGATAGCCACGCGAAAGCTCCCGGCGGCATGCGACTGGAGGCGCGAGGGGGAAGCCGGTTTGGAATCCTGGGTCATCGCAACTCCGTGGCTTCCTTATAGACGGGCGGAGGCGGAGGATTGCCGCCGCGGCGGTGCAGCACGTACATCAGCCGCCAGAACACGCCGGAGAGCATGTAAGTCATGGCGATGAGAAACAGCACCGGCCCGGAAAAGAACCAGATGACGGCGAACAGCGGCCCGAACACCACGATCAGGCGGAAGGGGTGCCGGCGCCGCCAGTCAATGTCTTTGAAACTGTAAAAGCGCCAGGTGCTCACCATCAGGAAACCGGCACTCAACATCAGAGCCAGCCAGATCAGGGCCACCCACCACAAGGCGATGGGGTCGCCGCCGGCAAAGTGCACCACCGCCGCCACCACGCCGGCGCCGGCGGGAATAGGCATGCCGACAAAATACTTTTTGCCCGGACGGCCAGGATTGGACGGCTGCGGGTTTACCTGGATGTTGAAGCGGGCCAGGCGGCTGGCCCCCGCCATCAGGAAGACAAAACTGCCGATGATGCCCGCCTGCATCAGCTTGCTGTGCAGTTCGGCGTGGGCCATGGGGGGAAGGAGATGAAAGCCCCACATCCAGGCCAGCAGGGCGGGAGCCACGCCGAAGGTGATCACGTCGGCCAAGGAGTCCAACTCGCGGCCAAAATCGCTGCTGGTGCGCGTCATGCGCGCGAAAAATCCGTCGAGCGCGTCGAAGATGATGGCCACGCCGATAGCCTTGGCGGCGTTATCGAAGTGCCAGGGATCCATCACGCTGGCCTGAATTACCTGCGAGATGGCGTAATAGCCGGCAGCAATATTGGCGGTGGTGAAAAGCGAAGGAATCAGGTACGCGCCCTTGCGCTGCCGCTTCTCGCGAAAGGGTTCGTCCTCTTTGCGGCGCATGGGGAAAGGGGGTTCTGTCATGTTTGAGCTCCGCGCTGACCCTGGGCGATAAGAACGGAATGCAATTCGGTGCGCACGTTGCCCACGTAGGCCAGCACACTCGCTCCGCCTTTCACCCGGTCTCCCACCTTTACTTGCACACTGGCAGCGGCATCCAGGAGGATATCCGTCCGCGAGCCAAACTTGATCATGCCTACACGCTCGCCGCGCTCCACCCGGTCGCCCACCTTTTTGGTGAACACGATGCGCCGCGCCAGCAAACCGGCGATCTGCTTGAAGATCAGGCTCTGGCCTTCGCCTTCCACGGTCACGATGTTCTGTTCGTTGTGCTCCGCGCTGGCTGCTCCCATGGCATTATGAAACTGGCCGCGCTGGTAGCGCGCCTCGCGGACGACGCCGGCAATGGGCGAGCGGTTCACGTGCACGTCAAAAACGCTGAGAAAGATGCTGATGCGGCGCCGCGGCCCGGCCTCGGTCTCTACCAGGGATACATCGGTGACTTTGCCGTCGGCGGGCGAAACCACCGCCCCAGCAGCGGCCGGGATCACGCGCTCCGGGTCGCGGAAGAACCACAGGAAAAAGGCGGCCAATACCAGGGCAGGCACGCCCCAGGCGGGGCTGGTCAGCCACCCCACCAGCACCGCTACCCCGAACAGGGCAAGCCCGTAGTAATACCCATCACGAACCATGAATATCAAAGATTATATGGGCAGTGACCCAGGTTGTGCCTGCATTGTAGCTGAAATGGGGTAGGCGGGAAGGTTCACGCGAGTACACAGATACACCCACGCATTCTGCCTCCGGCCAAAGGCGAAGCGACGATTAGGCGACCTGGTTAGCGGTTCTATACTGCCGCTCAATCAATTCCATCTGGTCCTTGAGCCGCAGTTTCAGCTTTTTCAGCCGGACTTCCTCCAGCTTTTCATCTTCGCTTAAGTATCTTTTTTGGGTGAGTACGTCGAGGCGTTGTGCGTATTGAAGGTGTTCCTGAGCCAGCCTGCGGAATTCCTCATGGCTGGCTATAAGCAAGTCTCTTGGAGAGAGCATCCTGCTTGGCCTCCTGTCTATATCTAAAGCAACGCTAGCACACCCGGCTTTGCCGCTCAACCAATTTTCCAGCTCAGACTGGCGTCGAGTGCAGTTCTTGACCGCCTTCCCTTAATTGCCCCAAAGCGCCGTGGGAAGACGATGTAAGTAGTTGGTTTTCAAGGATTACGTGGGGGCGCAAGGTGACAGGCGAAGATAATCGCGTCCTCCCGCGGGGACTGATAGTAGCCAGGGCGGGTGCCTATCTCGACAAATCCACAGGCCTGATAGAGCGCGCAAGCGGCGGCATTAGAAACACGCACCTCGAGCACGACGGCCAGGGCGCGCTGCTGCCGGGCGTGCTCAAGAAGGGCACGCAGGAGTTGCGTTCCGAGTCCCTGGCGGCGGGCGGCAGGCGCCACCACAAGGTTTTCCAGTTCCCACTCCCGGCCCGCGATCTGTGCCACCAGAAACGCCTGCAGGGGGCCGTTTTCCGCAACCAGACACAAGCGGGGTGGAGAATCAGTTTGAAAAATGGTTTCGTATTGGGCGCGTGACCAGTGGGCGGCGGTGGGGGCCGGCCGCTCCAATACGAGAAGAGCGTCAATGTCGTCGGGCCTGGCAAGGCGGATGGCGGCTGGCGTCACGGAGGACATTGTAGAGGGTGCGGGGGCCAGCTTTGGGCTATTGGCTTAGGGTGAGGTCAAGAGCCGCGCTCCTTAAAAGCCAATCAGGCAAAGGCCGCGACGATGGCCTGAACCAGGCCGGGAATGGTGAAGTGCCGGGCCTCGATGTCCACCGGCAGACCCAGCTCGCGCAGAGTCTGCGAGGTCACGGAGCCAATGGACGCCAGCTTCACGTCCTGCAGGAGAGGATGCCGCCCGCCGCCGCCCGCGGCCGGCAGTTCCGCAAGCGAAACAAAATTGCGCACCGTGGAAGAGCTGGTGAAAGTGATGACGTCGGGCTTGCGTCCGCCGTCCCGCAGCGCCGCTTGCAGGCGGGCGCGCGAGGCCTCGGGCGCCACCGTTTCGTAGGCTTCGACCACGTTGACCACGGCGCCCGCGCGCCGCAATTCTTCGGGGATGACGTCGCGCGCTACCTTGGCGCGCACCAGCAGGATGCGCTGCCCTTTCACCTGCCCGCGCAGGCTGCTGACCACCGCTTCGGCCACGTACTTATCCGGAACCACGTCCACCTGGAATTGCTGCTCCTCGAGCGCTTGCTCGGTGGCGGGGCCGATGGCGGCCACCTTGAGGTGAACAAAGTTGAGCGCGTCGAGGCCGAGGTGGCGGATGCGCTCGGCCAGCGCCCTCACCCCGTTCACGCTGGTGAGAATAAGCCAGTCGTAGTCGTGGATGGCAAGCAGGGCGTCGTCGAGGGGGCGGAACGAGGCCGGCGGCCGGATTTCGATGAAAGGAATCTCCAGCACCTCCGCGCCCAGTTCGCGCAGCGGAAAGGAGAGAGCGGTGGCCTGATCGCGGGCGCGGCTGACCACGATGCGCTTGCCGGCAAGCGGGCCGGATTGCGCCGGGGAAGCGGCAGTGTGCGTTTCTTTCTTTTTCATGGTTGCTGGGGAGCCACCGCCGCGTTGCCGTAGACTTCCTGCAGGATAGACTCGGCGCCCCGGGCCAGCAATGCGGCGGCCACAGTGGCGCCCAGTTTTTCGGCGTCGGTCCCGCTTTGGCTTTCGCGCAGAACCTGCGAGCCATCGGGATGAGCCACCACGGCGGTGAGATGGATGTGCTCGCCACGGACCTCGGCAAAAGCGCCGATGGGCACCTGGCATCCGCCCCCAAGGTGGCGCAGCAGAGCCCGCTCACAGGTGGTGGCGGTGCGGGCGGCGGCGTCATCCAGGAAAGCGAGAGAGTGGCGGGTAGGGGCGTCGTTTTCGCGGACCTCAATGCCCAGGGCTCCCTGTCCGGCGGCGGGACACATGGTTTCCGCGGGGATCACTTCCCGCACCAGTTCGGTGCGACCCAGGCGGCGCAGGCCGGCGGCGGCCAGAATGATGGCGTCGAACTCGCCCGACTCCAGCTTGCGCAGGCGGGTGTCCACGTTGCCGCGCAGGGGATGGATCTCCACATCAGGCCGCAGGGCCCGCAACTGCGCCTGCCGGCGAAGGCTGCTGGTGCCCACGCGCGCTCCCTGGGGCAGGTGGGCCAGATCGTGATGGGCAAGCGAGAGCAGGACGTCGCGCGCATCCTCGCGGCGGGTGATGGCGGCGAGCGCAAAGCCGGGGGGCACCTCGGTGGGCAAATCCTTCAGGCTGTGCACCGCCAGGTCCACGCGGCCTTCGGCGAGGGCCTCCTCGATCTCCTTGGTGAACATGCCCTTGGTGCCGACTTTGGCCAGGGCCACGTCGGTGATTTTGTCGCCGGTGGTGCGGATGATCTCCAGCTCCACGTGGTGGCCGTTCTCGCGCAGCAGGGCGGCGATGTGGTTGGCCTGCCACAGAGCAAGCTGCGAGCCCCGGGAGCCGATGCGCAGCGAGGCCATCAGGAATCTTCTCCCGGCTGCTCGTGGGCGGAGGCGCCGCGGGCCGCGCCGGCGTAGCGGTGGCTCTTCTCCTGCAGGTTGAAAAGCTTGCGGATGAGCTCGACTACGGTGGTGGACTCGGGCTCGCGGGCGGCGGTTTTGAGGGCGCTGATGGGGGTGTGCATGATCTTGTTGATGATGCCGCGGGTGAGGGCCTCAACCGCCAGCTCCTGCTCCGGGCTGAGCGGGCCCAGGCGGCCGCGCACGCGGTCAATTTCCGCCTGGCGGATGGTCTCGAGATGGTCGTGCAGGGAGACGATGGTGGGCACGACATCGAGTGTCTTCAGGCGGGCCTGGAAGCGCTCGACCTCGGCTTCGACGATGGCTTCGGCGCGCTCCGCCTCCTTGCGCCGGTCGGCCACGTGGGAGCCGACCGCCGCCTGCAGGTCGTCAATGTCGTAGACGAAGATGCCGTCCACCTTGTTGACCTCGGGATCCACGTCGCGGGGCACGGCGATGTCAATGAAGAACATGGGCCGGTTCTTGCGCCGGGCCATGAACAGCTCGGCGTGCTCGCGGCGGAAGATGGCGAAGGGCGCGCCGGTCGAGGTGATGACGATATCGGCGCGGCCGGCGGTCTCATAAAGCTGCTCGAAGAGCATGGCCTGGCCGCCGAACTTGTGCGCCAGCTGCTGGGCGCGCTCGTAGGTGCGGTTGGCCACGAAGATGGTGCCGGCGCCGTGGGCCATCAAGTGGCGGGCGGCGAGCTCGCTCATCTTGCCTGCCCCCACCACGTAAACCGCGCGGCCCTGCAGCGAACCAAAGATCTTTTTCGCCAGCTCGACCGCCACCGAGGCCACGGAAACGGCGGAGGAGCCGACCTCGGTTTCGCTGCGCACCTTCTTGGCCACCGCAAAGGAGCGCGAGACCAGGGCGTCGAGGTGGCTGCGCAGGGCGCCCACGGCCCGCGCCATGGCGTAGGCTTCCTTCACCTGGCCGAGAATTTGCGGCTCGCCCACCACCATGGAGTCAAGGCTGGCGGCCACGCGGAAGAGGTGGCGGATGGCCTCGCGCTCGCGGTACTCATAGAGCGAGTGGGCATAGCGGGCGGGCTCGACCTGAAAGTAGTCGCGCAGAAAGCCGCGCAGGTCGGCGCTGTCGTCGCAGTTGGCCAGCAGCTCCACCCGGTTGCAGGTGGAGAGGATCATGGCCTCCTCGACGCCGGGATACTCGGCCAGGCGGCGCATGGCCTCGGGCAGGCGGGATTCGGGAATGGCCAGCTGCTCGCGCACGTCGAGGGGCGCGGTGGTGTGGTTCACGCCGATGAGCACGAAGTTCATGGCGAGACGAAGCGGTGCACGCCGCTGAAGAAATTGGCCGCCCAGGCCACCACCGCCGCCAGAAAAGCGAAGGTGGCGAGGTAGGCGGCGCGCCGTCCCCTCCAGCCCGAGTTCCAGCGGGTGTAGAGCATGAGCACGTAAACCGCCCACATCAGCAGCGAAAGCAGAACCTTAGGGTCGCGGAAGTAAACCGCGCCGAACCTGGCCTGGGCCACCACCGAGCCCGCCACCAGTCCCAGGGTCATGAAGGGAAAGCCCAGGAGCAGGGAGCGGTAGCCGATCTGGTCAATGGTCTCAAGCGGCGGCAGCTTGCCCAGGATGCCGCCGGGGCGCTTGGCCTTGAGCGCCCGCTCGCCCACCAGATAGAGCAGGCTGGCGCCGAAGCTGAGCACGAGCGCGGCGTAGCCGGTGAAGATCATCACGATGTGAGCGATGATCCAGCCGTTGCGCACCAGGGGCGTGGCCAGCACGATCTTCTGCCCGCCCATGGCGGAGACGAAGGTCAGAAGAAACACCAGGGGAAAGACGAAGACGCCGGGGGTGGTGGTCTGGTAGCGCCAGTACACCAGCATGAATCCCACCATGACCACGAAAGCCAGCAGCGATTCCGAATTGTGAATGGAGGCGAGCAGCAGGGTGCGCTCGGCGGCGAAGGCTTCGGCGAGCGAAACAAAATGGAAGACCATGGCCAGGCCGGCGGCGTGCAGGGCGATGCGTCCGAGAAGGTCGCTGCGCCGCACCAGGATGAGCAGGGCGTAGATGAGCCCGATGCCGTAAAGCACCACCGCAACTCGCAGCCAGAAAAGGGGCATGGATTCGGTTCGTCCGCCGGCCCACATCAAAAACCGCGCGGGCATCGCTGTTCTGCTGATTATATAGGGTGCCGGAAGGGGGCAGGACGGGCAGCGAGGGTGGTCACAGGGGCCTGTGACGGAGGTCACAAGAAGCAGGAGTCAGGAGTCAGGAGTCGGGAGTCGGGAGTCGGGAGTCGGGAGTCGGGAGTCGGGAGTCGGGAGTCGGGAGTCGGGAGTCGGGAGTCGGCAAAGGCTAAACCCGGCAGTACCCCCGGCGCAAGCGCTGCCGAGGTGCTCCGCCGCGGGCGGGGGCACCCGCGCCACAAAACACGCGCCCGCCACAAAACACGCGCCCAAAGACGACTACTCCACCCCCAGACCGGCGAGCAGTTCGGTGACGTTAGCGGCATCCACGGGAAAGCGGCGGCTGGTGGAGCGCAGATTCTCGATTTCATCGAGCGCCTGGAAGAGGCGCATCTTGGCGGCGGCGTACTGCTCGGAGTCCGAGAGCGGGCGGCCGTGCTGGGCGCCCCAGGCCGCCAGCGCCTCGCGGCGCACGAAGATGCTGACCGCGAACATGGTCTTGCGGTCAGGGGTGATGTCGAAGATGTACTCGCTGGCGGGCGCCTCGGGGGCATCGGGCAGGGCTTCGCGCTTGCCCACAAAATAGTACTGATAAACGTAGCCGGTCTGGCCGGTGTAGGTTTTCATGCGGCGAACGGTCATCGCGCCTCGTTTTGCCGCTCACCACGGTGGCGGCGGCCCGTCGAACCCAGAGGGGATATTGTCGCAAAAAGGAGGATTTTATGGAGGGACTGGAAAGCGCGGGGCTGGAAGAGCGCCTGGCGCAACTGGAAAAGCAGGGCCGGTGGTGGCGGGCGGCCGCGCTGCTGCTGGCGGTCGTCCTGGGCGCGCTCTTGACGGCGGCTTTTGCCGGGCAGAGCGAGTTTGACCGTGGCTTCATTCTGCCTCACCCACCCGCAGGCGTGCGGGCGCGCGCCTTCGTGCTCACCGACCTGAGCGGCAAGGTGAAGGGGGAGTGGAGCCTCGAGGGCGGGCAGCCGGTGCTCAAGTTCTATGGTCCGAACGGAGGAGTGCTGTGGCTGGCGCCGCCACGAACCGACCTGAAGCCGGCGGAAGCGAAATAATTGACGATTGAAGATTGATGATTGACGATTGAAAAATCCGCTGTCAGCAATCAGCCCTCAGCATTCAGCATTCAGACATAAGAATTGATGATTGATAATTGACGAACCACGATTGAAGACCGCTGGAGATATCCCTTTCTGATCGGCGAACAACCGTTCACAGGCCTGGTTGGCTGAGTGCTGAAGGCTGACGGCTGCT
>DASYWT010000009.1:0-3624 GCA_035935775.1 Terriglobales bacterium
GCCTGGGGATTATCATGCTCGACCTGGACAACTTCAAAAAAGTGAACGATGTTCACGGGCACCTCGTGGGGGACGAGGTGTTACGCGCCTCAGCGCGGCGTATTGCCGAAGGGGTGCGCGTTTATGACATGGTGGGACGCTACGGAGGAGAAGAATTTCTTGCTCTGACGCCGGGCTGTGTAATGCCTGCCCTGCAGCAGCAGGCAGAACGCTTGCGAGCCAGCCTTGCAGAACCTATCAATACCAGCGCCGGGATGATCCAAATTTCTGCCAGCATCGGCATTGTAGGGGCGGAACTGGGAGCAAACTCGATGCTCGATTCCCGCACCCTGGTGCACGCAGCGGATCAGGCCATGTACCGGGCCAAGAGCAAGGGCAAAAATCGGGTGGAGGAGGGTGCGCTGGAAGGCGTAGGTGTGAACTCGTAAACGGCTTCTCACTCATTCTATTCCGGAAATTTCTGGCGGATCTTCACCGTTCGGTCGAGTTCATCCACGGTCTGGAGGATTTTGAGGCGCAGATCCCGGTCCGGGTCCGCGGTGCGCAGAAAATCATGCACCTCGGCCTGAGCCGCGGGTGATTGCTGCCCGCCGATGAATGCCTCCAGCCAGTCCAGCAGAAAAAAGATTTTCCGCTCCCGCTTGATTTGCGGCAAGGCGTCCAGCGCGGGTTTCAGGTAGGGCTGGGTAAGTGACGACTGGTTCCAGTAGTTGAAAGCATCGAGGCTCTCCTCGATCCAGTCTTCGGGCCGCGAAGGGTCGTGCAGGTAGTCCTCGAAATACTTCTGCTTGGTCTTGCTGTCCGGCCGGGCAGCTTCGGCAACATAGGCATATTTCAGGCCGTCCCCGGTGTGGTCGCGCTGTTGCTCGGCGCGGAAGTAGGCATCGGCCTCAGGATCGTTGAGCGCCATCAAAGCCGTGACCAGGTTCCAGCGATCAAGCGGACGCAATTCCACGCCGGGCACCGAAATTTTTCCATTCAGGAGATTTTTGAGATCCGAGCGGCCCGCGGGGGTTTCCGCCAGCGCCCGCAGGACGCGAAACCAGAGAATGCGTAAGTCCGTTTGCGTGGAATGCAACATGCGGTCGTCCGCCATGGCTTCAAAGGCGGGTACGAACTGGGCGCGCGTGGCCGGACTTACATAACGGTGCAGAGCAGTAAGAGTGTGGGCGCTGGTGCTGCGCAACAACAATTCATCGCGCTCGCCACGCAATAGAAGCTGTGCCAGGGCAACAAAGCGGCGAGGGGCGAGGTCGGCCACGCGCACCGATTCCCACAGCGAACCCCAAAGCAAGGCGCGCCGGAACAGGTCGCGCACATCGCCGAGTTGGCGCACGACTTCGACCCGGCTGGCCGTATCAAGCAGGAAACGTCCATAGGCGTAATCCTGATTGTTGGCGAAGATGTACTGGGGGCAGGGTTTGCCCGCCGCCTGGCTGAAATTCGCAGTGGCAGTATCGAAAGTGGCACGGAAGCGAATGCCCGGCCCGGCGTTGCCATAGCTGAGGAGGACCTCGGTGGCGATGGGCCAGAGCTTGCCTTCGCCGAGAACGTCGTGCTGCGAAAGAGAAACATGGCTGACGCGTCCATCGTCGCAGGACCAGTTGGCGTCAACTTGCGGCATGCCGCGGTGGCGAATCCACATGTCGGCCCAGCGATCCAGTTTCTCTCCTGAAACGCGTTCGAAGGCATGGACCAGGTCGCTCCACTCGGCGTTGCCGTAGAGGTGTTCCTTAAGGTAGAGGCGCAGGCCGTCGCGAAAATGTTCCGGCCCGAGCACATAGGCGAGTTGCTTGAGCACTCCCGGAGCCTTGTAGTAAACGATGGCGCCGTAGGCGGACTTGGCATCCTTGAGGTTGGGAATGTCCTGGTAGATGGGCGTGGTGCCCTGGGTGGAATCAATCTCGTAGGCGAGCGGCTTGATGGTTTCGTAAAACCGCTTCCAGATATTTTCGCCGGGTTTTAGCGCGTCCAGCGCCTGGTAGGCCATGTACTGGGCGAAGCCTTCCTTCAGCCACAGGTCGTCAAACCAGCGCATGGTGGTGAGATCGCCGAACCACTGGTGGGTAAGTTCGTGCAGCACCAGCAGGTCGCGGCCCAGCAGGTCGCTGTGCGTGGGCGCGGTGCGGAACAGCACCGACTCTTCGCGCAGGAAAGTAGCTCCGGCATGTTCCATGCCGCCATAGGGGAAGCCGGGGATAAGCACCATGTCGTATTTGGGGAAGGGAAAGGGCTGGGCAAAGTAGGTGGAAAGGTAAGCCATGCCCTGTTTAGCGATCTGCTGCACTTCCGGCGCTTCCTTCTCGGCTCGTTCCCATTCGGATTTGCGAGCGTAAAGGCCGGGAAGGTCCAGTTCCCCGGGGCGTTCTACTTTACGAAACGGCCCGGCCGCGAAGGCGAACAGGTAGGTGCTGATGGGGCGGGTTTCAGCGAAGACAGTCCGTAGTTGGCCAGGGCCGGCCGGCGTCGAACTCTTGGGCTCTGTGTTGGAAATGACGGTCCAATCCCGGGGCGCGGTAATCTCCAACTGGAAGCGGCCCTTCAGGTCGGGCTGGTCGAAGCAGGGAAACGCCATGCTGGCGTCCATGGGGACGAAGAGGGTGTAGATGTATTCGCTGCCGTCGTCCTTATCTTCGTAACGAGTGATCGGCTTGCCGGCGGGCGCGACCGCGGAAGTGAAATCGAAGGTGAGCGTGTTTTCGCCGGCGCGCAGCCGCTCCGCGGGCAGCAGCAGGTGGCCGTTGTCGGGAGTGGCCGCCACCGTGCTGCCGTTCACCATCATGGTGGTTACTGTGCCGTCGCGATAGTCGAGCAGGACAGGCCTCGCCGATTGGAGAGTGAAGGTGAGTTCTTCGTGGCCGGCTGTCGTGGCCGCATGCGGCAGCAATACAAATGAGACGCGGTAGCGCAGGTTGGAGATTTCGGCGGCGCGCTGGCGCGCCAGGTCGCGAGGCACGCCAGGCGGAGCCGCGGCGAAAGCGAAAGTGGCAATCAGCAGAAGGGGAGAAAGTCGCGCGAACATGAGAACGCGGCAGTGTACAACAAGCGGGGATGTCGGCCCAGGCGGGCGACCATCGAAATGTGACCTGCCTCACAAACCCCAGGGCAGGCTTGTGGAATGCTTAGGCAGGGGTGTCAGCTGGCCGCAGGTAAGACGTGACCGTTTGGTTTCACTTACCGGGCCAGCGGCCATGTACTTGCAGGTAAGTGCACCCACAGGGAATTCCCGTGCTAAACTCCGCCTGTCCACTTCCTCAATTTATCGTTCGTGTTAGAGATGGGCAGCGGGGATACCTCTGCCTGCGCGAAACGTTGAGCCAGAAGGACAATCAACGGAAATGTGGTGGTGGGAAGCAGGCCAATCGCCCGTTCGGGCGGATGGCGTGGCCGTGGCTCGTGATCCTGGCCCTATTTTGTTTGCTTCCCGCAGCGAGCCGGGCGCAGATTTCCCCGGGCCCGCTTTCGCGGGCGCACCAGTCCCTCAGCGGCCCCACGCAATGCACCAGTTGCCACAAGCTGGCGGCCGGGGCTGCCAGCTTCAAATGCCTGGAGTGCCACCGGGATATTGCGGGCCGGGTGGCGGCCCGGCGCGGTCTGCACGCATCGTTCGGCGCGGTCAGCGCC
>DASYWT010000010.1:0-9636 GCA_035935775.1 Terriglobales bacterium
TGATCTGGATCTGGCTGAAGTCGGTTTCGATGTCGCCGTCGCGCGTGCGCGCATTCAGGCTGAAGGCCGCCTCCGTGGGCAGCACAACCTGGATATCGCCCTTGTTGTTATCAATGTCCATGCTGCCCAGGGGCAGCTTCCCGGCATGCACTTCGATGCTGCCGTTGCTGTCTTCCAGTTTGATGTCGCCGGTCACGCCATCCAGGTGACCGTCCTTGGAGTTGGTGATAAGCCGCAGCGGCCCCACCAGCGATTTGGCCTGCAGGTCGCCCGATTCCATGCTCAGGTCGCCATCCAAACGGGAAAATTCCATGTCGGTGCGCGAAGACTTGAAGCGCACGCTCTTCTTGATTCCGGCCAGGCTGAGATCGCCGAAGTAGTCTCCCGTCATCACCAGGTTGCCGCTGATGTCGGAGATGTTGGTGTCATCCAGGCGGCCGTCCACATTCAAATCACCTTTGATGTGCGCCGCTGTCAGCGAGCCCTTGCGCATCACCACGCTGGCGTTAGCGGCAATCTCACCCAGGTTGACGTCCCCGCGCGAATTGGAAACCTTTACCTCCGCATCCCGGCCCTGCACGCTTACATCACCGTGTTGGGTGGCGATGTCGAGGGGCACGTTACGAGGCACGGAGATGTCCAGGTCGGTGTTCACCGCATGCTGGTCGCCGGCCCCGGTGGTGTTGGCGTTCACGGTCACCAGGTTTCCGCTGACCGAAATGGTGGGCCGCGTCTGCGAGTCAACCTGCTTGGATTGCTGCTCGTTATCGGCCACCAGGCGCTTGCGCACCACGACCTTGATGTCCTTCTGGTCCCAGGAATTCACGGTCACGCCGCCGCGGTTGGAAACCACGCGCAGGCTGGCGCCCGCGGGAAAGGCCTGCTGCATCTGGTCGTCGAAGCTGTAAGTATCGCCGAACACGGGCCACATGTTGTCGCCCATGTCTATCTCGTCGCCCACCGCATGCCAGTTCACGCGCGCCGCCTGGCTGGCCGCCAACCCGCAGCAGATCAGGAAGAGCAGAAGAAAAAATCCCCCCACCCCGATGCCTGATGCCCGCGTGCCTTCTCTTTGCGCCTGGTAGTATTCGACCAGCTTGACCACGCCCCAGATGATGATCAGCACCGGCCAGTAGCGGGCAAACCACAAACCGAGCGCATGCCAGGTCAGCACGTGCATGTTCCCCAAAAGGAACACAATTCCTAGGATAATCAGAACCAGCGGCCCGGCAAAGGAACGCCGGCGGCGCGGCGGTGTGACCACCGGCGTAGGACTAGACATGGCTCACCTCCCCGCTCACTTCTCCCTCGGCGGGCGGCGGCGGTGGCGGAGGAGCCTGCGCTCCGCCAGCCGGCGGAGGTGGCGGCGGTTGCATATGCCCGGTCGTGGGCGCATTGCTTTGCAGAACTTTGATCAAGCCAATCACCAGCAGCAACACCGGCCAGGTGCGCCCGAAACTCACCACATCCACCGCCGAGAGCAGGAACAGCCCGCCCAGAGTGACCAGAATCGCCGGCCCCATCAGCCCGCGGGTGCGGCACTGGGCGCAGCCACAACCCACCATGGGGTCCCCCAGCATTCCGTAACGCCGTACGAAGATCCACACGCCCAGCCCGATCAGCAACACCGGTAACCACAGACGATTAAAGGTATGGAATTCAAATAGACCCAGGTTGCCCAGCAGAAAAAGCACGCCCAGGGCAATCAATATCAGAGCGCCGGTCGGCACATTGGCAATCTTGGCCTTGCTGCCTGTGCCCAGCACTTGTCCCAAACCAAACGGATCGGGGGCCGGTTGGCCCAACTGCAGGGCTTTCGCCGAGCGATAAGCGTCCACGATCTGGTACACCACGAAGAATGCGATGGCCAGTCCGAAAAGCGGCCCCGGACCAGCATTAGTGCTGGCGCCCCAGACCAGGAAGGCGAAAATAATCATGTGCGCCAGACCCTTGGCGTATTGCCCGCAATACACCGCGCCCACGCCGAAGGGGAAGAACGCGGCCAGCACAGCCGCCAGCGCGGGGTTGGGGCCGCTCGGTGGCACCATCATAACGGGGCCGGTTGGCACCACGCCCGGCGCCGGCGCTCCTGCCGGCGGCATCACATCCTGCAGCCGCTGGGCCAGGCAGTTCTCGCAGTAAATTACCCCCCGCACGTCGCGCTTGCAGGCGGCGCACAGCGCCTTCCCGCAGGTACGGCAGTAGGCGACTGCCGGCGTTTCTTGATGCACCGCGCAGTTCATACCAACCTCCTTAGGGCGTGTACCGGCCACACCTGCGGGTCCCCAGCCGGCGCCGAGGCCAGCAAGGGCTGGCCCTCCTCCCGGCTGTAGTTCTGTTCCCGGTTCTGCTCAGGTGTTCCGCTGGTATTGTTGTTGCGATTCTTCTCCTTTACCGGCCGGGCAGGTTCTTCCGGCTCCGTTACCCGCTTCAGGTCGCGTACCCGCGATTCCAGTTCGTACACGAAGCGAATGTTTTCGTAGTACTTGACCACCTTGGCGGAGGTCTCGTAGTAGCCGCGCACCAGGGCACTGGGACGCAGGTCCGCATGCCGCAAGGCGCCGATCCGCACGCCCGCCGCGTTCAGGGCGATGGACACGGAGAAGAAGACCATCGCGAACGACATGGCAAAGCGCGGCTGGCGGGCCGTGCTCCACACCGGCGCCAGCACTGGCTTCACCCAGCCCCGCAGCCGTTCCGGCCACGAGGTGTTAACGGGGACGGCCGCCGGGACGCGCGTCTGCACGCCCGTGGTCGCCGCCAGGATTCTGTTCACCAGGTTGGGAGGCGGCTGAACTTGCGGAACCGCTTTCAACCAGTTCAGGCCAGTTTCGGCCTGGGCAAACAAGGGACCGCAGACGGGACACAGATTGCGGTGCTGCCGGAAGTCTTCCAGCTGACCGCCGCTGAGCTGCCCGTCCAGCGCTTCCGCCAGCAGAGCTTCGAACTCGGCGCACTGCATGCGGATTGGGTTTTCGCCTGGCATCAAATCACCTGCCTATAAGTACGTGAAAGCAGGCGCGCAAGTTCCACGCGCCCGCGGTTGATTCGAGACTTTACAGTACCTTCGGGTACCTTCAGGACCCCTGCAATCTCCTTGTAATCCATGTCTTGCAGGTCCCGAAGGATAACTGCCTCCCGCAATTCAGGGGAAAGTTTCTGCAGGGCTTCATGCACCGCTTCTCCCGCCTCCCGGCTACGCACCTGCTCGTCCGGGCTGGCCATACCTTGGTCCGGGATCTGCTCGCCCAGCGTGCGCCCATCTTCCTCCTGGGCCGGGGTGGCGTCCAGAGAATCGGTCAAACGGTCGTGCTTGCCCTTGCGGAAGTGGTCTACCAGCAGATTGCGGGTAATAGTGGTCACCCAGGTCGTGAATGCCCCCCGGTCCACGTCGTAGCTCTCCAGGGTCCTGTACATCTTGATGAAGACCTCCTGGGTCAGGTCGTCGGCGTCCTCGGCCGACCCCGCGAAGCGATAGCAAATGTTATAGATACGGCGCTGGTAGCGGCGGACAATCTCCTCCCAGGCAACGGCGTCGCCGGTCAGGCAGCGACGGAGTAGTAGGCCTACAACCTGGGCATCTTCCAACCCGCACTCCCGAGAAAAGAGCTCCTGGCTCTAACCGTCAGCCCAGGAACCGGGGAAATTCCCGACTGCACCTATCCCATACGCGGCCCGGAAGCAAAAGTTCTCTGTTGTGTGAACGAAGTGATTCTAGCAGAGGGGGTTAGAGATTCTGCCCCAAACAAAGCGCGAAAACGGCTCCTGCCGCAGCCGGCTCGACTGCCAAAGCGGATGGATGTGACCCGGGTCACATCCAGTTAAGCCGATTTGAGGCTAACATTTCGACCCGCATGAAAGCCGCCTTCTATACCAGGGCCAAGTCGGGAAAAGTGCTGGAACTGAAGGACCTCGATCAGCCCGTTCCCAGGGAGAACGAAGTCGTGCTGCGGGTTCGCGCTGCTTCCGTGAATCCGCTGGACTGGCGCATGAAGGAGAAACATCCCGGGGTGGACGTTGCTGGCGAGATCGTCGCGGTCGGGCGAGCGGTGACGCAGTTCAAGCCCGGTGATGCCGTTTTCGGCGGCGGCAAAGGCGCGTTTGCCGAATACGCCTGCGCTCCCGCAGCCAAGCTGGCGCCAAAACCGGAAAGCGTGAGCTTTGAGCAAGCAGCGGCTGTGCCCATTGCCGGGCTTACTGCCTTGCAGGCGCTGCGTGACAAAGGCCACCTTCAGCCGGGGCAGAAGGTCCTGATCAACGGCGCGGCGGGAGGCCTCGGCACCTTTGCCGTGCAGATTGCGAAATCGTTTGGGGCGAACGTAACCGGCGTTTGCAGCAGCAAGAATGTGGAATTCGTGCGCTCTCTCGGCGCCGACCGGGTCATTGACTATACCCGCGAGGACTTTACTCAAGGCAGCGAACGCTATGACCTGCTTCTCGACAATGTGGGAAACCGCTCCTTGTGGGCGATGAAGCGCGTTCTAAGCCCAAATGGCAGGTGCGTCATGACCGGAGCTCCCAGGGAATTCTGGCGAGCTTTGCTCCGCGTGCTGAAAGGACTGGTGTGGCCGCCGTTCTTGCGGCAGAAGTTCCAATTCCTTTTTGCGAATATCAATCGCGATGACCTGACCACCTTTGCCGAACTGGTCAAGGCCAGAAAAGTAATCCCGATGATTGACCGACGATACCCTTTGACCCAGACCTCCGACGCTATCGCTTACGTCGAACAAGGGCACGCCCCGGCCAAAGTCCTCATCACCGTCCCCTAGAGTAGGGAACGCTGGCTTCGGTCCGCAGCTACCGCCTTCACCGGCAATACTTCTCGTCGTATCTTGTCCGCATCCTTGTCGCGCAGCACGTCCAGATCATAGGCGGTCTGCATATTTCAGCCAGAACTCAGGCGTGGTGTTGAAGCATTGAGCCAGCCTGAGGGCCATGTCCGTTGATATGCCCCGTTTTTCATTCACAATATCGTAAATTGCCGGCGCAGAGACACGAAGGGCGCGAGAGAGCTTATGCGGATTCAGGCCCAGCGGCTCCATAAACTCAGCTCTCAGAATCTCACCCGGATGCACCGGCTTCAGTTTTGCAGGCATACCTTTACTCCCCATTAGCGGTAATGTTTCGTGATCTCCACGTTATATGCATCACCGTCGCGCCAGACGAAGCAGACACGCCATTGATCGTTGATGCGGATACTGCAGCGGAAGCTCAAAATGCTCAACGATGCAAAGGAACTACGAGACCTGGCGGCTGCGCCGGGCAATCGTCTGGAGCCCGTTGCACAAAGAACGGGAGGGACAACACAGGTTGATTATTTCACGCCCAATAGGATATAAATGACAGTGTCATGATTGACTTAATAATCCTGGCCAACCTGGTGGACGGACCCAAGCACGGCTACGCCCTGAAAAAGCAGGCGGGCATGGTCTTTGCTCAATCCGAGCTGCACAACAACCTGGTTTACCCGCTCCTGCGCCGCTTCACCAGCCAGGGCTGGGTCACGAAGAAGAGCGCGCCCGGCCAGCGCGGCCAGACCCGCCTGCAATACGCGCTCACGGCCGCCGGTCGCCGCGCCCTGCTGGAACGGCTCAACACCTTTGAAGAAAAAGAGGCGCAGTCCAGCGAGGAATTTCTGCTGCGCGTCGGATTGTTTGAACTGCTGGAACCGGAGGCCCGCGAGCGAATCTTAGACGCTCGGCAGCAGGTGCTTACCCGCCGCGAGGAGCACTTCGCTCGCCTGCAGCAGCTGGAGCTTGGTGTTTACGGTGGCGAGGTGGTTGGCTTTCTGCGGCAGCGCGTGAAGGACGAACTGCATTGGCTGCGCCGCCTGCGTCACCTCTCCACCAATCCTGCAATCAACGCGGCCAGTGAGCCGGTGCGGTTCACCCGCGGACGCCCCCCGGACGCTCACCATGCAAAGCAAAGGAGCACGTCATGAAAGGATGGCAGCAATACGACATTGAAACCTGGCTGTGGGTGATTTTCGCCCTGTACTGGCTGGTCGGCGCGCTTACCGCTGCCAAGGTCAAAGCGCGCGAAGGCTGGGCCTCCAGCCTGCCACGCAACGCGCTGCTGGCCTTAGGAGGCGTGCTCCTCTACGGCAAGTGGTTTTCCCGCGCCCTCTTGGGCCGGCGCTTTGTCCCCGCTCTGCCTTCCATCTGGGCGGCCGGGGTCCTGCTCACGATCGCCGGGCTGGCCCTGGCTTTCTGGGCGCGCTATCACCTGGGCGGCAACTGGAGCGGGCAGATCACGCTCAAGGAGAACCACACCCTGGTCTGCACCGGCCCCTACAAATACCTGCGCCATCCCATCTACTCCGGACTTCTTCTGGCGGTGGTGGGCACGGGGTTGACGGTTGGCCTCTACCGGGCGCTGCTGGGCGTGTTGCTGATCGTTCTGGGTCTCTGGTGGAAGGCCCGCCAGGAAGACGCCTGGCTGGCCCGCGCGTTCGGCGAGCAGTTCGAGCAGCAGCGCCGGCGCACCGGACGCCTGCTGCCACGCTGGCGGCGGGCAGGAGCGGAGTACCTCAGGCAGTAGCTGCCCTCTTATCCGTCCTCCTCCTTACTGGCAGGCCGGTGGAATGGTCACGCGGATGATGGGCATACCGGATTTCGCGGCGATGGACCTTGAGAGTTGGGATGAGCAATCCTTGTACTCGTCCGGATTCTTGGAATATCCGTGCGCAGTCCGCCGATGGAAGGCTCGTATCAGGGCACGTCTTCAGACGTGCCGAACCGAACCACCAAACACGTACGGCTTTAGCCGCGGCAAATCTCTTCCGCGGGCACAGCGGCTGAAGCCGGTTTCTACACCGACTGGAATCGGCATGCCTGAAGGCATGCCCTGATACAAATCGCTACCCGCGCCTGCCCACCGCGACTTCCTAAGTTCCTCTTCGCGGGCACTGGCGTTTCTTGTCGTCCCATTTCGGGAACGATAATCGTCCCCTAAGCGACGAATCCTGCTTCGCGAAGTCGCCAGCGGTGTATACGGGGAACTAGGGACCCCACATCTCTACGCCGGAGGTGTGTCGTGTCTCTTCCCCCATCTGTCCGCCAGCATCTATTCGCATTTTGTGTCGCCATCGTTTCCCTGTTTTTGCTCGTCCCCTCGGCCGCCCAGGACGCCTCCACCGGTTCCATCCGCGGCACGGTTTCCGACCCGAATGGCGGCCGCATCGTCGGCGCGCACGTGCTGGCAGTCAACGCTGCCACCGAACGCACCTACGCTGCCGATACAAACAGCGAGGGCGGCTTCGTGTTTGACTTGCTGCCGCCGGGCGATTACGGAGTGCGCGCTGACGCTCCTGGCATGCGCTCCGAATTGCGTCCCGCCCAGCACGTGCCGGTGGGCGGTGCGGTGCAACTGGATTTTCGCCTGGTTATGGCGGTGGTAAACGAAGCCGTCACCGTGACCGAGCCGCCCTCGCTGGTGGAAATCCAGAGCAGCGCGGTCTCCGGCGTGATTGACGAGAAGGCCATCTCGGACGTGCCCCTGAACGGTCGCCGCTTCAGCGACCTGGCGCTGCTGGACGGAGGCGTGACCCAGGACCCGCGCAGCCTGACTTCGGCCAGCAATGGCGACCTGGCCTATGGCGGCATCCGTGGAACCCAAACCAGCTACCTGGTGGATGGAGCCGATAACAACAACGCCTTCTTCGCGCAGGCGCGCGGACGCTATCGCGCACCCTACCAGTTCAGCAATGAGGTGGTGCAGGAATTCCGCGTCTCGTCCAATTCCTATGGCGCCGAACTGGGGCGCGCCGGCGGCGCCGTGGTCAACGTGGTTACCAAGTCAGGCTCCAATCGTTTCCACGGCACTGCCTTCTATTACTTGCGCGATAGCCGCTTCAATGCCCAGCCTGCCTTCACCGACTTCAAGCCCTCCGACCGGCAGCAGCAGTTTGGCTTCACCCTGGGCGGGCCGCTCAAGCGCAACCGCGCTTTTTTCTACGGCGGCTTCGACCAGCATATTTTCCGCGTCCCCACCGTGGTGCAGTTTGCCACCGGTGGCTACAGCGTGGTGCCTCAGCCGGGCAACTATCCCGTCGTCCCCCTGGACTATGAAGCCAACGATCGCGCCCTGGTATTTGCGGCGGCAAACCGGCTCTCGCAGATGGGCGGCGAATACCGCTCCCAACTGCTGGGCAACACCGGGTTTGCCAAAGTGGATTTCTCGCTCAGCCCCAGGCACTTCCTGAGCGCGCGCCTGAACACCTCGCGCTACTACGGCAGCAACAACGTGTTCTTCGATCCGGCGAGCCCGGTCACCAGCTACGCCATCAGCGATAACGGCGAGGAACGCGTTTCCACCGAAACCGGCACACTCTCGCTGACCAGTTCCCTTTCGCAGCAGTTGGTCAGCCACCTGCGCTTGCAGTTTTCGCGTGACCTGCAGCAGTCCTTCAGCAACTCCTCCGCACCGCTCACCCAGATCTACAGCCTGATGGAGGGCTTCGGGCGCTCCACCATCCTGCCCCGGCGCACCCGCGAGCACCGGTTCCAGGTGGCAGACACGCTCAGCTTCGATGGCGCTCGCCACTCCTGGAAGTTCGGCGGCGACGTAATGGTCACCTGGATCTACAACTACTTTCCCTCTCTCTTTGGCGGGGAATACATCTTCGACAACATCAAGGTAAATCCCTGGACGTTCGAGCCCATGATTGGCGGCACGGAACTCACGCCCCTGCGCGCCTGGGCGCACGGCGTGCCCCGCTACTATATGCAGAACTTCGGCACAGCCTTTTCTCATCCCGATACGAAGGAATACGCCGCCTTCGTCCAGGACTCAATTCGCCTCACCGAACGTCTCGCCCTCAACCTGGGCGGGCGTTATGACCTGCAGACCTTCACCCACAAGGGGCTGATCAGCAACCCCTTGTGGCCGGATTCCGGCCGGGTGCCGCTCGATACCAACAACGTTGGACCGCGGCTGGGTTTCGCTTATTCCCTGGGTAACGACCGCCCCTTCGTCGTCCGCGGCGGCTATGGGCTCTTCTATACGCGCATTCCGCAGATGTACACCTCCGCTATCGCCACTGATAACGGCTTGGCCAGCACGCACCTGTTTCTGAACAACAGCGACTTTTATGACCGGCAACTGTTTCCCAGTTATCCCAGCCCGCTGCTCAACTGCGGCTTGACCGCAACTTCCTGCGCGGCGCCTGGCAGCATCGCAGGCCGGCTTTCAACTGAAATTTCTGCCTTCTCGCGGGATTTCCAGACCCCTAGCGTTCACCAGGCCAGCCTGAGCGTTGAGCGCGAGATCGCCGAACGCATGGCGGTCGGGGCTTCCTACCTCTTTGTCAACGGTCAAAACCTGATTCGCGCCCGCGACGTGAACCTGCCGGTGCCCACACTGGTCAGCTATCCCGTGTTCGACGATTCCGGGAACAACCTGCTGGGCTACTACAGCGTAGATTCCTTTTCCACCTGGCAGCTCTCGCAATCCATGACCTGTCCCTGGGCGCCCTGCATTAACCCGCTACAGCGGCCAATCCCACAACTGGGCGCGATCAACGTTTTCGAGAGCGCCGCCACCAGCACGTACCACGGCCTGACGGTGTCATTGCGGCGGCGGATGACTCACGGCCTCTACTTCCGTGTGGCCTACACCTACGCCCATGCCATTGAC
>DASYWT010000011.1:0-20100 GCA_035935775.1 Terriglobales bacterium
CTTACCGGACTCCGCCTCTCCTTCAGGTGGATCACATAGCGGTTGGGATACGCGTCGCCTCCCTGTGGCGCCGGCAGTGGTACTTCAATTCATTGACTGTGGACCACCCGGTGGCTCGGATTTTCGTGGACCGGCAAGGAATGGACAACTTGCCAAAATCGAAGAGCAGAGGCGGACAGAGTCACACCAGCGTTTTCGACCTGGGAGTACGGCACGCATTGCTGGATCGTGGCGAGATCTACTACAACAATCGCAAAAGCGTGCTGAATGCCGATCTGCACAACCTGCTGTTGCAGTCCGCGTTCAAGACAACCGATCGCAGCTATGCCGGCACCCTCAGCTACAGCGATGGGCAGGTGCGGATGGGAACCTTCAACCCCATTCCCCATAATTTGCAGGCCGCCTTTCTTGCCAGCCCGACGCAGTTCATCTTGCAGCGTGCGGTGCTGAGCAGCGGGCGCTCGCAGTTCGTTTTGACTGCGACCCTCAGCGATTATGCCCAGCCGCAGCTGCAGGCGAACTATTCGGTTCTGCTCGATACTGGGCAGTTTGCGCGAATCCTGAAGAACCCTTCGCTGCCGGCAGGCGATATTCGCCTGGCGGGCAAGATGCAGTACCAGAGCCGGCCCAACCAGCCCATGCTGGCTGCGGCAAATGTAGAGGGCAAGCTGAACAGCGCCCTGCTGCGCGTGCGCAGCGGCAGCTTCCGCGGCAACCTGCGCGACTTGCGCGCCGACTACCGGCTGTCCCGAGGCAATCTTTATGTGACCAACGTAGGCGGCCAGACGCTAGGCGGGCAACTGAGCGGAAGTGCCACGATGATCAATCTCACCGGCGCCACCCGCGCCCGGGTGCAGGCCGCGCTGCGCCAGGTTTCGCTGGGGGCGGTTAGCGCGATCAGCAATTCTTCCGCAGTCAAGGACCTGAAGCTGGCGGGAAGCGCCAACCTTAACTTGGATGCCACATGGGGCAAAACCTTAAATAACCTGGCGACCAGAGTTGCCGCGACTGCTCAGGGCAGTTTTCAGCCGGCGGGTGGGAGCGCACGCGTGCCCCTCAGCAGCCGGATTCAGGCGCGTTATACCGCCTCCAGCAAACGACTGGCTTTAGCGCCCAGCTACATCCGCACGCCCGAAACCTCGGTCTCGCTGGATGGAATCCTGAGCACCGCGTCCGCGTTGAACGTGCGCTTTGCCTCGAGCAATCTGCACGAAGTGGAAAGCTTCCTGCCGGCGAGCACAACCAGCGGACTGAATTTTTATGGCCAGGGCGCTTTTACGGGAACGGTCCGAGGACCCACGGCCCGCCCGCAACTGCAGGGAGTGCTGACGGCGAGTAATTTACGAGTGAATGGAGGCGACTGGAAACTTCTGCGCACGTATGTGAGCGCCAGCCCTTCACAAGCCGTTTTGCAGAACGGGCTATTGCAGGCCGCAGGCAAGGGGCGTATTGCCTTCAATTTGGGATTGGGCCTGAAACAATGGAAGTTCGACTCCACCAGCCCGCTGCAAGTCGCGCTGAACGGCTCGCAGCTCGACCTGGAGAATCTGGAGCGGACGGCGGGGAAGCAGTTGCCTGCTTTTGGGGCTCTCTCGTTCAACATTTCAATGCACGGTTCGACCCTCAACCCCACTGGAAAGGGCATGGTTAAGTTGACCAAAGCACAGGTCGAAGGCCAGCCGCTGCAGTCGGCCACCCTGCAGTTCCAGGGAAACGGCACACAGGTGCAGGGACATCTCGGATTGCAACTGCCTAAGGCGGGAGGGGCCCAAGCGACCTTCACTGTGAATCCGCGTCAGGAGACCTACAGCGCGCAACTGCGCGCGGTCGGCATCCAGTTGGCGCAACTGCACGAGGTGCAGGCGCGCAATATGCCGGTGTCCGGGGTGCTGAATCTGACCGCCGGCGGGCAGGGAAGCTTCCACAATCCGCAGTTGGACGCAACAGTACAGGTGCCGCAACTGACGATTCGGAACCAGAGCATCAACTCGCTCCTGCTGCAAGCCGAGGTGGCTAATCACGTGGCCACGGTGGCCATGAACTCGCAGGTAGTGGGCACCACCGTCACTGCCCACGCGCGCATGGATTTGACCGGGGCTTATTACACCACGGCAGCCATTGATACCAGTAGGGTAGCGCTGCAACCGATTCTGGCTCTTTATGCGCCTTCCCAGGCGGCCGACATCGCGGGCGAGACTGAACTGCACGCCACTCTTCAGGGTCCGCTGAAAAATGGCTCCGCAGTGAATGCGCATGCCACTATCCCCATCCTGCAGGTGAACTACAAGAATCAGATTCGCCTGGGCGCCGCCAATCCGATTCGCATTGACTTTGTGAATGGAGTGCTGGCGCTGCAGCGTGCGACCATCCGAGGGACGGATACAAACCTGCAAATGCAGGCTACCATTCCTACCAACAGTGCGGCGCCGGCCTCCATGCTGCTGCTGGGCAACATCAATCTGCGGATCGCGGAGCTGTTTTCGCCCGACATCACCAGTTCCGGCGAAGTGCGCCTCAATATCAACTCGTATGGCGCGCGAGCCAATCCCAACATTCAGGGCCAAGTGCAGATCATCAACGCCAGCCTGGCCTCGGGCAGCGCGCCGATCGGGCTCCAGAATGGCAACGGGACCCTGACCCTGACGCGCGACCGCCTGGACATTACGCAGTTTCAGGGCACGGTGGGCGGCGGCACGGTCAGCGCCTCCGGCGGGCTGATCTATCGCCCCGCGTTACGCTTCGATTTGGCCATGGCCGGCAAAGGGATGCGCCTGCTCTACCCGCAGGGCGTCCGCGAAGGGTTGGACTTGAACCTCACCTTAACCGGCACCCGCCAGGCGGCTTTGCTGGCCGGGCAGGTCCAAGTGAATGAGCTCTCGTTCACCCCCGATTTCGACTTGACCAATTTCATGGGCCAATTCACCGGCACCGAAGCTGCGCCTCCTCCGGCGGGGAGCTTCGCCCAGAGCCTGCGGCTCAATGTGGCCGCGCAATCCACCAGCGGCGTGAATCTGGTGAGCCGCACCCTGAGCCTGCAGGCCGCCGCCAATCTGCAATTGCGGGGCACGGCCGCGGACCCGGTAATCCTCGGACGTGTGAACCTCAACGGCGGAGACCTCATCTTCATGGGTAACCGCTACGTGCTGGAGGGCGGCACCATCCAGTTTGCCAACCCTATGCGGACGGAGCCACTGTTGAATGTTTCCGCCAGCACCACTATCCAGCAGTACCAGATCTATTTACGTTTTGAGGGCCCGGTGGACCAGATGCACACCGAGTATTCGTCAGTGCCGGCTTTGCCGCCCGCCGATATCATCCACCTGCTGGCTTTCGGCAGCACCACCGAAGCCGCGGCTGCCAATCCCACTCCCGGAACACTGGGCGCGGAATCAGTGGTCGCCTCGCAGGTCACCAGCCAGGTGACCAGCCGGGTGGCCAAGGTCGCCGGCATTTCCCAGCTTTCGGTTGATCCGGAACTGGGAGGCGTGGCCAATTCCGGGGCGGCCAACACTGGAGCCCGAATTACGATTCAGCAGCGCGTGACCGGCAATTTGTTTGTGACCTTTTCCAGCGACGTGACTACCACCCAGGACCAGGCCATTCAGTTGCAATACAAAGTCTCCCCCCGGTTGTCGTTCAGCGGGACGCGCGACCAGAACGGCGGCTTCGCCTTCGATACCCGCATCCGTAAGACCTGGTAAAGACAGGTACTTTCGATACTCGCCGACGCCTGGTCGAACCTGTTGTCGGCCGGCGGAGTTCACAAAACAGAACGTACCACCAACGGGCCATAGGGGATGGCACCAGAGTAATTTTGGTTCCCCAGGCAGTCCCGCTAACATGACAGCCTGGTATGCGAATTAAGAATGAGGAACGCCTGGGCAGTCTGGTGGCAGCCGGCGGCATTATCTGGGCAGCCCGCGTGGCAACGCAGGATATGAGCACGCTCTGGAACTTCAGCATCACTCAGCCTGGGCCTCTGGAAATCTGCGCCCTGGGCATTCTCATGTGGCTGCACGGCAAGTGGCGCCGCTCGGTTAAGGTGTAAATTTCTAAATTCCTCTTTCCTCGATAATAATAAAAGACTTAGCTGCAAAGCCTCGAGGCAGGCACGCCGGGCAATCCTCGCCCTGCCGCATCCGCATCTGTATCATTCTGACTATGAAAGAACGAAGCTGGGCGCCACGTCTGCTGGCGCTTTTTCTCGCCCTTCTGATTGCGCAGCCGATTTGGCTGTTTGCCGCCGTCCATACCCCTGAGCTGCCCAACCCCGGCCAGGTCTCCCTCACCCGGGAGCAGCAGGAACAACTCGGCTTGAAAGCTATGGGTCAGGTGTATCAGCAGATGCCGGTGCTGCCGGATTCCAGCCCGGTGACCAAGTACGTGCAGGCGCTGGGGAAGAAGCTGGAACGGGTGATTCCTCAGCAGTACACGTGGCCTTATCAGTTCCACGTGGTGGAGCAGAAGGAGATCAACGCTTTTGCCTTGCCTGGTGGACCGATTTTCATCAATGTCGGTACCATCACGGCCGCTGACAACGAGGCCGAGCTGGCCGGCGTTATGGCCCACGAAATGTCGCACGTGTACATGCAACACTCGGCCAAACAGATGAAGCAGAACGTGGGTCCGAGCATACTGGCCGGGTTGGGGCAGGTATTAGGAACCATGGTTGGAGGAGTCGGGGGCGCCATCGCCAGCATGGGCGGGCAGATTGCCGGCGGCATGTGGAGCATGAAGTATTCGCGGGGAGACGAAGCTCAGGCCGACGCTGTGGGCGCCATCATCCTGTGGAAGGCCGGCTATAACCCCAAGGCCATGGCTGAGTTTTTCCAGAAGCTGGAAAAGGAAGGCGGCGCCGGTGGCCCGCAATTTCTGAGCGACCACCCCAACCCGGGGAACCGCGTCCAGGCGGTGGAGAGTGAGATCAAGGACTGGCCGCCCAAGCAATATCAGGACAATAGCCAGGCCTTTATTGCGGCGAGGCAGGACGCGACCAAGGTGAAGGCGTACACGGCGCAGCAGATTGACCAGGGCGCAAAGAGCGGCATGTGGGCGCGGCAGAACCAGCAAACGGGCGCCGTTCCCAGGAATGTGCCTGTTTCCTCTACGTCGCCTGCCGGCCAGGGCGGAGACGCTGCCGGAGACAGCACGCTGGCGAATGTCACCTACGATCAGATTAAGCCCAGTGGAAGTTTCACCCAGTACCAGCAGAACGGGATCAGCATTTCCTATCCCAGCAACTGGCAGGCGGCGGCCAGCCAGAGTGGCCTGACCATTGCTCCGTCGGCGGGAGCCTCGCAGGGCGCGGTGGCCTACGGGATGGTGATGCAGGCGGGGCAGATGCCCAGCGGCGCCTCCCTGGAGCAAGCGACGCAGGCCCTCGTTCAGAGTCTGGAACAGTCGAACCCGGGCCTGCAGGCCTCGGGCTCAAGCAGCGGCATTCAGGTCAACGGCATGCAGGGGCGCTCGCAAACCCTGATGGGCAATTCGCCCGTCCAGCAGAGCGGGAAGCCGCTGCGCGAGCGGGATTGGCTGGTCACGGTGCAAGGCCCTAGCAATCAACTGGTGTACGCGGTGTTTGTGGCGCCGGAAAAGGACTTTGGCCGATTGAAATCTACTTACCAGCACATGCTGCAAAGCCTGCAGCTGCAGTAGCCGACTCCAAATAACCGACCGCGGTAGAACCGCGGGCTTTTTTCTTGCCTGTCCGCGCTTCGATCCAGCCGGATGAGAAATGGGCAACACAGGTGAGCGCCGGGGAATCTCACCAGCCATCCGGCATGGAGGCTGGTTCTATGAAAGCGCCCTTTCTGCTCGGTCGTCTCATCTTCGGCGGCTTTTTCCTGTACAGCGGCGTCCACCATTTTCGTGACCGGAAAATGCTTGCCCAATACGCGGCCTCCAAAAAGGTTCCCATACCGGATGTGGCCGTGGCGGTCGCGGGTGCGGCGCTGGTCGCTGGAGGCGCCAGCGTTCTGCTGGGAGTTAAACCCAAGCTGGGGACACTCGCAATCCTGGGGTTCCTGGCTGGCGTTTCGCCTACCATGCACAACTTCTGGGACCAGCAGGAACCCGGACAACGCCAGGCGGAGATGATCAACTTCAGCAAGAACTTGGCGCTTTTTGGGGCAGCGCTAGCGCTGATGGGAGTGGAGGAGCCGTGGCCGGCCAGCCTCCCGGTGGCTCAGCCCAAGGCGCTGGACCGCGCGCGTAAATTTGTCCGCCGCATTGCCTGAACGGCGGTGGGACCCGAGGACCTCGAAAGGATTCCGAAAAAGATTTGCAGGAGGGGTGAACGAAGCAGACGGACAGCAGCCACTGGGAGCCGCTATCCGGCTGTTCGGACGTTATCTTACCTGCACAGTGGCGTGGAGAACTTCCGGCCCGCTGGGTTGAGTGACGGAGGGACTGTCTTCCGCGGTCACCGTCACGTTAAAGTTTTTGGACGGTGTAGTAGCGGAAAAACTTCCTTCCAGATTGTCGTTGACAGCCAGCACACCAGCGTTCTGCGGCTGCTGACCGCTCGGTTCAATCCAAACCACATAGGCATTTTTCGCCGGGGTCAATTGGCCGGGAGCAGCCAGATTCCTGGTGGAAACTGTGAACTTCACGTTGCCGTTGCGATCGTGCTGATAGCTTATTTTGCCGGATGCTCCCGGCACTTGCGAACTGGCGACCATGGGAATATCAGCAGCCCAGGCAGCCAGGCCGATGAGTAAGAACGCGGTTGAAACTGCCAGACTTGCGCGGCGCATACGTCATACCTCCTGATTTACCGCCAAAGATAGGGAGATAGATGCGCGCTGAGATTGGCTGGGATGGCGCCGGCGGTACGCCAGCGCACGCGACAGAGCGGGCCTAAGCCGCTCCCCGTGAGGAATCCGGCAGAACAAAATGGCTGTCCACGAATTCCTCATAGGGGGTGGAATTTTCTCGTTGGGTGCTGGTCGGCGGCTGGTTCACGTATTGCCAATACACCGTGTCATCCAGCACACGCGTGATGCGCTTGCGGGCGCCCAACCGGTCCTTCACCAGCAGACCTGGTTGCAAAGCTCCCCGGCATTCAGGTTCATCGCCGCTGCCCATTGTTTCCTCCCCGCAGGCTCGGTGGGGCGTGATTTGTACCGGACTGAAACTGCGGCTTCTATTGATTGGGACGTGGCCCCCCGCAGTAACGTTGCCAACGGGCGAACGGAGAATCGCGCGGGGCGACGGCAACTCAGGCTGCGGCAGAGCGGTAGCTCTCAGTTGTCCTTACAATTGTGAGCCGGCTTGGCGCCCGTTACCATCTGGACAAAGCGGGGAAGACGCTGCAGGCATTCGCGCAGGTTGCTCTCGAACTTCACTCCCATTCCCTGTTCTTTCTGGAGCGCGGTTACCCGTCCCTGTGTGTAAATGCGAGCCTTACCCACCTGGACAACAATTTCCAGGCTGGTGCCGACTGGGCAGGGTTCGGCAGTCTGAAGATGGCAGCCGCCAAGGCTGAGATTGGTGAGTTCCGCGGAGACAATCTTTCCGGTGTCGGACACTCGGAACTGCGCCTGGGTACCGCAGTTGTAACGGGAAAACTGCCGCCCGTCGCGCTGTTTGGGCTTTACTGCCTTGGGACGGTCTGCTGCTTTTTTGGCTAGTCCTGGCGCAGGGCTGGCGGTTACCTCTTCGGCAGGGCTGGTTTTTGGCGAATCCGACCCCTCGGTCACAGTCTCGCAGCGGTTAATCACGGCGCCCACCGAGAATGCCCCCCGCTCCAGGGTCACGCGAGTTACCTGGGCGAAATAACGAACGGTGCGCCCATCGAAAAGCGGCTTGCCCGGCAGCTTGGCTGTGATCTCCACCGAGGTGCCTGCCCGAAGCCGCATTTCGCTGCGGAAGCACAGCCCCTTCTCGCTGAAGTTGTAAATGCCCACCCGCTCTTCGGTGCCGGTTGCGCCGTAGCGCACCGTGGCCGGCAGTGGGTAGAAATGGCGCTTAACTACACGCCGGTCTTTTACCTGCAGTTCATTACCTGTCGCCGGGACTTGTGAACTCCTGGACCTGCAGGAGGAAGAGGGGGTGGTTGCTCGCCAGATTCTACGCAAAGGATTCGTCATGGCCTCTGTTCAGGGGCGAGGGGACGAAGGAGGAAGTGGCGCCCAAATCGTAAGGGCAGCTTAACAAGAGCCGGAAAAGTGGGGAATGGCACCCCGGTGCCATTCTGGGAAAGGTCCCCCAAATGGGCGATCTCACCCAGCCGACCTCGCCCCTAAAGCATGTCGTTGGAAGGACTTGCCGCGTGGTGGGGCAGGGCCGGGGGCATTTCCGATACATTCCATGCCCACGCTGCCAGCAGGGCAGCCCCTTCATTGATCTGGTCAGGAATGACCTTGTCGAAGGTGTCCGCCTGGCTGTGGTGGGCCTGGCCGTAATGAGCGGGCTTCTGCACGCAAAAGTACCCGGGGACTCCTGCCTTCATGAAGGGCTCGTGGTCAGAAGCGCCAAATACCCTGGTACTTAAGGGGCGCATGTCAAATACCTCCTGCAGCGGCCGGTAGATCTCCGTCATCAGGGGTGCGGTTTCGTATTCGTCTTCCAGTGCGATGCTGAACACCTTGCCGGTGCCGGTGTCATGGATGAGCACGGCATCCATTTTGGGTATCTCGGCAGCATGATTCTTGAGGAAGGTTTCCGCGCCAATGCCGCCTTGTTCCTCGCCGGTGAAAAGAATGAAGGTGATGGTGCGCTTGGGTTTCCATCCCAGGGCCTTGAGGGTGCGCGCCGCCTCCAGGACAGCCATGGCGCCGGTGCCGTTGTCGAGAGCTCCCTGGCCCAAGTCCCAGGAATCGAGGTGGCCGCCGATGATCACCCGCTGGTCGGGAAATTCCGTGCCCTTGATCTCCGCCACGGTTATGGAAGCAGGCACGGGACCAGTGCTGAAGGTGCCGTCGAGATTGACCTTCATGCTCACTGGCCCAGTCTGCTGCAGGCGGTAGATGAGGTCATAATCCTCGTGGCTGATGAAGGCCAAGGGCACGTCGGACGGCTGATACTTGTTGTAACCGCCGGTCATGTTGAACAGGTTGTCCCATTTACCACTGTCCAGCAGGACCACGGCGGGCTGCTCGGCGGCCAGCATTTTCAACAACTGCAAGCGTACACGAAACGACATGCGCGGCTGGGGCAGACCGCGCGGCGGCGGGATCACGGCGTCATAAGCGTTGTCCGCCTCTTCGTTTTCCGGACGTAGAGTGGCGGGTTTGCCGGTCAGCACCATCGCACCCTTGAGTTGGCCCTTGTACTTATCGAAGTCGCCCAGGGTCTTCAACTCCACCAACTTCACAACGCCAGTTACAGCGCCGGGAGTCGCTTTGCTCCAGCCGAAAGAGCGGATCGGTACGTCGCGGTGGATTGGGCTGACGATGGCGGCGTTGTCCTGGCCGCGCGTCCAGGCGTGGGCGATCTGAGCCGTTTCCAGGTGGGCATCAACGCCGTAGTCACGGAAACGCTGCAGCGTCCACTGGCTGGCTGCCTGCATCTGCGGCGAACCCGTCAGGCGCGGTCCGATTTCTGTGGTCAGGTGCTCCAGATTCTTCACCAGTTCGGAATGAGCCTTGACTTCGTCGGCAATCTTCTGGTCAGCGGCTTCCATCGCTTTGCGGTATTCCTGCTTTTCCTCTTCGGTTCGCGCCGGCGCAGGGGTTGCTGATTGCTGCGCCGCAGTACGGTGAGCGGCGACGGATAAAGTTGCAGAAAGACAGACGAGCAGGGCGACCGCCGCTGGACGGCGAAGGGAATCGGTAGTCATGTTTCTGATCGGCTCTCTGAAGGTGGGTTGGGCAAGCCGAGTATTGTAACAAGTGAACGGGGCTACATTCGTAAAGCCTCGGTCATAAATTGCCGGGCAGATTATCCAGGGGCGTATGCGCCTTTTCCCGCGGCGTTCCGCACCAGGTTGAGGAAGGCGACGGCTGTCTGGCTAAGCGGGCGATGGCGGGAGTGAAAGGCATCAATGCTGCGACGCTCCGGTTCGGCGTCCACGATCTCGACCGCCATCAGCGTGCCGCGGCGCAACTCGCGGGCCACGGCCAGATGCGGCAGAAAAGCCAGGCCCAGGCCGCGTTCCACCATTTTCTTGGCGGTTTCAATGGCCTCCACTTCCAGCACCACGTTGGGTACGAGCCCAGTGCGGCGGAATAGTCCGTGGCTGAGCATCCAGTCGCTGGAATTGCGGTCGTAGAAAATCAGCGGCCAGGTGGCCACTTCTTCCAAGCGGGTGCGCTTCGGCAACTTCGGTTTCTGTACGGTGCGGCGAATCAGCAACAGGGGGTCGTCGCGGAGGCTCAGAGTTTCCAGCTCGGGATGATGCAGAGAGCGGGCAATTCCGATTTCAGCCTCCCCGCTCAATACCAACTCCAGAACCTCCTTGGAGTGCCCGGAGCGCACCGTCACCATAATTTTCGGGTGCGCTTCCTGGAAACGCTTGAGCACGTCCGGCAGGAAGTATTGGCAGATGGAGAGCCCAGCCGCAACCTGCAGCGCCCCGCCGGTCAGAGGGCGGAGTTCATGGACAGCCTGTCGCGCCAGGGCGGCAGCCCGCAGCAGTTGCTCGGCGTGTGGGCGCAGCGCTCGCCCCGCCGGAGAAAGCGCCAGCTCCGACTTCCCGCGCTCGAACAGCGGCACCCCCAGCGATTGCTCCAGCGCCTTGATACGCGCGCTGACCGCAGGCTGGGTTACGCGCAGGGCCTCGGCCGCGCGATGGAAGCCGCCAAACGTGGCTACCGCCAGAAAGGTCTCGACCTGGTCCAGTTCCATGCGTTCATCCGGGTTCCGGCGAGGTAGACCCCATTATAAGGCACTGATAAAGGCTGTTTATCAGCCCATAAGCTAGAACAACCCGTGAAGCGCCGCGCTACGAATCCCGCGCCCGGCGTAGTGTGAGCAGCGTGATTTCCGGTGGCACGCCCAGACGCAGCGGCGTTCCGATGGTGCCCAGACCACGGCTCACGTACACGGAAGCGTAGCGATCGCGGGAGGCAGAAGCGCCATCACTGTCCATGGGCCGGCGGTAAAGACCGGCAATGTATTTGGTGATGAAGCGCGCCGGACTCAGGCGGTGATCAAGTATCTCGACTTGCACTTGCCCGCCGTGCGTGTGGCCGGCCAGCATCAGGTCAACGCCTATCTCGCTGGCGCGGCGAAAGGCGTTGGGGTTGTGGGAGAGCAGGATGTTGAGCATGTCCTGCTGGACCAGATACTCGACTCCCTCCAGCATTTGACTGCTCTGGCTGTTGAACCAGTGCTGCCGCTGGTAATCCACTCCGATCAGATTGAATTTCGCTCCCCGCCATGCGAGTTGCGCATTCTCCTGCCGCAGCATAGTCATGCCGTGCTGGCGGAACAGCAGCGCGGCTTCGTCTTCCGTATCGGTGTAGATTTCATGATTGCCGTTGCACCCCCACACGCCCAGGGGTGCGCGCAGGCGGCTCAATTCAGCGACGCAGGCCGCCAGGGGATCGCCGCGCCCGGTGAGCAGGTCGCCGGTGCTCACGATAAGATCGGCAGTCAGTTGTTGCGCCGTGTCCACGATGCGCCGCACCTGGCTTATGGGCATGTAGTTGCTCGCGTGAATGTCGCTGAGTTGCAGGATGCGCAGCCCATCGAGCCCGTGCGGCAGGCCAGGCAAAGGCACTTCCACGCGGAACACCTCAAAATCAAAGCGCTCGACGGCGAACCCATAGAGCGCGCCCGCCAGGGGCAATGCGCCAGCGGCATAGGTAGCAGTGCGAAGAAAGTAGCGGCGACCGGCGTCAACTGGAGGATCGCTGACGCTCATTGCAGGTTGCCGGGTTCGCACCAAGGCCGCGCTTCTGCGCCCAAGCCAGTCAAGGCCGCGTACCAGGTAAATGGCCAGAAAGCCAAACATGGACCAGGTGAACCATAGCGCCAGGAACTCGGAAGACCAGCGTGAAACTCTGGGAATAGGCCAGCCGGTCCTGTGGAATGCCGCAAACCGCTCGAGCACGGCGAGGAGCAGCAAAAGGCCGGTTATGGTCCATAGAGCGCGCAGCGCCGCTCGCCAGCGCGGATGCCGTACGGCGGTAATCGCCCGCCGCGCGCTGCGCACCCAGTAGCGCTGCGACAGGTAAAGCGTAACCAGGAACAGGATCGGAATAAGCAGCCGCAGGGCCGAAATGCTCATGCCATCAAATTACCAGATGAGAGATTCACGAACGGTCCACCCGCGCCATTACCGCGGGGTTGTAGCGCTCGCCTGCAATCGCCGACTCCGGCAGATTTTCGCGAATGTGAGCCAGGTCGGCGGGTGTCAGCCGCACCTGCTGCGCCGCCCAGTTATCTTCCAGGTGATCGCGGCGCCGAGTTCCCGGGATGGCGAATATGAAATCGCTCTGGGCGATTACCCAAGCCAGCGCCAGTTGTGCCGGAGTGCAGCGCTTTTCCTCCGCCAAGTGGCGGATTTTTTCTACCAGCAACAGGTTTCTTTGGAAGTTGTCGCCGACCAACCGGGGCACGTTCCAGCGAAAATCATTGGCGGGAAACTTCGGTTCACTGATTCCGCCGACGAGAAACCCGCGTCCGACGGGACTGAAGGCCACGAAGCAAACCCCCAACTCGCGACAGGCTTGGAAAATATCGCCCTCGGGGTCTCGCGTCCACAATGAGTATTCCGATTGCAGCGCGGCGATGGGGTGCACCCTCGCCGCCCTCCGCAGCGTGTTGGCCGAGACTTCCGACAGCCCGATGTGCCGCACTTTGCCGCTGCGCACCAGGTCCGCCATCGCGCCGATGGACTCTTCGATGGGGACGCTTGGGTCAAGCCGGTGCAGGTAATAGAGGTCAATGACCTCGACTCCCAGGCGCTGCAGACTGGCGTCGCAGGCCGCGTGAATGTGCTGCCGGCTGCCGTCAATGCGCATTTCTTCTTTGCCTTCCGTCCAGACAAATCCGCACTTGGTCGCCAGCACCACCTGGTTGCGCCTACCCTTCAGCGCACGGCTGACAAGTTGTTCATTTTGCCCGTGGGCATAAACGTCCGCCGTATCCCAGAAATTGCAGCCCAATTCCAGCGCCCGGTCGAGCGTGGAGAGCGATTCCTTTTCGTTCGCTGGTCCATAGCTTCCCGACAGGACCATGCAGCCCAGCCCAATCGCCGGCACCTGCGGGCCATTTTTTCCTAAGTCTCGCCTGATAATCTGCACATTCCTCTCCCAAACGCGAAACATCTATTGTATGCCGCCGAGGGCGCTTGTACCGGTCGAACGAAGCGGCAAGGTTGACAAACCTGTTAACGCGGACTGAGAATCGCGCTGCTTCCGAGGTGCTGATGAAACACTGCTACGCGCTGCTTGCTCTCCTCTGCCTGACCGCAGCTCCCTTAGCCGCCCAGGAGTCCGGACCGCCACCCAGTCGCCGCAACGATGTTGTGGATGTAATGCACGGTGTTTCCATCCACGACCCTTACCGCTGGCTGGAGGATCAGAACAGCCCGGAAACGCGGGCCTGGATCAACGCCCAGAACGTCTACTCCCGTTCCGTTCTCGGCAAACTTGCCGGCCGCGAGCAGATTTCCCGGCGTCTCGGTGAGCTCATGAAGGTGGACAACATCCAGACGCCCATCGAACGCAACGGGCGCTACTTTTTCCGTCGCCGCGGCGCGGAGCAGGACTTGTTCGTTATCTACCTGCGCCAGGGCGCCGCGGGGAAGGACGAAGTTCTGGTGGATCCCCATCCCATGAGCGCTGACCACAGTGTCAGCGTGGACATCCGCGGCGTGAGTCCAGACGGCAGCCTTCTTGCCTACGGGATCCGGCGCGGAGGAGCCGACGAAATTGAAGTTCATCTGCTCGATGTCAATACACACAAGCAACTGCCGGATGTGCTGCCCACGGCCCGCTACTTCCAGGTTTCTTTTCTCCCCGATAAGAGCGGCTTTTACTATTCCACGATGGACAACAATGCGCCACGGGTGCGCTTCCATAAGCTGGGGACTGACCCCGCACGGGATCCCGAAATCTTCGGCAAGGATTACGGACCGACCAATATTATCCTGGCGCAGGTTACCGAAGATGGCCGTTATTTATTGCTCCACGTTTTGTACGGTGCGGCCGCGGACAAGACCGAAGTGTTCTGCCAGGACCTGGTCCACAAGGGGCCGATCAAACCCGTTATCCAGGGCATCAACGCCCGCTTTTTCGCTTCACCCGGCGACGATCATCTCTACGTCTGGACCAACTGGAAGGCGGAAAACGGACGCGTGCTGGATATTGACCTGCTTCATCCCGGGCAGGATCACTGGCGGGAGGTAGTGCCCCAGGCCTCCGACGTCATTGACGATTTCGCTGCCTATGGCGGCAAACTGCTGGTGAAGTATCTACACGACGTCAGCTCGCAGATTCGTGTTTTCCAGCCGGATGGCAAAGCCGCGGGAGAAATCACTTTTCCCAGCCTCGGTACTGTGAGCAGCATCAGCGGCCATTGGCGGGGCAGGGAAGCCTTCTTTGACTTCAGTTCCTTCCACGTGCCTCCCACCATTTACAGCTACGACCTCGCCAGCGGCAACAGGTCACAATGGGCGCGCGATAACGTTCCGCTGGAAAGCAGCAGGTTTGAACTCAAACAGGTCTGGTACCGTTCCAAGGACGGCACGAAGGTGCCCATGTTTCTGCTTTATCAGAAAGGCCTTAAGCTGAACGGCGCGAACCCGGTGCTGATGACCGCGTACGGCGGTTTTGACATCAGCATGACGCCGCGCTTTTCGCCCGCGGCCGTGGTGTGGGTGGAGCACGGCGGTATTTTCGCCCTGCCCAACCTGCGTGGCGGCAGTGAATTCGGCGAGCAATGGCACCACGCGGGAATGCTGGAGAAAAAGCAAAACGTGTTTGACGATTTTTTCGCTGCCGCCGAATGGCTGATCCAGAACCACTACACCAATCCCTCCCGGCTCGCCATTGAAGGCCGGAGCAACGGCGGCCTGCTCATGGGCGCCGCCATGACCCAGCGCCCCAAGCTTTACCGTGCCATCATTTGCGGCTACCCGCTGCTGGACATGCTCCGCTACCAGAAGTTTCTGGTGGCCAGGTTCTGGATACCGGAATACGGCTCCGCCGACAATGCCGGGCAGTTCAAGTTTCTCTACGCCTACTCGCCTTATCAGCATGTCACCAAGGGAACAAAGTACCCGGCGGTGCTGTTTGAGACGGGCGATTCGGACACGCGCGTCGCCCCCTTACACGCGCGCAAGATGACCGCGCTGATGCAGTGGGCGAACGCCTCCGGACGTCCGATTCTGTTGCACTACGATACGACGGAAGGCCACTCGGAGGGCCGCCCAGTGGGCAAGCAGATCGAAGACAACACCGACGAGCTCAGCTTTCTGTTTTGGCAGTTGGGCGTGAAATCCTGAAGTCCGGCAAGGCAGAGATTCGCCGTAACTCTGTTCCGCAGGCCGTCTCGGCCTTGTGCGTGCCGCGGCAATTAGCGCGGCGCGCCGCCCGTTCTGATTCCCAAGTCGGCCAGCAGATCGCTGCCGTGAATGTCCAGGGATTTCATGACCACTACGATGGCGGCGAGCACCGCCACTGCCACGGCGTACTCGGGAAGGTCAGTGGCTGTATTGTCCGCCCAAATTGCGAGCAGAAGCCTCTTCATATAGCCCCCAGAGAGGAATGTCACTCCGGCACTTTGCCGGGCGCACGGCCGAGAGAGTCTCGGTACGGGAGCAACTTATAGTTTCCTGCCCGCAGCCGCCTTCCTCAAGATGACCAACGGTCCAAAGGCCGCGTCCAAGGGGCCATTCCCACAGCGTTGGCCGAAAGGACACTGTTGGATCGGCTCGCAACCCGTTTGCATTGTGGAAATTGGAACCGGGTCTTGCCTTTGCCCGCCCTTCTGCACTAACGTGTTTGCCCATGGCGGCCGCGTATTGCTTTCCGCCCTGCCCCCGTCTGGCCAAAGTGATATTTCTGGGCTGGGCGCTTTTGGCCGCTAATGCCTCAATCGGGCAAATTGACAGTTCGCCCCATCCCGCCCGGAATTCCGATTCCGCCACTTACACGCTTAGGGGTACCGTCATCAACTCTATTACTGGTGATCCCATTCGCCGTGCCCTGGTGAATGCCGGCCTACAGATGCAGTTTACAGACGGCCAGGGCCGCTTTGAGGTGAGCGGTTTTCCGGCGGGAAGGTATGGCATTACCGCGCAGAAGCCCGGCTACTTTTCGCCTTCGCGCCTCGAGGAGAGACGGGGTGTGATGTTCCTGACCGTCAAGGGGGACATGTCAGACATCGTCCTCAAACTTATTCCTGAAGGAATCATTTCCGGCCGCATTACAGACGAAAATGGCGAACCCATGGAGGGCGTTGGCATGAGTGTGCGGGGCTGGAGGATTATCAATGGCCGGCGCCAGCAGGAAGAATTCAGCCGACAAGGTACTGACCAAGATGGGCAATTTCGGTTTTATGACCTGATGCCTGGCACCTACTATCTGACAGCCTCGGTGATGTCGGAGCGCACAGGCGTCTTCTCCGGCTTTTCTGAGTTTGGAGGTTATCCGACAACCTACTTTCCTGGGGTTACCCAGTTCAACGCCGCCACCCCGATCAAACTTGTTGCGGGACAGAACCTGCAGGCGGATTTTGCGCTTCACCGGCTGCCTGCGTATCAGGTGACAGGTGAGGTCACCGGCTACTCTGGAGGTCGCCTGCAACTACTTCAGATGGGGGAGAATTTCGACCCAGGCATCACCCTGCCGGTGGAGTTAAACCGCCCGACCGGAGCGTTTGTCGTGCGGGGTGTGCCGGCAGGTTCTTATACTCTCCATGCCACGGCGGAAGACGAAACGGGACGAAGGTTAGTCGGCCAGGCGACAGTAAGCGTTGCCTCCTCCAACGTCTCCGGCGTTGTTATAGCAGTCGAGTCCCCTGTTTCTATTCCCGTAATCGTACAGACCGAAAGCGACAACCCTTCGGCGAGCAGAGATTCTGCTCAGGTCACTGTACAGTTGTCCTCGGCCGTTCCAGGTGGAGGGCAGAATTTCTTCAACCAGAACGCGTGGTCCGGGCCAACAGAGGATAAAGATCACGGCGGCCTGGTGATTAGTTCCGTGCAACCGGGACGTTACAACGTGGAAGTCACTCCCACGGGCGGCTGGTACGTGCAGTCGCTGCTGAGCGGCAGCACCGACCTGTTTGCCGAGCCCCTGACCGTCGGCACCGGGGCCTCGGCTGTCACCATTCAAGCCCTCCTGCGGGATGATGGCGCCACCCTGGCGGGAGAAACGCGACAGGATGGCAGGCCCTTCGCGGCTACGGTGCTGGCGGTGATGCAAGGTGCTCCCCTGCGGACACCGTGGGTCACAAACACCAGTGACCAGGGCGAGTTTCGCTTCGAAAATCTTCCGCCGGGCGACTATGTTGTGCTGGCGTTCGATAATATCGCTGATCTCGAGTACGCCAACCGCGACGCCCTGCGCGATTATCTCTCGCAAGGCAGCCATGTGACCCTGGGCTCGAAGGATTCGAAGACAATAAACGTGGAGTTGATTCGGCGGTGATACGGATCTCCAGCCCGGTCCGACTGGCGGGGCTTCTTCTGGCGTTCTTCACAGTGGTCGTGGCCCAGGCCCCGGCGGCTTCGTCGCAGCGGTCAGAATGGCAGATTGCGGGCAAGGTAATCAGCGCCGCGGATGGCCAGCCGCTAAGCCACGCCCAGGTCACAATCAGATCCGTGGCAGACAATAATTTCGCCCAAGCGATGCTGACCGCGGGGGATGGCCGTTTTCTTTTTCGCGGCCTCGACCCGGGCAAGTACGTTTTGCAGGCAAAGCATCACGGCTTCGTCACAGAGGGCTACCAGCAGCATGGATCGTTTTTCACCGGCATCGCGGTAGGTCCGGACCTGCCGTCGCCCAACCTGCTGTTTCGCCTGCAGCCGGAGGGCTACATTTCCGGAACGATTGTTGATGAGGCGGGCGACCCCGTGCGCCGCGCTCAGGTCATGCTCCTGCACAAGTCGTTGGTGAACGGAGAGTGGGCGACCCGCTCGGTGAATTCCACTACCAGCAACGATCAGGGCTCGTATCATTTCGGTCAACTGCTGCCCGGGGCGTACTTCGTTTGTGTCAACACGCAGCCCTGGTATGCGCAGACGGAGAGGCAGATTACGGAGGCGGCGGGCGCAAATGCTGAGCGGTCCCCCCTCGATGTGGCATATCCTCTCACCTGCTACCAGGATGTGACCAATCTCAGTGACGCGACTCTAATTGACCTGCAGGCTGGCGGACATGCCAGCGCCGATTTAACGCTCACTGCCGTACCGGCGCAGCACCTTGTGGTGCGCATGGCGGACACGACCTCTGTGTCGGCGTTCAGCGCAATGTTGTCGCAGCAGGTCTCTGAGGGCAACCCGATTTCGTTCGGGGTTACGTTTCGGAAGGTGGGTCCGGGCGTGTTCGAATCTACAGGAGTTCCTCCGGGAAACTATGAAATGGAGCTGCAGTTCTACGATCCCAAGGCCGGACGGCAGCAGAAAGCACAAAGCAGAGCTGTGGAAGCGGGAAAGGACGACGAAATTGACCTCAGTGAGCCTGCGCCCTCGGCGGCAGTCAGTGGTACGGTGCGCTTTATCCCTGCCATCAAGCCGCCCGCACACCTGTTCTTCACACTTTCGCACGGGGAAAGTGTGTTTGCGGCCGAAATTTCGTCGCATTCAGAGTTCGTTTTTGACCGCGCGGTGCCTCCAGGCCAATATGAGGTCGGCTCGAGCTTCACGGGAGGGCTTTTTGTTGTCAGTGTGACGGCCACCGGCGCCAAGGTTGCCGGTCGGACGCTGCAGATTACCAGTCCCGATCCGGTGGTGCTGCGCGTCGTCATGGCGCGCGGGGTGGGCGAGATAAAAGGCACAGCCATGCGCGACAGCAAACCGGTTTCAGGCGCGTTGGTGGTGCTGGTTCCTCTCGATCCGGCCAACAATACGCCTCTGTTCCGGGCTGACCAGAGCGATAGCGACGGCACCTTTACCCTGCCTTCGGTGGTGCCTGGCAAGTACACGGTGGTGGCGATTGATAACGGCTGGGGGCTGGAATGGAAGAACCCCGCAGCTCTGAAGCCGTATCTTCCCCACGGCGAAGTGCTGGAGGTTGCGCCGGAGGGCAGGTATAACATCAAGCCCAAGGTGCAAGATTTTTGAGTCCGCCTTGCACCCCCGCCGTATGAGCTCAACCTACACGATCGTCGGCCTCGGCGAGCTTCTGTGGGACCTGTTACCGGACGGCCGGCAACTGGGCGGCGCTCCCGCCAACTTCGCGTACTTTACGAACCTGCTGGGCGACCGCGGAGTTGTGGCCAGCCGTGTGGGGGACGACGATCTCGGCCACGCGGCTGCTGGCCGGCTGCGCGAGCTAGGCTCCTCACCTGAACATCTGCAGTTCGACTCCTCTCATCCCACCGGCACCGTGCAGGTGCGCCTGGATGCAGCGGGCCAGCCGGAGTTTGAGATTGCCCGGCCCGTGGCCTGGGATTTTCTTCAGTGGACGCCGGCATGGAAGCTGCTGGCGGAGGAAGCGGACGCGGTCTGCTTCGGTTCGCTGGCGCAGCGTTCGCCGGTCAGCCGCGAAACCATCCTGCAATTCGTGCGCTCCACCCGGCGGCAAGCACTGCGGGTCTTCGACGTCAACCTGCGGGCGCCGTTTTACTCGGCTGAGGTGCTGGCTGCCTCGTTGGCTCTGGCTGACATTGTTAAGCTCAATAACGATGAGCTGCCAGTGGTGGCGCGGCTCCTGGGGATTCCATTCACTGGCGAGCGCGCTGCGGCGGAGGCTTTGCTCCGCGCCTACAAGGCCAGCCTGGTTTGCGTGACCCGGGGAAATTGCGGGAGCTTGCTGATGAGCCGTCAAGCTGCCGCCGAGCACCCCGGCTACCGGGTCGAGGTGGCCGACACCGTTGGCGCCGGCGATGCTTTTACCGCCACCCTCGTGCACCATTGCCTGCGGGGAGCATCACTGGAGGAAATGAATGAGGCGGCGAACCGGGTTGGCGCCTGGGTCGCAAGCCAGGTCGGCGCCACCCCTGTTCCGCAAAATGGCGACCTGCAGCTCGCGCTCGCGGCTT
>DASYWT010000012.1:0-6196 GCA_035935775.1 Terriglobales bacterium
CGGTCTTAGTTACATTTGCGGTTGTGGTTGCCATTCCTATCTCCTTATCACGTCAACCGATTATAGCAAAACCGGGCTTCCGCTTTAACAATGGAATAACAGCGGTAAATCCCTTGTTTACTACCTATTTGGATGATGCTCACCGCCTCCGGGTGGCAAGAAGTTCAGTCGGCCTATGGGGCTACCTGGCTGGCTAACTGAACTCGCCAAACCGAAGCTGACAACAACTAACTGTCTACCTACTCGGCCAGTCAGCTTGCTTCTTATTGCTGCGGCTGTTCTTGGGGCTGCGCCGGGACCATGGCTCCCGGTCCCTGCAGAGCCGGGTTTCCAAAGCCCGGCATGGAGTTCCCAAACCCTGAGGATCCGGTATTGCCCCCTGCTCCAGCGGCTCCTGGCATTCCCACCACCGACGCCTTGGTGCCGGGGATTGGCGGCTGAGCGGGGCCCCTGATGAGCCCACCCCGGTCGAGGGCGGGATCGTAAACGAAATACCACTCGTTGTAGTGGTTCTTCTTGTTGAACTCGCGAATCGAGGCTTTGTGGCTGGTGCTGACCACGCCGATGATGGGGCCGCCTCCAAACACCTTGCCGGCGAGCGAGTCAGCACCCTGCGTCCCGGAAGTCTGCCCCCCTACGCCCATCGCGCCCGTTTGCGGGTTGGAGGGCGAGAACATTGTGCCGGCTGTTGCCGTGTTGCCTTGCGACGACAACATGCCCGGATTTGCCGTCGGACCCTGGCCAAAAGCGCCGCTCATGGCTGCGGAGGCAGCCCCGCTCATCAACCCTCCGCCCGTGCCCATCCCCGTTATCGCACCCATCTGCACCTCACCGAAGTGCAGCAGGCGAAAGTCCTTGCCGGTCATGGGATCTTTGTAGCGCCGGCGTAAGAAACGCATGTTGTTGGTGTTTTCCAGATCCTCGATGCGCACGGGATAGCGCCCGAACTTTTTGTAGTAGCGCTGGATGGCGCGCATGTACTGGGTGCCGCGATTAATCAGTTCGGCTTCCCGTTCCCGCCGAATGGCCATGGCAATGTCGGGCGCCGCCGCCGCGGCGGCGATCACGATTAACGCCAGCATCAGGATGAGGGCCAGCAGCACGTAGCCCTGGCGGCCTTGTTTGCCGTTGTCCGCCGGCTGCCCAACTCGTAATTGCGTGCCCAGCTTCACGCTTTAGCCCTGAGTGATGGGAATACTTTGCCGGTTGTTGTTGAGCACATCCTGCAGTTCGATGGAAGTCGGTCCGATGCGCAGCACCTTGTAGCGACGGTCCACAATGTCGCCTTCTCCGGCAATGAACACGTCCTGCCCCTTTGCCAGGAACACCCTCCTGGGCTGGCCGGGCCTATTGGCAAACCCAAAAAACCTGAGCTGAATGGGCGGCGGCGGTGGCGGAGGCGGCGGCTGCGTCGGCACCGGTTTGCCGAGCCGGGCATCGGTCAATGGCTTGGGAATGGGCGCTTCCTCGTAGCTAAGGAAGATGTTTCTCCCCGTTCCGGCATACCTCACTTCTTCGCTGCTCCTGAGCAGATCCAGGCGCAGCCGGGGATCGAGATTCAAGGTTGTTGTTTGAGCTGTTTTGCCCCTCTTCAAACCCCGCGGGTTGGTGCGCGTCGGTTGTGTGGCGGGGGCGCTGCTGTTCTGTTCGAAGCTGGGCGGCGCGGAAGCGCTGGGTCCGGAGTCCACCAGGAGCATGCGCACCACCAGCAGCAGCGCCGCCACCATGAGCACGCCGGCAATCGCAACCTTCTTCCGGTCCTCGGCTCCGACCTTCACTTACGCTCCGCTCCTCATGTAGGTCTGCATTTTCAGCTGCAGCTTGACCGTGCCGCCCTTGGCGTCGCCCAGGTTGATGTTGTCTACGATAAAGAGCATCTGGTCCCGCTCCAGCGCGTTGATGAACTTCACGATGTGCAGATAATCGCCGGACAGCAGGGAATCAATGGTAATCGGGCGCAGGCCTCCGCCTTCTTCGTCCTCCAGGTGATATTTCACCTGCGCGATGTTGGTGCCGTTCTCGTCGGCCAATTTGCCCATTTCTGCGTCAATGGAGGAGTAAGTCGAGGGCAGGCGGTCGCGGTAGAAATCGGCAATCTGCTGCTTGGCCACCACCACTTTCTGGTCGAGACCGCGCAGCGGTTGCACCTGTTTGGTCTTCAACCGCAGTTGCCCTTGCAGCAACTGGATGTCGGCCTGGCGGGAGCGGCCCAGCGGGGAGAGCAGAACCACGGCACAAATCAGGTCAACGCCCAGCAGCACCGCCAGCACCGCCGTCAGCCGCTTGCGCAATTGCCGGACATCGCTCATTAAAAGCCTCCTCGCGAAGCAGAAGCCTGGCGGCTGGGAGGCGCCGGGAGAGTGATTTCGGTTGCGTACAACGTGCTGATGTCGAACTGCACTCGATCGCCCGGAGTCTGCGGCTGCTCCTCTCTTGCTTCCGCCACGATCTGCGGCTGGCGGAAACGCGGCGACTGTTCCATGCGGCGCACCAGGTCCAGGGCCCGATCGCGCGACTCTCCCGCCACCACCATCCGCAGCTCGAGTTGGTTGTCCGGCGACAGTTCAGGGCGAATTGAAACCACGTGCAGACGCGGTGGCATGATGCGTTCCAGATCGGAGAACACTTCCGTCCAGGAGAAAGCCTTGCGCGCGATCAGTTCATTCAGGATGAGCGATTTGTCCCGCGTATCGCGGTTTTCCGGGCGGTTGAGGAAGGCCTCGGCCTGGCCGATTTCCCGGTTTCCCTGGGCCAGTTGCGCCTGCAGGTCGTCGATGCGGCTCTCTTCCACCCTCCACGAACGCAGCCGCAGTACAGCCCCGACCACCAGCGCGAGCGTCAGCAGGCCAACCAGGCCCAGAGTCACCGTCCACTGGCGCACAAAACGCTGCGCGTCTTCGAATGGCTGGCTGGCGAGATTGATGGTGATGCGCATGGTTTATGAGAGCAGCGCTCCTGAAACCGCTGCCAGTTGCGAAGGGGAACCTGTGAATCCATTCCTCTGCCCGGCGCCCGCCAGTTCCTGAACTTCGACTCCGGTTTGCGCGTGCAGGCTTTGCAGGGCCACTTCGGAATTGGGCAGACCCGCCACGAACACTCGCTCCACGTCCAGCCGGTAGGTATCCTGGAAAAATACCACAGAAGGGTAAACATCCTCCGCCAGTTGTTCTCCCGTGATGTTCAGCCCGCGCGCGTTCTCCAGCGTGCGGAACAGCAGCAGTTGCTGCCTCTCCAGGATGGCAATGCTGGTGGTGTAGGGATCAACCTTCACCACCAGGGTGGGCCGGGCGGCATCCACCACTCCCAAAGACGCCAGCATGGAAGGCAGAACCACTCCCGGAACATAACCGCAGTCGCGAAAGGCGGATTCGTATTCATCCAGCACGCTGGCCAGGGCCACCGCCGCGATCACTTTCAATTCCTTGCTCGAACTTCCTGCTTGTACCTGATAGGAAACGCGGGCCTTCTCTACATCAAAGGGCAGGGATTTCTTGAGCCGGAAGCGCACCACCGCTTCGGCTTCTTCGCGTTTTTCCGGCAAAGTCTCAAAATCCACCAGCACCACGCGCACGGCCGCATCGGGAAGAATGGTGACAACATCCCGGGTTCGTCCGCCAACTTCGTCCAGCGCAGCCTGGATAACGTTGCGCAGCCAATCGCCGCGCAGCACGTTGGCTTCGGTCAGGTCGGGTGCGAGCGTGCCCTGCGGCAGGTCCTTGGCTGTGTACACTTCCAGTCCCTCGCCCTGCTGGCTGGCCCGCGCCGCCACCACCGCATCTGCGGAAATCTCGCAGGCGAGTTGTGGGCGGTTCTTGTTCAAGATCCGGCTCATGTCCTGGTCTCTATTGTGACTCCGATCGCTCCTTGCTCCGGTTATAGCGCGTGGTTCCGGGGTGGCGACGCCGCCCGAAAAGAACCACGCCGGCCGCGCGCCTAACCACCAGGGTAAAGGCGTTCAGCGCGTCGTCTCGATGAACGTAACCTTATTGATCTCCTTCAGAGTGGTGGCTCCCAAACGCACTTTGTCCAGCGCCGATTCACGCAGAAAACGCATGCCTTCCTCGCGGGCAGCGCGGCGTATTTCCGAACTTGGCCGCTTGTCCAGGATCATTTCCCGGATGCGGTCGGTCAAGTCGAGCAGTTCATGAATGGCGGTGCGGCCGCGAAAACCGGTGCCCGCGCACTCGATACACCCCTCCCCTTCATAGAACGGCACCGCGCCCCATTGTTGCGGGTCCAGACCGCTGGCCTCCAGCACATCCGCGGGGTAGAACACCTGCTTGCGGCAATTGGGGCAGATCACCCGCACCAGTCGCTGGGCCAGGATGCAGTTCAGCGCGGACACGAAGTTATACGGTTCCACGCCCATGTTCAGGAAGCGCCCGATCACATCCACTACGTTGTTGGCATGCACGGTGGTGAACACCAGGTGCCCGGTGAGCGCCGACTGGATGGCAATTTGCGCCGTCTCCGTATCGCGGATTTCGCCCACCATGATCTTATCCGGGTCGTGGCGCAGGATGGAGCGCAGGCCGCGGGCGAAGGTCAGGCCCTTCTTCTCGTTCACCGGAATCTGGGTGATGCCGCGAATCTGGTACTCCACCGGGTCTTCAATGGTGATGATCTTGTCTTCGTCGGTCTTGATCTCGTTTACCGCCGCATAGAGCGTGGTCGTTTTGCCGCTGCCCGTGGGACCCGTGACCAGCACCATCCCATACGGTTCTTTGATGTAACGGCGGAACTTGCGCAGGTCATCGTCGCTGAAGCCAACCACGTCGAGCACGAGCGTGTGGAACTTCTCGCTCATGGATTCCTTGTCCAGCACGCGCAGCACGGCGTCCTCGCCGTTGATGGAAGGCATGATGGAGACGCGGAAGTCAATCGGGCGGCCCTTGTACTTGACGCGGAAACGGCCGTCCTGGGGCACGCGGCGCTCGGCGATATCCAGTTCGCTCATCACCTTGATGCGGGAGATGATGGTGGAATGGTGCTCCTTGGCGATGGGATTCATGGCCTGCTGCAGCACGCCGTCAATGCGGTACTTGATGTACACCGAGTCGTCGCGGGTCTCGATGTGAATGTCGCTGGCCCTCCGCTCCAGGGCGGTGAAGATAGTCGTGTCCACCAGGCGGATGATGGGGCTGATATCGCCTTCGGCCGTCAGCCGCTCAATGGAAATGGTCTCGTCGCCGCTTTCATCTTCCCGGATCACATCCAGAGTGAAGCCTTCGCTGGCTTCCTCCAGCACGCGCTGCGACTGCTCCGTTTTCTTCAGGATGTCGGCGATTTGCGAAAGGGTGGCGACCTTGGTGACGATGCGCTTGCCCAGCAGCAGGCTGATCTCGTCAATCATCATCAGCTGGCTGGGGTCCGCGATGGCGATGGCCAGCCGCCCATCCTCCGTCTCCTGCAAAGGAACGAAGTTGTAGCGGAACATCAGGTCTACCGGAATCTTCTTGAACAGCTCGTGGTGAAGCTGGAAGTCACGCAGGTCAACGTACTCGCAGCGATAACGCCGCGCCACGTCGCGCGCCCGCGAGAGTTCGTCGGCCGGGGTTTCCGTGGCGATCCGGCCGCCGTTTCCGCCGTTCACGAAGAGTGATTTCTTGTCTGCCATTGCTAAAAACCAACTAGTCAGGAGTCAGTAGTCAGGAGTCAGCAAAAAGCAGCCATTCTGAACCGACGGAGGCTGCCCACGACTAACGGCCAGCGACTCGCGAATCCCAACCTTCACCTACGGACACCTGACTCCTGACTCCTGAGCCCTGACTCCCGCCTCTACCGAATTCCTCCCGCTCCCAGCGTAAACAAGGGCAAATACAACGAGAGGAGCACGAAAAATACCACCGAGCCCATAAAAATCAAGATCGCCGGCTCAATCAAAGCCATGGCGGCGGTAAGTGCCGCCTGAACGTCCTCCTCGTAAAACTCCGCTACCGAGGTCAGCATGGCGGGCAGCGCGCCGGTGGATTCGCCCACCTCGATCATCTCGATCGCTAACTCCGGGAAGACCTTCGTCTTTTCAAGACTCGGCGCCAGCCCTTTACCCTCGCGAACCGTCTCCACGCTCGAGAAGACTGCATTGCTTACCTGCCGGCTGCCAATGGAGCGCGCCGCCGTCTCCAGGCTCGGCACCAGCGGCAGGCCGCCCTTCAGCAGCGTGGACAACGTCCGCGAGAACAGGCCCACCTGATAC
>DASYWT010000013.1:0-5295 GCA_035935775.1 Terriglobales bacterium
GCCACAAAATGTGTCTTAGCAAAAAAAACCACGTCCCTCGCTGCGCTCCCTCGCGAAGCTCGGTCACGCGACGCTCAGGATGACAATCGCGAAAAAGATTGCTACTGCCACTCATATCTCGATACCCAGAATGAATTTGAAGAGCACGGCGGCCACGAGGGAGACCACAAAAAATATGACCAGCCAGTTGGTGGTCCAGGGTCCGAGATCAAAGTCGCGCGAGGGATAGTTCACCGCCAGCAGGCGCAGAGAGGCATTGGCGGGCAGTGCAGGTTCGGCGCAATCGAGCAGGCGCCGCCATAAGTGGCCGCGCATGCGACATTCGGACAAATGCGTGAGGTTACTTGAGACCACCACCTGTTTGCCGGCTTCCTGGCCCTCAGCCAGAACATTCACGGTGTAATTGCCGTCGGCGGAGGCGACCAGGCGCCAATCCACTTCATTGTTGTCTGCGATGTGCACGGCGGGCGCGGATTCGCTCAAGCCCGGGGGCAGGCGCAGAGCAATGTCATCCAGAGCGTCGGTTTTCGCCAGCTGTGCTTTAAGCAGAATGGGCTGGTTGGCCTGGAAGGGAAGCGAGCCCAGGTAGCGATCGCCATAGATGAGCAGGGCGATCATGGGCAAAATAATAACGGCGAGCGGCTTGAAAGAAACGCGCAGGTAGCGGCCGGTGCCGGTGAGGATGCGGCCGTAAGCGCGCAGCACAACCTGGGGCTGGTCCTGGAAGAGACGCACAGCAAGCAGTTGCGCGCGCAGTTGGTCCTTGGCGCGGCGCACCGCGTTCTGGTCGGAAAGGTAGCCGAAGAGGACGATCATGACAAGGCCGGTGATGATGGAAAGGATGAGAAGCACCGCCAATGCATGATTGGAAGGAACCGTGGGCATCAGAACAACGGCCCATATTTGAGTGCCCGAAGCCATGACCGTGGTTTGTGTCGTGCTACTCGATGTAGCCCAGGCCGCGGAGACGCTTCTTGATTTCCTCTTCGGAGGCGGAGCTGCTGTCGGCGCCCAGGATCGCGGCCGTCTCCTTTTCCAGCGCGTGAATGATAAATTCGTCCACTGAGGCGTAGCCCGCCGTCTCCGAGCACTTCTTCAGCTTCTCCAGCAAATCGTCATCAATCTTCAGCTTGTAGCCGAACATGAGTGCTCTCCTTAATGGCCCAGCGACGCGGTTTGGGAACGGGGCGCGGCTGCAGGCTGGAACACGGAATGACCCATCATACCGTGAGCGGGTGCAATCCCAAACTCAGCCAGGATGGTGGGAGCGATGTCGGTGAGCGCGAGCGACTGCGCGTCAATCTTGCGATTACTGAGCAGCACGCCGGGCACGAGGGTGTAGTCCATGCAGTGGTCGCCACTCCAGGCGTTGGTGTTGTCTTCAAAGAGCTGTCGGGGGAAAGCGCCCAGAATGGTTTTCCATCCGGCGCGATAGCCACGGTTGTAGCCCACAATGAAGTCGGGTGCGTCCTGTATGTAGGGGCCATGGTAAACCTCAGAGGTGCGGCTCATGCGCGTGATGGCGGGCAAGCCCGTAGAGGGATCGCGTACCGCCAGCAGCTTCGCGCCGAGTTCATCCAACAGGGAATTGGCTTCGCGGCCGGGCTGCACGATGCCATCCTTTTCGCGTCCTTTAAGGTTCAGGTAAAGGCCATTCAATCCCAGGCCATAAACCCGAGTGCGGCTCCAGTCCACGTTGGCGAAGTACTGTCCTTCTTCCTGATTGGCGCCGGGCTTGAGCGCGAGATAGCCGTTATCGAGCAGCCAGGTATTCAGGTTGAAGGAGCGGTAGAAGGGAGCGAAGCCGTGGTCGGAAAGGACCAGCAGCGTCGCGTTGGAATCGAGCGTAGGGAGCACCTTGCCCAGCACGCCATCAATCTGCTGATAGAAGCTTTCCAGCGCATTGCCGTACTGTGCGGCGAGGGCGGGATCGTAGGCGGGATGGTGCGGGTCCATCAGCCGCCACATCATGTGTCCGTTCAGGTCGAGGCTGGAGAAATAAAAGAAGAAGACGCCGCGGTGGAACTTGGGAAACTCAGCGTCGAAAATGCGGCGCTGCTCGGCGGCCACTTCACGTGCCTGCTGCAGGTATTCGCCATCGTCGAGCACGCCGTCGGAAAGCGCCTTGGTGTCTTCCGCGATGCCTTGCGTGTAGAAATCGCCCACTTCCCGCCACAGGTCGCGGGAGAGGCCCGCGGGAGTTGAGAGCGGCAGGGCGGGGTCGGCAGGGTCAATGTTGACAGGCGAAATGTAGAGCTGGAATCGCGGGTGCACCTGCTTCAGAAAAATGCGGCAGATGCCGCTGACGCTTTCCAGGCCTGGGATGAGAGAAAAATCCACCTGCACCCAGTCGCTCCACTCGCCTTCGCGCAGCACAAACTCGTGGTCCTGGATGGCAATTTTGGCCACGGGAGAGACAGGATCAATTGAAACGGTGAAAGGAACGAGCGCAGGTGGCCAGTCCTTGCGGAAGCTGTTCTTGGGGCCTTCCAGATTGGCGGAAACGCGCCAGTTCCGCACCATAACGGGAATGATTTCGCCACCCTCGACTTCTCCGGCCTGGACGGTGGGGTCGTCGGTAAAGAAGCTGAAAGTGCCGTAGCCGCCGCGCAGGTCGGGCGTGCCCATGCCGGCCAGGGTGCGGGCTTTGGAGGCGCTAGGCGGGAAGTTGGCAGGCATGTGGAAGACGCTGGTCGGAATGCCGTGCTCTTCCAGAATGTTCCAGAACGGCTCGCCGTGACGCAGGAGTTCGGCGGTGCCGCTGCCCAGGGGAATTACCCAGGAGCCGAGATGCAGATTGTGCCGGGGCGGCTCGACCCGGGAGGTGGAAAGATAGGGTTCCATGGTGGCGGGGTCACGGTGGATGAAGTCAAAAATGCCGTGGCCGCCGGGATCGAGGCCAGTGGTGAGATTGGACCAGGCGACGGGGCTCTGCGGTGGCGTGCTGGTGGTGAGGCGGCGAAACGAGCCTTGGCGCGCCAGGGTGGCGAAATTAGGCATTTTGCCTTCCGCCACGAAGCGTTCCAGCAGCTGGGGGTCCATGCCATCAATGCCGAGAATGATGAGCTTGTGATCGCCCCGATAGCGGTTGCGCGCGGGCAGTTGGGAATAGAGCAGCCCGGCAGCGGCGCAGATGACCACCCCGACCAGGAGCCATTTGGGCTTGCTCATGGCAGTGCTCCGCGTTCTAGGGAGGGCCGGAAGCAGAGGGCGCAGTGATGGATGGGCGACAACACGCGTGCTATGGGTTGAGGTGCTGGAATTCCGCGATGTTTAGCTTTTAGTGCAAACCAGTGGGAAAAGTCAAGGCGGGCGGGGAACTCGGCGAATCTCGCAGGCATCAAGCAAGCAGTGCAGCATGATTGTCGGTGTGCTTCTCGCCGCACTATCCGCCGCTGATCGGATCAACCTGACCACCGGCATCCGCAACCGCATCGCAGGCTGATTAAAATCGTTTATCAGCGTGATAACGACCACAATGAGTTGACCGTAAGGCGCGCTGAACCGCAAAATGTAGTAATCCGCTCAAGAGCAACTTGCGTTCGGCGGTGGGTAATGGACACCGCGACGGGAGGGGCATCTGTCCAGCAGCGAGAATCGGCTTGAACGGACAGGCTGAACCAGTCAGGCTAACCAGTTAGGCTGAACCATTTAGGCTGAACCAGGGAAAGGAAAGAATGGCAACAACGACCGAGACTATCCACGCGGAAAAACTCTCCCCATTGCAACCACCACGCCGATACCTGTTCGGGCCGGGACCGACCCAGGTTCACCCGCGGGTGTACGAGGCGCTATCCAGGCCGATTGTCAGCCACGTTGACCCCTATTTCTTCACCGTCATGGAAGACGTGCAGCGGCTGCTGAAGATGGTGTTTGGCACCGAGCAGGGCGTTACGCTGGCGGTTTCCGGCACCGGCAGCGGCGGGATGGAAGCGGCGGTCTCCAACTTCGTGGAGCCGGGCATGAAGTGCGCTGTTTTTGCCAACGGATATTTCTCCGACCGCATTACGGAGATGGCAAAGCGGCATGGGGCCAATGTGGTGCGCCTCGAAAAGGCGTGGGGCGCAACGTTCGGCGATGAAGAAGGGAAGGAATTCATCCGCCGCGAGAAGCCGCAGGTTGTGGCTTATGTCCAGGCGGAGACCTCCACGGGCGCGCTTCAGCCGGGGAAGGCGATTTGCGCGGCAGCACATGAAGCCGGCGCCCTGGTGATCGGCGATTGCGTGACCTCGCTGGGCGGCCTGCCGGTGGAGGTGGACAAGACCGGAATTGACGTCGCTTATAGCTGCACGCAAAAAGGCTTGAGTTGCCCGCCGGGGCTGGCGCCTATGGCGCTTTCCAAGCGGGCCATGGAGTGGCTGGGAGAACGGCGGACGCCGGTGCGCAGCTGGTATTTCGATTTGAAACTGATTTACGACTACTCCACAGTTTCGCACCGCTACCATCACACCGCACCCATCTCCATGTTCTATGGCTTGCGCGAAGCGTTGGCCCTGATTGCCGAGGAAGGCGTGGGGCAGCGCTGGGAGCGTCACCGCCGGTGCCATGAGTTGTTCGTCAAAGGCATTGAAGCTATGGGCCTGCGCCTGCACGTGCCGGAAGGCCAGCGCATTCCTACGCTCAACACGGTGTGCGTGCCGGCGGGCGTGGATGACGCGAAGGTCAGGAAACGGCTGCTGGAAGGGCCGGGCATCGAGATTCAGGGAGGCTTCGGGCCGCTGGCGGGCAAGGTGTTTCGCATCGGGATCATGGGTCCGCTGGCCACCGAAGAAAACGTGGAGTTCCTGTTGCGGGAATTCGGGCGCGCCTTGGCAGCTGAAGGGTATAAGGCTTAAGTCGGCTGGGTTGGTGCGAATCAGAGGGGTGGAGCAAGGCTTCAAGCCCTGCTTTGCAACCAGCATAATACTTGAGGGCTTTAGCCTCTGAGGTAAACGGGTTGAAGTACCTCACGGGCTAAAGCCCTTCCTTGATAGTGATCCTTTTTGCAGGCCCGAAGGCCTGCTCCACCCAGATCAGGACATTCTGAGAATGAGAAATTTAATGATGTGTCTGGCGGCCCCGCTGCTGTTTTCAGCGGGCCTATTCGCGGCAGAAAAGCCGAACATCATTCTTATTACGCTTGACTCTGCCCGGGCCGACCGCATGGGCTTTTTGGGCGCCAAAGGCAGATTGACGTCTCAGCTGGACGCGCTGGCCAAAGAGAGCGTTGTGTTTGAGCACGCCTACGCGCAGTCACCCCGTACGCTGGCTTCGCACGCGGCGCTGCTTACCGGGACCTATCCGCCCTATAACCAT
>DASYWT010000014.1:0-11869 GCA_035935775.1 Terriglobales bacterium
TTGCCGTGCTGCCTTGTCCAAATCCGCATCGGAAGCCGTCAGCGGCATCCCCAGGCGTTGTGACAGGAGGAAGCGGAAACGCTGATAAGCCACCTCGACCGCACCGCGTGCTGCGTGCGCCTGCTGGTAGAGCCCGCCCAGGGTATCAATAAATTCCAGGGACGAAAGGCGCGATTCGCGCAGCAAGGGACGCACCGGACCGCTGCGCCGCGAAAACGCCAGCAAGGCCATCGCCAGCAGCACTCCGAGCTGCGCCAGGCCCCAGGGCAGCGGCGTGCGCCGGAAGTAGTCGGCCAGCGAACGTCCCTGGCCGTGGAAGTATTCGTCCCAGAAAATGCGGGTCCGCTGCGGCGAACCGGCAAAGTTCAGCAACAATTCGAGATTACCGGCGCGCCGAATGCCCGCGTTGGTCAAAGGTGTTGAAGCCGCCAACCACAGTATCTGGCCGCGACCTAGCTGATAGATGACCGCCACTGGCTCCTCTGCGGAGCCATATAGAGGAATGTAGCGCGAGGCCGTGCCTGTCCATCTGGCGAGAGGGACCAGGGTAATGCTGGGAGCGCCGCGAGTAAGGGCTCCCGGAAACAACGCGGGAAAATCCTTCCATTCCACGTCCAGCGCGTCGTTCGAGCCGGAGGCGCCTTCCGGCAACAGCTTCTCGCCGGCTAAGCCCGTAGCCAGAACCTTCCCGCCGGATTCCACATACTTGCGCAGGGCCTGGCGCTCCTCCCTGGTGGGAGGGATGATGGGATCGGCAAGAATCAGAAGACTATCCTGTGCCTTCAGTCCCTGCGGCGGATCCAGCCAGCGCTCCGTTTTGTAGCCCAGGGTTTGCAGCGTGAGAAACGCCACTTTGCCGCCGCTCGAGGCCGCCGAGTAACTGGAGGGATACACCGACGGGGTGTGGGCCTCGGTACCCACCAGCGCGGCAACAACAGCCAGCGCCAGAACAATGGCCGCGGCTCCGATCAGGAGCTTGCGGTCGCCGCTATCGAGGGCGAGCTGCATCCCAGGCTCTCCAGTTCCTGCAGCGCGGATTCCGCCTGCGCCGAAGTCACCGGCCGGTATCCGTACCACACGATTTCAAAACTGCGGGTCAAACTGGCCATGGCCGGCCGGTGCTGCGACTCACGCGGCAGCAACCGCAGATACTCGCGCGGGGTGCGCGAGTCGTCCAGACGCCACACTCCCATTTGCTCCAGGCGGAAGACAGCGGCCCAGTAGGAACAGTGGACAGCATCGCGATAGCGCTGCCCGGCGGCTGCGTCCCGGGCTGCGTCCGCCCACTGGCGCCACCCCCAAGCCGTGGATGTGGGCGCTTGCAGACCCAGCCGGGTCGTGCTGCGCGAGGCATGTCGCAGGCTGCGCCAGAGTATTAAGGCCAACAAAAGAAACGCCGCTCCCAGCAGTATCCAGGAAAGGACGTTGCTAACCCCGGGTTTCAGATGCAGGCGGCGCATCAGCTTTTCCAGCTGCCGCCCGATCCAGCGCCACACGCGGGCCCACATAAGGTCCCACCAGCTCGGGGCCCTCACAAAACGGAATTCGCGCCGGCTGAGCACGGCAGCAAGCTGCGCCCGGGCGGCTTGCGGCGAGGGTGCTTCGGCGGGCCGGCTCAGCTCCTGCGCCTGCTGCAGCTCCCACTGCAACCGCTGCGCCATCTGCTGCTGCAGGTCCGTCCGCTTGGGCGCTTGTTTCTCCCAGTGAACCAGAGCCTCCATCAGCCAGGCGTTGGAGATGGTGAATTGCTGGCCGGCGGTTTGCACTTCCAGCCTGGGCGGGACAGTGCGGCGCAGTTCGACGGCCTTCTCGGGATGGTCCGGCAACTGGGCGACTGCCGCCGACCAGCTCTGCAGGTCGGCAGTGTAGCCGGGAAGATTTGTAGACACGCTGGGCGCCTGGGCGCGCCCGCCGGCGACCGCTGCAAACACGAGCAACAGCGCTACTGCGGAAAAAAATTTCCGGAAAAAAAGCGGCATGGTTACGCGCTGGGCGCTGGGGCCGCCGCCCCTGAAACGGGCTGCGCTCCAGCCTGGTCCACCAGGGACATCATCAATTGCAGGTCGAATGCCTCTTTGCGGACCCGGATATCGTAATACAGCAGCACCAACCCGATCATGATCAGAGGCGCCGAAAGCGCTCCCCCCAGCCCGCCAAACACGGAGCTGAGCGACATGAGCCAGATCGCGACCTGCCCATGGCGCGCACTCAGAAGCATGGCGATGTAGAACGGCCCCTGGAAAATCATCAGGCTCACGTAAGTGATCACTACGGTCAGCAGCAGGAGCAAGAAGCAGCGCAGATAGTTCCCTTTCATGAGTTGTACGCTGCGCCGGATGGCTTGACCCGTCCGCACGTCTTCCAGAACCATGCTGGGGATGCATACGCTGTAGCGGAGCATCAGCCAGATGGTAAGTCCAAAGGCGACGGGAAATAGCACCAGCATGGCCAGAACGGCTAGTAAACCGACTGTCGGACTGCGTAAGCCTACCGCTGGAATAACGAGCGCAAACCCAATCCCGACCAGCAGAAAAATCCCAAAGACCCGCAGGGCTACCAGGAACATGAGCCAGAAAAGCCGCCAGATGCGGCCGCGGATACGGCGATAGGAAGCGGCGATGGTAGCGGTTCGCCCCAGGTAAACATCGCTTACGGCGAAGGTAGAAGCTCCCAGGGCGATAGCGTAGACAATCCAGTACGCAACTATGGCAACCAGGAAACCACCCATCGCGCTGCCGATGAGCGCCGCGTTGACCTGAGTCCCCGGAGTGGGCACAACGAGGGGTGACCGAAATACTGCCATGAGGATACCCGAAGCCATGGCCAGCAAGGAGGGCAGCAGCATGATGCCAAAGAACAGCAGGAAATTCTTACGATACAGGCTGAACATGCGGTCGAGCAGTTCGCCGAGGTTCAGCGGCTGCAGTACCACACCGGGCATAAAACCTCCGGACTAGAGGGCAACGGTTGGGCGGATACTACCATAGGGTTATTGTGAAACGTGTACTTATCAGCTACCCGTTTCAAAACCAAAGGATCAGCACCCGGTTATGCAAGCGCCAGGAAACAGATGGGAATAGGTAGGACTTGAATCCGCACAACCCATGAGTTGTGGCGCGGGCGGGCGCCCACGCCCGCGAACCTCGTGTGCTCACTCGCTGCCTGTCTGGGCACAAGGCGGAGATGTAACGAGTTACGTCTCTACTCACGTGAAGCCGCTGCTCGCAGCCTCCCAACTTAGGCAACAGCTTTCTTATCTGGAACTGAGCCGATGCGCAGCCACCAGCGCCTGCCCCAAGCTGAGCCCGCCATCCCCTGCGGGCACCTCGGAGTGGGTGAATACCTGAAACCCTCTGGCACGCAGACGGCCTTCCAGCGCTTCCAGCAGGAACCGGTTGTTGAAGCTTCCACCGCTCAGACAGACACGGACCAACCGGGTGCGCTGCCGCAGTATTTCGGTGGACTTGGCCAGGGCGTCAACCAAGCCAAGGTGGAAGCGCGCGCTGATGGTTGCAGCTGGCGCGGATTTTTGCAGATCGGCAAGCAGCTCGGTGAACAAGCGGCGGGTGCTAATGATGAGCTGGCCGTCCTGTTCCACGACTTCGAGTTCGTAGCCGGTCTGGTTGAGCTCGGCATCCATCGCCATTTCCAACTCGATGGCCGCTTGCGCTTCGTAATTTACCTGCCAGCAGATTCCGGCCAGGGCGGACACCGCATCAAACAGCCGCCCGCAACTGGAAGTGAGCGGCGAGTTGATGTTGCGCTCCATGGCCTGCAAGAGGACCTTTAGCTTGGCATGGTTAAGCTGTTGCACAAATGGAATCTGCAGGCGCAGGAAATCCGGTCCAAAATGCCGGTAGAGGTAACTGACGGCCATACGCCAGGGTTCGCGTATCGCCGCCTCGCCGCCGGGCATGGGAACGTATTCCAGATGGCCGGCGCGCTCAAAACCGCGGTAGTCGGCGATTAAGAGTTCTCCGCCCCAGATGCAACCGTCGGTCCCGTAACCTGTGCCGTCCAGGGCGATGCCGATTACGGGCCCATCGAGGCCGTTTTCCGCCATACAAGCGGCAATGTGCGCGTGGTGGTGCTGCACTGCCAACCGCGGCAGGTGCTTCTGCCGCAGCGCCCACTTGGTGGAAAAATAATCCGGGTGCAGGTCATGAGCTATGACCCGCGGCTTGATCTCCAACACCTTCTCCAGGTGCTCAATGGCTTCTTTCAAGAAAGAATAGGCTGGCAGATTTTCCAGGTCGCCCACGTGCTGGCTCAAGAACGCGTTCCGGCCGCGGGTGAGGCAGATGGTGTTTTTCAGCTCGCCTCCCACGGCCAGCACGGAAGGCACTTCTTCCGCCAGGAATACCGGAACAGGGACATAACCACGCGAGCGCCGCATCTGCCGCATGCGACCGCCCGAGATGCGCGCCACAGAATCATCACAGCGAAGGAGAATGTCGCGATTGTGCACCAGAAAGACGTCCGCCAGGCCGCGCAGGCGTTCGACGGCTTCGGCGTTGTCAATGGCAATCGGCTCCTCGCTGCGGTTGCCGCTGGTCATCACCAGGGCGGAGAAATCTCCGGCCGCCAGCAACAGGTAGTGCAGCGGGGTGTAGGGTAAGAAAACCCCCAAATCGCGATTGCATGGCGCCACGGCTTCCGCAATAGCGCACGGGTCCTTTTTGCGCAGCAGCACAATCGGCCGTTGCGGCGAGGACAGTGCCGCGCGCGCGGCATCATCCAACCGGCAGAATTCCTCCGCGTTTTCAAGGTTGGGCACCATGACAGCGAATGGCTTGTCCACTCGCCCCTTGCGCTCGCGCAGCCCTGCCACCGCAGCGGCGTTGGTCGCATCCACCGCCAGGTGGAAACCGCCGAGGCCCTTGATGGCCACGACGGCTCCGCGCTTTAGAAAATCGGCGGCTTGCAGGATCGGGTCTTCGAAGCCGAGATTCCTACCCCAGGCATCCCACAGCTCCACCTGCGGACCACATTCCCAGCAGGCGTTGGGCTGGGCATGGAAGCGGCGGTTGAGCGGGTCTTCATATTCCCTTTGGCAGGCCGGACACATAGTGAAGCCGGCCATGGAAGTGAGCGGACGATCATAAGGAATACCGCGCACAATGGTGAAGCGCGGCCCGCAGTTGGTGCAGTTAATAAACGGATACTTGAAGCGGCGGTCGGAAGGATCGAAAAGCTCGCCCAGGCAATCGGGGCAAATGGCCACATCAGGCGAGATCAGGGTGCGAACATTTTCCTGCTCTCCGCTCGCAATGATCCGGAAACTCAGATTCTCGTTGCACGGCAAGTCGCGCACGTTGACGCCGGTGATGCGCGCCAGCGGCGGGGCTTGTGACGGCAGCCGGGACAGGAAATCGTTCACCGCCTCGCCCGGACCCTGGATTTCGATGATCACTCCCGCCGAGGTATTGCGCACGCTGCCATGCAGTTGCCGTTCGCTCGCCAGGCGATAAACATAGGGCCGAAAGCCCACGCCCTGGACGATGCCGGAGACGGCAATTTGCTTGCGCACCACCATTCAGGTCACCGTTTCCGCTTGCCGCGTCTGTAGCGTCTGCCGGCAGTTCTCGATCCACTTTTGCCAGTGCTCGAGGCCCGCTCCCGTCAGACAGGAAAGCTTCACCACGTCAATGCCGGGATGAATGCGGCGGGCATTGTCCTCCGCGGCGGCGAGGTTGAAAGGCACGTAAGGGAGAAGGTCAATCTTGCTCAGCACCAGCAGTTTCGCTTTCAGAAAGATGGCCGGATACTTCAACGGCTTATCTTCGCCTTCGGTTACGCTGAGCATCACGATCTTGGCCGCTTCGCCCAAGTCATAGCTGGCGGGGCAAACCAGGTTGCCGACATTTTCAATGAACAGGAGGTCGAACCTGCCCGGTTGCCAATCCGCCAGGGCGCGCTCAATCATGCGCGCATCCAGGTGGCAGGTTCCTCCGGTGGTGATCTGGCGCACGGGGAATCCGAAGCGGCGCAGGCGCGCGGCATCGTTCTCCGTCTGGATGTCGCCGGTAAGCACGGCTACACCCGCGCTGGGGGAAAAGCCTTCCAGCGTCCGCTCCAGCAGGGTGGTCTTGCCCGAACCGGGTGAACTGATCAGGTTCAGGCAGAGAACGCCTTCTTCGGCAAAGCGACGCCGCAACTCGGCGGCAATGCGATCGTTCTCGCTAAGAACTTTGCGCTGCAATGGCACTTGGCTCATAGTCCTCCATTTCCAGCGAAGCCAGCTCCAGCTCATCTCCGCTCACGAATTGTGTTTCCGCCGTTCCGCAAGTTGGACAGCTAAGGTCGTAACCGGCAACGGTAAATGTTAGGTCGCACGCGGGACAGCGCTGTTGGCGAGCGCAGGTTTCGATTTCCAGCTCGAGCGGCTCCAGCTTGGCATCGCGCACCAACACCTCAAAACAGAAGCGCAGTGCGTCCGGGTTGACACCGGAGAGCTCGCCCACTCGAACCCTGACCTTGCGCAGGCGTGCTCCGGGATGGCGCTGTGCCTCCTCTCGCGCCTCCTGCAGCACCGAACTCGCGATGCCCAGTTCGTGCATAAACCCTCAGCAGATGCGCGGCAACTGGTCGCCCGCCAGCATGTCCACGATGCGAGTCGTGCCCAGCGCGGTGCGCATGGTGACCAGGCCGGGGTGCTCTTCCCTCACCGTGCCGATCACCCGCGCTTCCCTTCCCTGCGGATGCCCGCGCATGGCTTGCAGCACATTGTTCTCGGCGTTGGAGCTGACGATGGCGATCAGCTTGCCCTCATTGGCCACGTACATGGGGTCGAGGCCCAGGATTTCGCAAGCGCTGCGCACCTGTTCGTGCACTGGAATGGATTCCTCCTCGAGCTCGATTCCCACCTGCGACTGTCCCGCGATTTCGTTGAGGGCGCTGGCCAGGCCGCCGCGCGTGGGATCGCGCATGCAGCGAATCCCGCCGGTAGCTTTCAGCATCTCCGCTACCAGTCCATACAAGGCCGCGCTGTCGCTGCGGATGGTGCTTTCGAACTCCAGCCCCTCGCGCTGGGCCATGATTGCCATTCCGTGATCCCCGATAGGGCCGCTCAGCAGAACGCGGTCCCCAGGCCGCGCCTGGTTGGCGGAGAGCGACAGGCCCGGCGGCACCAACCCGATTCCGGAAGTGTTGATAAACAGGCCGTCGCCGCTGCCCCGCTCCACCACCTTGGTATCGCCCGTCACTACCTCTATGCCGGCTTCTTGCGCCGCGTTATGGAATGAGTCCACAATGCAGCGCAATTCCTGCATGGAAAACCCTTCTTCGATGATGAACGCCGCACTGAGAAACAGCGGCCTGGCTCCGCCCATGGCCAAGTCGTTCACCGTGCCATGCACGGCCAGGGAGCCGATGTCTCCGCCGGGAAAGAACACCGGCTTGACTACAAATGAATCGGTGGTAAACGCCAGACGGCAGCCGTTCACGCTGACGATTGCCTGATCGTCGAGGCGCGCCAGGGCAGGGTTATCGAAAGCGGGCAGGAACAGCTCGCGTATCAGTTCCGAAGTTAGCCGGCCGCCGCTGCCGTGGCCCAGCAGCACGGTATCTCCCCCGGGCAGCGGCGCCGGGCAGGCGAGTAGGGCCGCGTTCTTGGATCGCTCATCCATGCTCTGGCCTCACACTTGGTGCTATGTGCCGCCTGTAGTGGTAGTAGGCGGCGCACGCGCCCTCTGCCGAAACCATGGGCGCGCCTAATGGCCTCTGCGGTGTGCAGTGCACGGCAAAGGCCGGGCATTCCGTGGGCCGCTTCAGTCCCTGCAAGACCTGCGCGCTGATGCATTCGGGCGGCTCCGGCGCGGACATGTCTTCCAAGCCGAAAACTTTCTCCGCGTCGTGGGCCGCAAACACGGGCCGCAGGCGCAGTCCGCTCTGCGGGATGGGGCCGATGCCACGCCATTTTCGGTCGCACACCTCGAATACCATCTCGACCATCTGCCGGGCGCCGACGTTGCCCCGGTAACTCACCGCGCGCGCGTACTGGTTTTCGACTACGGCTCGCCCCGCCTCTAACTGAGCAACCAACATGACGATTGCTTCCAGCAGGTCAACTGGTTCGAAGCCGCCGACGACGATGGGAACGTGGAATTCATTCGCCAGCCGATGGTAGGGCCGATAGCCCGCGATCGCGCATACGTGTCCCGGAGCTATGAATCCCTGAACGCGATTTTCGGGCGAGCGCAGCAGGAGGCGGATGGCGGGAGGAACCAGCACGTGCGAAACCAGCAGAAAAAAGTTTTCCAGTCCCAGGCGGTGCGCCTGCCACACGGCCATGGCGTTGGGCGGAGCGGTGGTTTCGAAGCCCACGGCGAAGAAGACAACTTTGCGCCGCGGCTCGGCACGGGCGGTCTTCACCGCGTCCATGGGCGAATAGACGACGCGCACATCGCCGCCCGCAGCCTTTACGCGGAACAGGTCCGAGCGCGAGCCGGGAACGCGCAGCATGTCGCCATAGGAGACCAGCGTGACTTCGGGCCGCGAAGCCAGGTCAATGGCCTTGTCAATCGTCTCCAGAGGAGTGACACAAACAGGACAGCCGGGCCCGTGCACCAGGTGAATGCGGGGCGGCAGCAACTCATCCAGGCCGTAGCGCATGATGGTGTGGGTCTGGCCGCCGCAGATTTCCATGAGCACCCAGTCGCGGGTGGCGCGGCGCGCAATCTCGCCGGCCAGAGCCAGAGCGATGCGCTGGTCGCGGTACTCGTCCACATATTTCATCGCTGTCGGGCGGGCCGCGGGGCAAGGAGGAAGGAGCTGCCAACCTCGCGGTCCCTCCTGCCACCACTGTATTTCTTGTAGACACAAGCGGCGGTGACTGGGGTCACAATGAGAGGTGATGTCTACAGGTGATGCCGGCCCAAAATCCCGGGGGAGGATGAGCCTCAGGTTTCGGCAGGCGGCAGTTCCTGCTCCAGCAGGCCCATGTTCTTCAGGGCTTCGTATGTGCGCTCGGCTTCCTGCTGGTCCACCTGGCTGATAGCGAAGCCTACGTGGACCATCACGTAATCGCCCACACCCGCCTGGGGCACAAAGTCCAGGCAGGCCTGGCGCACGATGCCGCCAAACTCCACGCGGCCGACCCGCACCCCGTCAGCCATGCTGGCTTCCAGGATCTTGCCGGGAATCGCCAGGCACATGTGGCACTCTCCATCCTCGAGCCTAGCGCCTTCGGCGCCCGAGGTCACGGTCATCCGTCACACATCCTCGGCGGCCCCCCTGAGTTGGCGGGACAACCCCGGCACAGCCCTGTCACGCGGCTATGTGATTTCCATCACCGACCCTTGTGTCAGCGTGACGTAAGCTGCCTGACCATATGGCGAACACCGCCCCACCGCTCCAGGCCATTGATTTCATGTACTACGTGGCTACGCCGGAGTTCATTGCCCGCTGGAACCGGGCCAAGGAAGGCGAACTCATCTGCCGCATGGAACGCGCCATCGGCGGCCTGCCCCAGTTCCCTTCCCTGGAAGACATGCTGGCCCACATGGATGCCGCCGGCGTGCGCAAGGTCTTCATCGCGCAATGCAAGATGTGGTCCTACCGGCGCAAGTGGATGTACATGGATACGCGCCTGGAGGAAGTGCTGCAGTACACGGAGAGCCATCCCGACCGCTTCGCCGGCCTCGCCGGTTACGATCCCTTCCACATCAGCGAGAGCCTGCGCGAAATTGAGACCGCGGTCACACAGCACGGGTTTCGCGGCGTTTACGTGCACATCTACGGCTTCGACATACCGCTGCACGACCGCAAGATGTATCCCCTTTATGCCAAGTGCGTGGAACTGGACGTGCCGGTTTCCTTGCAGGTGGGACACGTGCTCGAGGCCATGCCCAGCGATTGCGCCCGTCCCATGCACCTGGACCGGGTGGCCTGCGACTTTCCAGAACTGAAACTAGTGGGGGCGCATACCGGCTGGCCGTGGGTCGAAGAGCTGATTTCCGTCTGCTATAAGTGGGACAACGTGTGGCTGGGCGTAGACGCCTGGATGCCCAAGTATCTTTCGCCGCCCATTCTGCAGTTCATCAACAGCCGCCTTGGTCAGGACCGCTGCCTGTGGGGCACTAACGGCTTGCCCTGGCAGGAAAGCCTGCAGCAGATTGATCAGCTCGGACTGAAACCGGAAACCAGGCGCAAGCTGCTCTACGAGAACGCGGCCAAGCTGTTTAAGCTCGACGAACCGGCAAGCGAGTTGTGCGGCGCGGGCGCCCGCGCCAGCGAAATAACAAGATGAACTTGACGGGCAAAGTCGCGCTGGTCACCGGCGGGGCGCGCGGTATCGGCGGCGCCATCAGCCGCGCTCTGGCGCTGGCCGGCGCCGATGTGCTCATCGCCGACCTGCGCCACGATGATGCTCACGCCACCGCCGCCCGCCTGCACCAAGAGACCGGCCGCCGGGTGGAGGCGCAGGCCGCCGACGTGACCCACGTCGAAGACATGCAGGCAGCAGCCCAAGCGGCGATGGACCGGTTCGGCGGGCTGGACGTGCTGGTCAACAACGCCGGCTGGGACCGCCTCGTGCCCTTCCTCAAGAGCACCCCCGATCTGTGGGAGCGCATTATCAGCATCAACTACCGTGGTGTCATCAATTCCTGCTATGCCGTGCTGCCGCACTTGAAGGCGCGGGGTCACGGCGCCATCGTCAACATCAGCTCTGATTCGGCGCGCGTCGGCTCCCTGGGCGAAGCAGTGTACTCTGGCGCCAAGGCTGCCGTGGTTGCCTTTTCCAAGACTCTGGCCCGCGAACATGCCCGCGACAACATCCGTGTAAACGTGGTTTGCCCCGGACTGGTGGACACGCCCCTGCTGGAGGAAATCAAGCACGAGGAATTTGGCGGAAAGATTCTGGGCGCGGTGACGGGCGCTATTCCTCTGAAACGCCTCGGCCGGCCGTGCGAAATTGCGCCGGTGGTTGCCTTTCTGGCTTCTGAAGATGCCGGCTACATCACCGGTCAGGTCATCAGCGTGAACGGCGGCCTGACCATGGCGGGATAACGGTTTGGGTCCGCTAGCAAAGCGGGCTTTTTCGATGGGTGCACAATGGAACGAACGTTCGATAAATGCGAAGAGCTGATTGCCGACCTCGACTTTTCCGTGGTGCGCCAGTGGAAGACGGCTCACCCCGGAGCCCGCGCCGTCGCTTACTTCCCCGTATACGCTCCGGTGGAAATCATTCACGCCTGCGGCATGTTGCCCGTCGGCCTGACCGGCGCCGGCGACCAGCTCGATATCCAGCACGCCGACGCGCGCTTTGGCTCCTTCATCTGCTCCATCGTGAAAACCACCATGGAACTCGGGCTGACCGGCCGCCTCGACCTCTTCGACGGCTTCTTGTTTTCTTCCATCTGCGATTCCGCCCGCAATCTCTGTTTTGTGCTGAAGCGCAACTTCGCCGGCCACTATGTTGACTTTCTCCACCTGCCGCACAATTCGCCCACGCCCGCTACGGTGGACTTCCTCGCCAGCGAATACCGGCGGCTGATCGCCAACTTGGAGCAGATGAACGGCGGCGCTTTCAGCGAGGACCGGCTGCGGCATTCGATTGCGCTCTACAACGAAAACCGGGCATTGTTGCGCCAACTTTCGCGCCTGCGCGCCGAGCAGCCCCACTTGCTGCGCGCCTCCGAGCTCTACCTGCTGTTGCGCGCCGGCAACCTGCTGCCGGTGGAGACGCACACCGATCTGCTGCGCGAAGTGCTGGTCGGTTTGCCCGCCCGCGCCGCCAAGCCGCGCGACTCGCTTCGCGTCGTAGTGGAAGGCGCCTTCTGCGAACAACCGCCGCGCGAGCTGATTCGCCTGATGGAGGAAGCCGGCTGCTACATCGTGGACGATGATTTCGCGCTCGGCCGACGCT
>DASYWT010000015.1:0-2081 GCA_035935775.1 Terriglobales bacterium
CTCAACAAACAATTGCACCCGGGTCACGAAAAAAATAGCTTCCGGCTGCTCACCAACCAGGGAGTAGGCCGTCTACATCCAAGGCATGTAGAATGCCTACGGCCTAAGGCTGCATATGGGAAACCGCTATCAAAAACCGAATTGAGCTGCTGCAGGGCACCCTCGATCTGCTGATCCTGCAGACTTTGCAATGGGGGCCGCAGCACGGCTACGGCATCAGCCAGGCTATCCGGCTGGGCTCAGGCGAGGTGCTGCAGGTGGAAACGGGTTCGCTTTATCCCGCGCTGCATCGCCTGGAGCGCGAGGGCTGGATCAAGTCCGAGTGGAAGCTCTCCGACAACAACCAGAGGGTGAAGGAATATGCGCTCACCGCCGCGGGCAAGAAACAATTGGCGGCGGAGCGTTCACGCTGGGAAATGCTGGTGCAAGCCATTGCCGGAGTGCTGAACCCGGCAGGCAATTAGGAGATGAATCATGCGGCTGCCAAGGTGGAAAAAGGGGCAGGCCCAGGACCTGGATAAGGAGATTCAGTCGCATCTGGCCATGGCGGCGCTCGATCGCGAACAGCACGGTGCAACGCCGGAGGCGGCAAAAGTGGCGGCGCGCCGCGAGTTCGGCAATCTGCTGCTGGTCCAGGAGACTACCCGCGACATGTGGGGTTGGGCATCACTGGAGCGCTTCGCCCAGGATCTGCGCTCTGGCGGCCGCATGCTGGCGCGCTCGCCGGGATTTTCGGTGGTGGCGGTGCTCACCCTGGCGCTGGGCATTGCGATCAACACGGCGTTGTTTTCGGTGGTCAACGGCGTTCTTCTCAGCCCGCTGCCCTACCCCCACCCGGAGCAGCTTGTCTCCATGTTTGAGAGCAAGCCGCATTTCGAGAAGGGCTCATTCTCCTACCTTAATTTCCTTGATTTCCAGCAGCAGAACCGCACCCTGGCGGCGATAGCGGCTTACCGTGGAACCAGCTTCACCCTTACCGGCAGCGGCCAAGCCGAGCAACTGCAGGCGCAGATGATCTCCGCTGGGCTGTTTTCCATGCTTGGCATTCAGCCGGCCGCCGGCCGCCTTTTCACGCCTGAAGAAGACCGCCTGGGGACCACGCCGGCAGTGATTCTCAGCACCGAACTGTGGAAACGGAAGTTCGGCGGAGCACCCGAAGTGATTGGCAGGTCCATCCTGCTTGACGGCGCCTCCTACCTTGTTGTGGGGGTCGTGCCGGGCGAGTTGCAGCTCTACATCCAGAATTTTCGCAAAACGAACGATGTTTATGTGCTCATGGGCCAGTTTGCTGACCCTCATTTCCGCGACCGCAACGCCTCCTGGGGCACGGATGCGATCGCGCGTCTCAAACCCGGCGTGAGCGTGGAGCAGGCGCGCGCTGACCTGAATGCTGTCGCGCGGAAACTGGGCGCGGATTATCCCGAGGTCAACAAGGGGATCGGCGTGACCATGACGTCGTTGAAGGAAGAAATGGTCGGCGACGTGCGCCCGCTATTGCTGGTACTGCTGGGCGCGGTGGGGTTCGTGCTGCTCATCGCCTGCGGGAACGTGGCCAACCTGCTGCTGGCGCGCTCCACAGTGCGGCAGCGGGAGTTCGCAATTCGTTCCGCGCTGGGCGCGAGCCCGCTGCGCGTAGTTCGCCAGCTGCTGACCGAAACTCTGCTGCTGGCTGCCATCGCCGGAACCGTCGGGCTGCTGCTGGCTGGCTGGGGCACGCAGGCCGCGCTGCGCCTTCTGCCGGCGTCAATTCCACGCGCATCGCACGTCGGCATGGACTGGCGGGTACTGGGATTCACCCTCGCCATCACGGTGCTTGCTGCCGTGGTATTCGGGCTGGCGCCGGCAATGAAAACCGCGCGTCCAGACCTGCATGAGGAACTGAAGGAAGGCGGCCGCGGCGGCAGCGCCGCCCGTCACCGCGCCCAGGCGGCGTTCGTCATTATGGAAATGGCGCTGGCGCTGGTGCTGCTGGCAGGAGCCGGCCTGATGAGCCGCACCTTGGCGCAATGGTGGCGCGTAAATCCCGGTTTCGACGCGAACAACGTAGTCCTGCTGGGACTCGGGTTGCCGCCAGGCATGGC
>DASYWT010000016.1:0-12155 GCA_035935775.1 Terriglobales bacterium
CGTAATTGTGGACGAGGTGACGACGATCGTCGGTACCGGCGAAATGGTTGACGTGGTGGCCACCGAGCGCGGCATCGCCATCAACCCACGGCGCCAGGACCTGCTCGACGCGGTGAAAGGCTCACGCCTGCCCACTCGACCCATCCAGGACATCAAGGCAGAAGTGGAGAAAATTTGCGGAGGCAAGCCCGCCCGCCCGCGCTTCACCGAGCGCCCGGTAGCCATCGTGAAGTGGGTGGATGGCTCGGTGCTCGACACCGTGTGGCAACTCGCCTGAATCCCTATTAGCCACAGAGACACGGAGGCACAGAGAGATTGAAGATTGATGATTGAAGATTGACAATTGAAACAGCCCGAGGCCGAGCGAATCGTCAATCGTAGATCCTCAATCATCAATTGTTTCTCCGTGCCTCTGTGTCTCCGTGGCAGGTCTTGTTCTTTAAAATCTGAAGAGATAGGAAAGCTTCACGAACACCTGCCGCCCATCGTTCAGATACCGGCCGCGGGTGCGCAGCAAATTTCCATTAGGATCGAAACCCAGTGGCGAAACCAGGTTCTGCAGATCGCTGTTATAGCCCACGTAAATCGCGGTGTTGGGGTGCACCAGGTAGGTGATGAGGAAGTCGGTATTGAACTGCTTGCTGCGAGGAAGGGAAGTGAACCGCGGGTTGCTCAGCACCGTCGTGTACTGCGGAATCAGCCGCAGCGACAGGGCGCGCGTGATCTGGTAGTTCCACTCTGAGCGGATGATGTGGTTGGTAAACACGCTCATCCCCGTGGCGCGGTCAATCAGCCGGTTCAGCAGATAGGTGTTGTCAATTTTCAAGCCGCTGAGGGGACGAAACGTAATCAATATCTCGCCCGTGTCGCTGTTATCCAGCACCGGCGCCTGCCGGCTCGCAGGGCTATAGTTGACGCCCGTACCCCGGCCGTAATAGCCCTGCAGCTCGAACCAGCGAAAATAGTTTGTTCCAAACGCTCCAATCGCCTGGTGCTGGTTGTAGGCAGTCACTGCCGGCAGAGCGGAAAAGTCCTTCGGCCGCAGTTGTTCGGGATAGCTGGCGTAGGGAATAAGGTCAAAATAGGTCTGGCCTTTGAGCTGAAAATCAAGATGCGGCTCGTAGCTGCCATCTAGAAATGTTCCATCATGCCCGTAGATGCGGTTGACGAACATTGCCGGGCCCCAGGAGAGCAGCAGGCCGCCTTCTGGCCGGAACTGATACTTGACGAACTGCCGCACTTCCCGCATGTCCACCCGAGGCACATATCCGGGTTCGCTCACAAAATTGGGGCTGATGTCGTTGTATTGCAGCTCGTAATTGGTGTGCAGGTCGTTGTATTGCAGGTCGCCCTTGTAGGCCGGTCCCGCCTCATAGCTGCCATCCAGGTTGCGGGTTGAGCTGGCCACCCCCTGCCCCAGGAAGGTCCAGTTCCTGGTTAATTTCAGTTGCGTGTCGAGGCCGCCCACGCGGTTGAAGCTGCCGTTAAATTCCCGGTCGGTAAAGATTGCGCCTATGGTGGACTGGTTGGCGATATCGCGTTTGACTCGGCCAATGGCGAAGTAGGCATCCTGGTGGAAGCTGGGGTCGCCGTTGGCGGCCAGGAAACCAGGGCCGCGATCGTTCACCACGAACATGCCCAGCGAGTAGGGACCCTCGCGCCCCGTCAGTCGCGTGCCAAACTGCGGATCCTCGATGCGCCGGGTGAAGAGCAGGTCAATTGGGGTCGAGAAGTAATCTGCATTCTCCAAAAAAAACGGGCGCTTTTCCGGAAAAAACACTTCGAAGCGCTGGTTGGTGGTGATCTGCGGCTGGTCTGACTCCACCTGGCTGAAATCAGGGTTGGCGGTTACGTCCAGTACCAGGCTGTCGTGCAGGATGAATTTGGAGTCCAGTCCCAAACGGCCCTGGTTGGCTGACTCGAAATAGGGCAAGGGATTCCGGGTATCAACCGCGCGGAAGGAACGAAAAATACCATAGGGAATGAACTGCATGCTGCGCCCGGATTCGATGCCTTTCATTCCCTGCAGTGTCGCTTCCTGGTTCAGACGCCCATCCACGCGGCGGGTGATCTCCGGCCAAAAGGTGTTCTCATTGGTCCGCGGGATCGTGCGATTCAGGATGATTCCCCAGCTCTGCTCCTCATCCGCGGAAAAGCGCAGGCTTCTGAAGGGAATCGCAATCCACACCACAAACCCCTGCGGCGTGAGCTTGCCCTTCGAATCCCAGACCGTGTCCCAGGAGGAGTCAAAGTTGCCGACATCGCCTTGCCCCTGCTCGGCGTATGTGCCGTCCCACTGCACACCCAGGGCGTTGGCCTGGAATACGTAAGCCCGGCGCTCGTCGTGAAAGGTGTCCAGCATCACCTCCACAGTGTCGTCGTCGAGAATGTCTTCCCGGTGCGACAAGCGGGCCCGGGTTTGCCGCGGCTCCTTATCAAAGCAGACAAAAACGAAGTAAATCTCCTTGTGGTCATAGCCCAGGTACACTTCCGTGTGCTGGCTGGAGGCCACACCGTCTTTGGGGTCGCGCTGGATGAACTTGGCAACCTTGGTCATGCGCAGCGCGATCGGCCCGCTGGGATGCATGCTCAGGAAGTCTTCCAGGGCGGGCGGGTGCGCCAGCAGCGGAATGGAGATCACCGGACGCGTCCGCTCCACCAGGGCTGCGTCCGTTCGCGGATGATCGCGCGCCACTGCGGCCGGTGCCTGCAGCAGAAGACTCGCCAGCACAACTATGGCGAGGCGTACTGGTGAGAGGCGGGACAAGGTTCTCCTGATTGAGGCGCCTGGACTTGTGCTTGCGCAGCCAGCGGGTGCTCGACGAGGACCGGCCGCCGTTAGGTGTTCAGGCTGTCGTGCAAGGTGCGGCTGGCATTGTACCAGCAGGGTGCAAGCGTCACGGAAGTGGTCAGCCGGATTCTTGGTTCCAGAACAGGCCCAGCGGGCTTTTGCGACCGGGCGGGGCAGGGTGGCTCGTAGACAATCGCTGTTAGTGGCATCCGCCACCAACTACCAGCTACCAACTACCAACTGCATCTTCTTCAAAAAAGCGAGCTCTGCCTGCGGGACGGCGAGATCCCGAAGTGCTCGTAGGCCAGCCGGGTCACCGTTCGGCCCCGCGGAGTACGATTCAGAAACCCGATTTGAATCAGGAAGGGTTCGTAAATCTCCTCAATGGCGTCTGGTTCCTCGGCCAGCGCTGCCGCCAGCGTGTTCACGCCCACCGGGCCTCCCTGGTACTTCTCAATGATGGTGAGCAGCAGCTTGCGGTCAATTTCGTCGAATCCGTGCTGGTCTACCTCCAGCATATGCAGAGCCTTCTGCGCTGTCGGCAGGTCAACGCGCCCGCCGCCCCGCACCTGGGCGAAGTCGCGCACCCGCCGCAGCAGGCGGTTGGCAATGCGGGGGGTGCCCCGGGCCCGGCTGGCAATTTCGTGGGCGCCCGCGTCGTCAACCGCGACTCCCAGAATTTCCGCCGAACGCTGCACAATGATTTTCAGCTCCGCATCGGTGTAGAACTCCAGCCGCAACACGATTCCAAAGCGGGAGCGCAGAGGAGAGGAAAGCAGCCCCGCTCGCGTGGTCGCGCCCACGAAGGTGAAGGGCTTGACGTCCATGGTGTGGGTGCGCGCCGATGGACCTTGTCCGATGATGATGTCCAGCTTGTAATCTTCCAGCGCCGAATAAAGCAGTTCCTCAAGCTGCGCCTGCAGGCGGTGAATTTCGTCAATGAACAGCACCTGCTTATTCTGCAGATTGGTGAGGATGGCGGTGAGGTCGCCCTTGATCTGCAGCGCCGGTCCCGAAGTCTGCTGGAAGGGCACCCCCAGTTCATTGGCAATGATGGTGGCCAGCGTGGTTTTTCCCAACCCTGGCGGGCCATAAAGCAAGACATGGTCCAGTGCCTCGCCGCGCGACTTGGCCGCTTCGATGGCCACCGCCAGGTTTTCCTTGACTTTGCTCTGGCCAATGAACTCGGGCAGACGCCGCGGGCGGAGCTTCAACTCGAAGGAACTGTCGTCCTCCACTGCCGCAGCCGAGACCAGGCGTTGCTTCAGCTCTGAATTTTCTGTGGGAGACACGCTCGCCGGAGTGTAAGACGAAACTGAGGCCAAAGGCAATAACTCCCTCGACGGCCGACAGGCGGCGGCAAAATCTGGCGCGAATGTACTGGAACTCTGTTCCGGACGGCAGGCTGTCAGGTAAAAGCCTGATTGTGGAAATTTCCGCAGGCGTCCACAACAAAAGGAACATACGCACAGGTTCTGCACAAAGCAGCGGCCTTTTGCTATTGATGGCCGCTGGGTGCTCAGGCAAAGTGCTGGCAATGCAGACGTGAGATGTCCTGAGCGTTGAGCCAGAGCGTCGCAGAAAGCCAGCGGTTCCCGGCGGTTCCACGAGGGTTGAATTGCCGGAGGGTTCTTTGATGGACCCGGGCGTTGCGGCTCCTGAAGTCCCGGTAACGGGGCTGAACAGCTGGCAGAGCGGCCTGCGGGCTGGTAACCCGCGGACGAGTACGAGGCAGCCGGCATCCGCTGCGAATGCCGGAAGTGCAGCGTATACCTGGGCGCGCGAGCGCGCAGGAGAAACCTGGCCCCAACGCGGACAGCACAATGGTGCGGTGACGGCCCCGCCGGCGTGCCGCAGGACGTTTCACCCAAACAATATGGCCCGGGTGGCTGGCCCGGGCCATATTTGTTTTTGAAGAGTCTTTTCACCACGGAGACAGCGAGACGCTGAGGCACAGAGAAATTCACTTCCTCGGACCTCTTCCAGGCAAGTGGCCTAACCAGGTAGGGGACGCCGGTGAGCCCGCGCAGGCCAATACTGTTCCCTTGCGACCAGCTATCGTTGCCAATATAGCCCTGACTGCCTGTGTACATTGACTTCCCCCCGCCGCTCCTCCTAAGATTTCTACACTTTCGCCGCTATCGTCTATGGTCGGGCAAACTATCTCCCATTACAGAATTATTGAGAAGCTCGGTGGCGGGGGCATGGGTGTGGTCTTCAAGGCTGAAGACACCCGCCTCGGCCGCTTCGTTGCGCTCAAGTTCCTTCCCGAAAACGTCATTGCCGACGAGCAAGCCCTCAGCCGCTTCCGGCGTGAGGCCCAGGCCGCTTCCAGTCTCAATCACCCCAACATCTGCACAATTCATGACATTGGGGAGGACAATGGTCGCGCCTTCATCGTGATGGAGTACCTTGAAGGAGAGACTCTGAAGCATCTGATCGGTAACCGCCCCTTGGATATCGATCAGATCGTGACCCTGGCCATCGAGATCGCTGACGCCCTGGAGGCGGCCCACGCGCGCGGCATCATCCATCGGGATATCAAGCCGGCGAACATTTTTGTGACTGACCGCGGCCATGCCAAGGTTTTGGACTTCGGCCTGGCAAAAGTCGGGCAGGGAAGCGCTTCCCTGGTCGCGGCCGGCGAGACTGCGCCCACGGGTGGTGTTAACGACGAGCATCTCACCAGCCCGGGCTCCGCGCTGGGAACGGTGGCGTACATGTCGCCGGAGCAGGTTCGCGGAAAGCCGCTCGACCCTCGCACCGACCTGTTTTCCTTCGGCGTAGTGCTTTATGAAATGGCAACGGGTGCGCTGCCCTTCCGCGGCGAAACCTCCGGCGTGATCTTCGATGGGATCATGAACCGAGCGCCCGTCGCCCCCATACGCCTGAATCCCGACCTGCCGTCAAAGCTCGAGGACATCATCAACCGCGCGCTGGAGAAAGAGCGCGAACTGCGCTACCAGCATGCGGCAGACATTAAATCCGAGCTGTTGCGGCTCAAGCGGGACTTGGGCAGCAAGAAGTCAGGCACGCGTGATGACCTCGCTGGCGCGCCTGCTCCGGAGGAAGACGCGCGGGCAAGAACGCCTGCGACACATTCCCATTCCTCTGGGGAGGGTGTGCCTTTGCCCGCAGCCGCAGCGGCATCTGTACCCGGTCAGCAGGCTTCAGCGGCTGAGGCGCGGCCGTCCTCGGGCACTCACGTGCCTGCCTTGATAACGGCGCGGCCCGTATGGAAGCGCTGGCAGCTGGTTGTTCCCGCGGTGCTGGTGATTGCCGGCTTAGCAGTGGGCGCGTTTCTTTACTTTCGCAAGCGAGCAGCGGTCCAGCTCACGGACAAGGACCAGCTTATTCTCGCCGACTTCACCAACAAAACTGGGGATCCTGTATTTGATTCAACTTTGAAAGAAGCGCTTGCCATCCAGCTTGAGCAGTCGCCGCTGATCCAGTTGGTCAGCGACGCGGAACTGCACGACAGTCTTCAGTACCTGGGACAACCCAAAGACCAGCGTATTACTCCTGATCTGGCACAGCAGATCGGTCAGCGGCTGGGGGTGAAGGCATATCTGGCCGGAACTATCGAGCCTTTGGGTTCCTCTTACGTCATTTCCATAAACGCCGTCAATTGTGCCACGGGCGACGTTTTCGGACGTGAGCAGGTGACGGCTCCCGACAAATCCGGAGTGCTGGCCGCTGTCTCGACAGCCGCCACGGCTATGCGGGGGCGGTTGGGTGAATCGCTTGCCTCGATCCAGAGGCTGTCCACACCCTACCTGAGCAGCGTGACAACCGCTTCGCTGCAGGCCTTCCATGCTTTCTCGCTGGGCGAGAATGAACACCGCATGGGACACGATTTTCCACAAGCGTCTTCGTTCTATGAACAAGCGGTTCAGCTGGATCCTAATTTCGCCATGGCCTGGGCACGACTCGGAGTGGTGTATGGCAACACCGGCGCCACCGCAAAGGCGTTGCCTTTTATGAAGAAGGCGTATGACCTGCGCGAGCGTGTAACCGAGCGCGAACGCATGTACATCGAGTCGCAGTACGCTCTTGTACAAGGCGACTTGGCCAAGGCATTGGAGTCGTACAAGCTTTACGCATCCACCTATCCGCGCGACGCCAACGCGCTCAACAATCTGGGTTCGACATACCAGGCGGCGGGGGATTTCGAGCATGCGGCTGATAGTTTCGTGAAGACGTGGGAGGCCGCTAAATGGGACGACACCGCTGCCACCAATGCAGCCCAAATGTTCCTTGCGCTTGACCGTCTTGCAGACGCTGAACGGTATCAGAAAGAATCGTCGCAGGAAGGCGCAGGAGAGAACACCTCATACCATGCCAATAACGTGCTGTATAAGTTTCAGTCTGGGCGTACAGATTGGGAGACCGAACTGCAATGGGCAGCGCCTCGCCCGGGAGGTTTCGTGGTAGAGGGAGTGACCGGCAACATCGATTTCTTCATGGGAAAGGCCACTACCGCAGCACAGCAATGGGAACACTCCGGCCAGCGCGCATTGCAGGAACATCTTCCTGACACGGCTGGAAGCTACTACGCTCTTCTAGCCGTTCATGCGGCATTCACGTCGGATTGTCCGACTGCTCGTAGCGCTGCCCATCGAGCGCTCACGCTCGATCACTCTGAAGTGACAGTGCCGAACGCGGCCTTCGCCCTGGCGTTCTGTAACGAAGCGGGCCCCGCATTACAAGAGATGGAGCGACTTGCCTCAGCCGAGCCTGCCAATACTCTGGTCAACGAGACTTATCTGCCGGAGGTAAAATCCGCTATCGCGCTGGTTGAGCATCATCCCCAACAGGTCTCCGACTTGCTCACTTCCGCAGCCCCATATCTGATGGCCTCGAAGGCGCCACAACTGCTGGGCCTTGCATCTCTGGCGTCCGGTCAATGGCAACAGGCGGTCACTGATTTCGCGCCGGGGCTGCGATATCGCGGCGCGAGTCTGCAGGAAGGTCCGGCTGGGAATCCGCAAGCCCCAGACTATCCTTTATGCCTGCTCGGTACCGCTCGCGCCCAGTCACATTTCGATAAAGCCGCGGCCATTCAGAGCTACCAGAAGTTGCTCGCTATCTGGAAGAATGCCGACGCCGATTTCCGCCCCGCCCAGGAAGCTAAGCGCGAACTGGCAGCGTTGAAACCGTGATGCCGAATTATCCTCCCGTGCAGCCAAATGTGGGCCACCCATCGGCTAGGGACGCGAAATACCATCCTCGAATAAAATGGTTCCCTTCCTCAACGGGGGTGTCAGCATGGTCGCGCGACTGTGGCACGGACGAACTAAGGCTTCCGATGCCGATGTGTACAAGAAATATTTATTCGAGTCAGGAATTCCCGCGTACCGCTCGACGGCGGGGAATCGCGGAGCGTGGGTCCTGCGTAGAATCGAAGGGAACGTCGCCCATTTTGTGACCTTCACCTTCTGGGAATCGCGGGAGGCCATCAAGGCATTTGCCGGTGACAACATCGAAACCGCCAAATATTATCCGGAGGACAAGAAATACCTCCTTGAGTTCGAGCCTACGGTGACTCACTACGAAGTTTTCGAATGAGATATTGCTACGAGGCCGGATCCGCGCCTGCTAGTTGCCGCTCTTGGCGGTCTGAAACGTCTTAAAAAAGCGGGCCCGGTCGTCGCGCACGGCGGCGAGCGGCCAGCCTGCGCTCATGCCCCCGTCCACCACCAGATCAAGTCCGCTCACCAGCCGCGACGCATCGCTCGCCAGGAACAATGCAGCCTGAGCTATGTCGTCAACTGTCCCCACATAGGGGAGGGGCTGGTATCGAGGCAGGACAACGGCGGTTATGGCGGCTTTCGCCAACTCCACAGTCTTCTCCGCCTCATCGGGTTCGAATCCCGCGCCCTTGCCGAAGGCGCTGGTGGCGATTGGTCCGGGTGAAAGGCTGTTCACGCGGATTCCTTTTTCGCCGAGTTCCATGGCAGCACAGCGCGTCAAATGAATCAGCGCCGCCTTCGCCGCGGAGTAGTAGTGACCTCCCAATCCGGCCCGAGCTCCGTTAACGCTCGCGACGTTGATAATGCTGCCGGACTTCTGCTCCGCCATCACCGGCACAGCGTACTTCATCCCGGCCAGCGCCCCTCCGACGTGAACCGCGATTGTTTCGTCAAACCGCTTCAAATCCACCTTGGCAATCTCCTGGTATGCCGAGCCACTGCCGGCGTTATTCATCAGGCAGTCGAGTCTGCCGAAGGTCTTCACTGCATGCGCAATCATCGCCTCGACGTCTGCCTCGTTGGTCACGTCTGTCCGGATGAAACTCGCGCTCTCGCCGAGGGCGCGAGCCAGTTGCCGGCCTCTTTCCTCGCGGCGCCCGGCAATCACCACCCGCGCTCCCTCGGCCACGAATACTTCCGCTGTCCGAGCCCCAATACCGCTTGTACTTCCCGTAATGACGGCAACTTTTCCTTCCAGGGCTCCCATCAGAGCATCCTCTTTTCCGCAAGTGGCGACACCTTAGCCGTGCCCCCACATTCTCACGCCGATTCAGCGTAACGCCAAATGGTGTAACGAAAGAAAAAGGCCGCAGATCGCAATGACCTGTGGCCCTTTCTAAATGAATCATCCGCGTTAGTCTGCGTCAATCCGCGGCGAATTGAATTTCTCCGTGCCTCTGTGTCTCTGTGGTGAAAAACCGGTTCGCGGGCGAGGGCGCCCGCGCCAGAAAACCTAGTCGTGCACCCCGTCCATGAACGCCCGCAGCTTGCGGGAGCGCGAAGGATGGCGGAGCTTGCGCAGGGCCTTGGCTTCGATCTGGCGGATGCGCTCGCGGGTGACGGCAAACGACTGGCCTACTTCCTCCAGCGTGTGCTCGCTGCCATCCTCCAGCCCGAAGCGCATCTTGATTACCTTCTCCTCGCGCGCGGTCAGCGTGCGCAGCACCTGCGCCGTCTGTTCCTTCAGGTTGACGTTGATGACGGCATCCGAAGGCGAAACCACGGCCCGGTCTTCGATGAAGTCGCCAAGATGCGAATCTTCTTCTTCGCCGATGGGCGTCTCCAGCGAGATGGGCTCCTGGGCGATCTTAAGCACCTTGCGCACCTTGGCCACCGGAATGTCCATGCGCTTGGCGATTTCTTCCGACGTCGGCTCCCGCCCCAGTTCCTGCACCAGCTGACGCGAGGTGCGGATCAGCTTGTTGATGGTCTCGATCATGTGCACCGGAATGCGGATGGTGCGGGCCTGGTCGGCAATGGCGCGGGTAATGGCCTGCCGAATCCACCAGGTGGCGTAGGTCGAGAACTTGTAGCCGCGGCGATATTCGAATTTGTCCACCGCCTTCATCAGGCCAATGTTTCCTTCCTGGATCAGGTCAAGGAACTGCAAGCCGCGGTTGGTGTACTTCTTGGCAATGGAAACCACCAGGCGCAGGTTAGCCTCGATCAGCTCACGCTTGGCCTGGTCGGCGTCAATGTCGCCCTGGATGATTTCGCGCTGTGTGCGCTTCAGTTCCTGGTAGCTGACGCCGGATTCGGCCTCCAGCTTCTCCATGTCGGAGCGCAGCTGGCGAGCCTGGCGGCGGTATTCCTTTTTCTGCTCCTCGTTGCGGGTGGCTTCCGCCTTCTTCTCCAGGTTGTTGACCTGGCGCTCCAGCGCCCGCATGGAGTCCACGGTCTTGTTCACCCGGTCAATCAGGCGTTTGCGTTCGATATTGGTGACGCCCAGGTTGCGCATGGCCCGCGACATGCGCACCACTTCCCGCGCCAGGTGCCAGCGGTAGCGGCGATAGTCCTTCGGCCGCTTCTTGCTGTTGATGGCCTGGAACTTCTCCAGCAGCTGGTTGACCTTCTTATAGTGCTTGGCCACCTCGTCAATGCGGCCCACCATGTCCTTGAGGCGGTTCTCCAGGACTTCGTCGGTGATTTCCTCCTCGTCGAAGGTGACGATTTCCTTGATGGAACGCACACCGCGGCGCAGGTCATCGCCCAGGGCGAGAATTTCGCGGATCACGATGGGAGAACGGGACAAGGCCTTGAGCACGCGGTTCTGGCCGCGCTCAATGCGCTTGGCAATTTCCACTTCGCCTTCGCGGGTGAGCAGCGGTACGGTGCCCATTTCGCGCAGATACATGCGCACTGGGTCGTTGGTCTTCTCCAACGCGCCCGGTGTCAGGTCGAGCTCAACATCCTCGCCCACCTCCATGTCCTCGGCCTTATCCAGGCCGGCGGAAGGCATCTTGGCCGGGCCTTCCAGGACATCAATGCCCTGCGTCCCAATCGTGGTCAGCAGGTCATCCAAATCCTCGGGCGAGTGGACATCGTGAGGGATCAAGTCATTCACCTCACTGTAGGTGAGGTATCCCTTCTCCTTGCCCACATCTATTAGCTTTTTGATATCGTCAAACTTGTCGTCAAGAGCCAAAACGGTCTACCCCTCTGTCGGCGCCCGCAATGGGCGGCGCAGCTTCCTTTCGAGGTGGGATTTGTGCACTGCGGGTTTTGCGCCGGCAGAAACTTATGAAGTTTAGCACAGGCACCGAACCGCCAACAATGGCAACTCTGCTACCTTCCACCCCGATTTTTTGGAAGCTAATTAAAGTCAATACGTTAGATGACGCAAACTGCTCCTCGGTTTCTGATGCCGCCGGGCAAAAAGGCCCCGATTCTCCCGAATCGGGCACCTGCCCTTTCGGCTGTGAGTTCTACCCCTGGCAGACGTAACGGGTTGCGTCTCTATTAGATGCGCGATAAGGGTTCGCGGCACCACCCAAACCGCTCTATTCCCTTGCCGCCACTCCCGCCAGGGTACGGTCCAGTTCGAGCTTCTCGCGCAAAAGCTGGCCTAAAACGGCATTGTCCTGGCGCCGCTCCGCCTCGGCGATCTGTACCTGGATTTGACGCTGGCGACGCTGCAAATGTCGCCGCCGCAGGGCCTCGATAGCGCCTTCCAGGAGCTCAGGGGTGAGTTCCTCGTCTTCCTGCATCAGGGTGGCGGCCAGCAGGCGCTGATCCCCTTCGGGGAGGGGGAGGGAGAGGGGATCAGTGCCGGTTTCAGCCAGATCGGCTTGCAGAAGCGTGTCCAGCAGGCCCTCTGTGGCCAAACCGTCGTGCAGTCGCTCACTGCTAAGGGCGAACTGGGCCTGGCGGGCGGGATCGAACTCCTCATCCACGCCATCGCGGGCGGAAATGCGGACTTCCTCCCCTTGGAAGACGCCGGCCGAGGCCAGCGCCCGAATCAGGATGCGCTCCGCTTGCGTGACCTGGGCCTCCGCCGGAGCCTTGATTTGGGCCACCGATCGTTTGGTGGCGGCGTGGCGCAGTTCCTGGCTAAGCACAGCGGAGTCAATGCTTAGCTTCTGGGCAATCTCACGGGCTAGCTCATCCCGCAC
>DASYWT010000017.1:0-6561 GCA_035935775.1 Terriglobales bacterium
ACCAGCGCATGGTCATCCACCAGCAGGACCGTAATCTTGTCAGGCATGGCTCTCACATTTTGCCCGCGGCACGCGCAACCGCACCACTGTTCCCCCTTCCAGGGGTTGCGCAAGCTGAAGACTGGCGCCCAGCAACTCGGCTCGTTCCCGCATTCCTACCAGCCCTATCCCCTGCCGCGCGCCGTTATTCGCCATGCCCTTGCCGTGGTCTTCTACTTCCAGTTGCAGCGCCTCCGGCTCAAAGTGCAGGCGCACCCAAGCCTGGCGCGCTCCCGAATGCCGCGCCACGTTGTTCAGAGCTTCCTGCAAGACCCGGTAGACATGCACCCCGGCGCTGCCGTCCACCGCAAACGGGGCACCTGATTTTTCGTAGCATATGTCAATCCCGGTCTGCTTTTCCACGGTGCGCAGGTACCAGTCCACCGTACTTTCCAGGCCGGCTTCGTCGAGCATCACCGGATGCAGCGCCTGCGAAAGGCTGCGCACGCTTTCCAGCGTGCTTTGCGCCACCTGGGAAACTTCGCGCAATTCGGTGCGCAGCGGGGAATCCTCCGGGGCATGCTGCTTGGCGCGCTCCAGCATGGCGCCGACGGCGGTCAGAATCTGCCCGAATTCATCGTGCAGCTCGCGGGAAATTTCCCGCAGCGTGGATTCCTGCATGCTGATCAGCTTCTGCGCCAGTTCGCTGCGTTGTTCGGAAAGCGATGCCAGGTGCGCAAATAGCCGGCGGTTGGAGCGCATCACGTACAGACTGGTCAGCAGGATGGCAATCAGGATGGCGGTGAGAAAGATGTACACCTGGCGCTGCACGCGGTCGTAAATCTCACCGATGCGCTGTGCCGCCTCCTGCTCGCTTTCATTGTTCGCTACCAGCAGCCTTGCCACCGCCGTGCTCAGGGCCGCCTGCCGCGCCTGCAGCGTTACCCGAATCTGTTCCCGCGCTTCCGCTTGCTTGCCCGCCTGAGCCAGGGCGAAGGTGCGCGCTACAGCGTCCCAGAACTGATCGAGCGACTTGCCCAGGTATTCCCGCTGCTCCGGCGTGCGCCGCGCCACCGCCAACTCCTCTTCCCGGCGAAACGCGTCATCCAGGTCGGAGCGTACCCGCTCGAACTGGGCCGACCACGCCGTCAGCGGGTAGGGCTCATCGTTGTCCAGCATGTCGCGCATAGCCAACCCGAGGGAATTCAGGTCGTCCTGAATGCGCAGCAATTGCAACGAGTCTTTACGGTTGCGGTCGGCCAGATTGTTCTGCAATTCCCGCAGCCCGCGGATCTGCCTCGTGATGTACCAGGAGTAGGCCACCACCGCCGCCAGCGTGATGACCAGCCCGAGAATAAGACCCAGCGTCGGAGACTGGGCGGAAGGCCGCTGCACGCCCCGAGCATACGTCAGGTACGCTGATTTCCGCCAGTTATTGGCCGCGGCAGAGCTGGTGTGTTAAGTCTCAACTGCAAGCCCTTCCTTCCGCTTGTCATCCCGAGCGAGCGCGAATTGAGCGGAGCGAAATGAGCGCGAGTCGAGGGACCTTGCGTCTTGCGTTTGACTTTCCCTTCGCAGATGGGTTCCAGCCGAAGCGCAAGGTCTTTCGACTGCGCCGCTCAAGATGACATTCACAACGATGTTTTATCAGCGCGCTACAAGAAAAGGGGGCTAGTCCTGGCTCGTTCGGTTCGAACCCTGACTAGCCCCCTCTTTTGTTTCCCCTGCGTTCGGCCCTACTTACCGCGAACGTCGCGATGCACATCACGGCGGTCGTGGCGGATGTCGCGCCGGTCATGGCGGACGTCACGACGGTCGTGCCGCAAGTCGTGCTTGTCGGCCCGGATGTCGCGCATCTGGGCACGGGCTGCCGCCTTGTTCCCATTGCGGAGATCCCGACGAACCTGGACCCGGTCGTGTGCCAGATCACGCCGATCCTTAACGCGGTCGCGGTTGTCGTGCCGCAGGTCCTTGCGATCGTGCCGCAAGTCCTGCCGGTCGTGCTTCACATCCTGTGCCACTGCCACCGTGCTCAGCCCCAACGAAGCGCCCAAGGCCAGCGCAGTCATAGCTTTCCCAAATCGAGTCATGTCTGATCCTTTCCCCCATTACTGCGAACTGCGATGGGTTATAACCCTGACCCCAACGGAAAGTCTTGATTACCGTGGTGACAGCCCCTTCGGCGGCGCCAGCCGCAGTCGGCCTTCGCCTGTAACATGCTCAATCCACACGCTCTTTCCAACAGCCCCCGGTTGGGGCCTCCGGGCTCAGGGTTTATAATCTGCCCTCTATACCGGCAAGCGAGGATGAAAACCATGGCGCAAGCAAGCATGGCGGCGATTCCCGGGCTCAAGGAAGCCTATGGCACGCTGAAAGGACGGATGGACAAGGCGGTGGACGATTTCCGCCGCGAAATGGCAGCGGTGCGTACCGGGCGCGCCTCCGTGCACATGCTGGACAGCGTGCAGGTGGACTACTACGGCTCGCCCATGCCGCTCAACCAGATTGCGCAAGTCCACGCGCCCGAAGCTCAGCTCATTACCGTGCAGCCCTTTGATCCCAGTTCCCTGGGTAACATCGAGAAAGCGATCCGCGCCGGCGATCTCGGACTGAATCCCATGAACGACGGCAAGATCATCCGCGTGCCCGTGCCGCCGCTTACCGAGGAACGGCGGCGCGACATGGTAAAGCATCTGCATAAAATCCTGGAGGAGCACCGCACGGCCGTGCGCAACATCCGCCGTGACGGCAATGAGCTCATCAAGAAGGCGCTGAAGGACAAGAAGATTACGGAAGACGATGAGCGCCGCTCGCTGGAGGAGGTCCAGCGCCTTACCGACGACGAAATCAAGAAAATGGAAGAAATGAGCAAGGCCAAGGAAAAAGAAGTGATGGAAATCAAGTGACCCCGCCGTACTACATTGTTTTGTTATAGCTGACTGCTTCCCCAACCTCAAAGTGCAACCCTGCACGCCTCTCGGGTGTCAAATACTCAGGTGTCCAACAAATAACGTGAAGCGCTGGTTGCTGGCAACGATAGTTCTACTCCTGGTGCTCTGCATCCTGGTGATCGTCGCCTCGCCCTGCGTTGACCTGCCGCTCACTACCGTTCAGACCTGTATCGCTGCCGTTCTTTTTGTGCAGGTCCTTCTGCTCGGCAGTTTTCACAAGCCCAAACTTTCGTCAGTCGCGACCAGGATGTTTCTATCGGGCACATCGCCGGCCGCACGCCGACTACCTGTTCCGCGCCGGACGTTGCTTTGTGCCTATCTTTGCTAGAACTCCTCCTCTTCTGAGAGATTGCCGAAAGCAACCCCGGCCCCACTCCACGGGAACGGCAAAAGCTTCACTTGGGCCTCTGGCAAGGAGCAAAAGGTGAACCGCAAGGATGTAATTCAAGCCTGGGCGCGGATCAGCACCGGCTACAAACCCCTCCTCTCCATCGAAATTACCCGTGAGTGCCCGCTACGCTGCCCGGGCTGTTACGCCTATGACGATGCCCATCTGGGTGGCGGTTTGACTCTTCGCCAGTTGGCGGACAAGAAAGGCGATGATCTGATCTCCGGCGTGCTGCGCCTGGTTGAGAAACACCGCCCGCTGCACCTTTCTATCGTGGGCGGCGACCCGCTGGTCCGCTACCGTGAATTGGAAGTTCTGCTCCCCGAACTGCAGCGTCGTGGCGTATACACGCAGCTGGTAACCAGCGCCTTCCGCACCCTGCCGCTGAGTTGGTCTCTTCTGCCTCGCCTGAAGATTGTTGTCTCCATTGACGGGCTCGCGCCGGAGCACGACCAGCGCCGCAAGCCTGCCACTTATGAGCGCATCCTGCATAACATTGCCGGCCACCACATCACCATTCACTGCACCATCACCGCCCAAATGCTCTGCCGCCCCACTTATCTGCAGGAGTTCGTGGAGTTCTGGACTCCGCGGCAAGAAATCGCCGCCCTGTGGTTCAGCCTGTTCACACCGCAAAAAGGAGCGCGCGACCCCGAGATTCTGCAGCCTCACCAGCGGGGGTTTGTAGTGGGTGAGTTGCGGCGTCTGGCAAGGCTCTACCCTAAGCTGGACATGAGTGACGAGACGATTCGCGAATTTCTTCATCCCCCAAATTCGCCGCAGGAATGCGTCTTTGCCGGAGTCACGGAAACCATCTCAGCGGACTTGAAAAGCAAAATTACTCCCTGCCAGTTTGGCGGCAACCCAGACTGCAGCCAGTGTGGCTGCCTCGCCTCACTGGCGATGGCGGGTGTTGGCCACAAGCGGGTCCACGGCCTGCCCGTGGGTGCGGTGTTTCGCCTCTCCAGTGCCGTGGGCAGGGCTATGGCACGATGGCGCCCGATTTTGCGAAGGGCTTATGCCGGTCCCGTGTGATCCCATTACTTCGGCGACGCAATGGCATACAGCCCCTGCTTGCCGTATGATTCCACCCGTGCCTACGGCCCGGCTGCTGGCGGTTATCCCTCTGCTTGCCTGTTTCGCTTCCTGCAATCGCACTCAGCAAGGTGTGGCCTGCGCTCCCCTGACTGCGGTGACCTCGGTGCGAATAGCACAAAAAGGAAGCGGCCAGCCACATCAGTTCGTGATTGATGACCGCTACCAGGTTCAGGGGTTGGTGGATTTTGCCAACGGCCGGCGCGGGGGCTTTTCCGCGCGTCACGCGCCGCTTCCCGCGGCAACTACCTCGGCCGCGTTCTACAATGGTTCGGAGTCGTTAATCACCTTCGGCGCAGGCCAAAATTTTTTTTCGATAAGCTGCCCTGGCTACACTGGAGTGGAGGAGGCTAACCGCGTGCAGATTGCCGAGTTCGAGCGTTTGCTCAGCGAGCAACCTTGAATTTGTATTCTCTCTGTGCCGGTAAGGTGGAATAATTTCTGGTCATGAAGCGCGTTATCCATGCCGCCTGCCCCCATGATTGCCCCGATGCCTGCGGTGTGCTCATCACCGTGGAAGACGGCCGGGCGGTAAAGCTGCAAGGTGACCCGGCTCATCCTGTTACGCGTGGCTTTCTATGTGCCAAGGTAGCCAAATATCTGGACCGGGTTTATTCCTCCCAGCGCGTGCTCTATCCCATGCGGCGAGTGGCTGCTAAGGGAGCGCAAGGCTCAAATGGGGCGGCGGGAAGCGCCTCAACAGTGTTTGAGCAGATCACCTGGGAGCAGGCGCTGGATGAGATTGCGGGCCGATTCCAGAAGATCGCCGATGAATTCGGCAGCGAAGCCATCCTTCCCTACAGCTACGGCGGCACGCTGGGCGCGCTCAACGGCGGCTCCATGGACCGCCGCTTTTTCCATCGCCTGGGCGCCTCGCAACTGGATCGCACCATCTGCTCCACCGCCGGCGAGGAAGGACTAAAGTCCGTTTTCGGCATCAAGCTCGGCACCGAGCCCGAACAATTCCGTCACTCCAGGTACATCATCGCCTGGGGAGCCAATATCCATGGCAACAATGTCCACCTTTGGCCGTTCATCGAGGAGGCGCGCCGCCAGGCCGCCAGGCTGGTGGTGATTGATCCCTACCGCACCCGCACTGCCCGCTGTGCTGATTGGCATCTGCCCATCAACCTGGGCACCGATGCCGCCCTGGCCCTGGGCATGATGCATGTCATCATCCAAGAAGGCCTGTACGACGCGGACTATGTTTCCCGCTACACCCTTGGTTTCGACCGGCTGCGCGAAAGAGTTCGGGAGTACCCGCCGCAGCGCGTCTCGCACTGGACGGGCATCTCGGAGAGCGACATCGTCACCCTGGCGCGTGAGTATGCCACCACCCAGCCGGCTGCCATTCGCCTCAACTACGGATTGCAACGCTCCGAACGCGGCGGGATGTCAGTGCGCAGCATTTGCATGCTGCCCTGCCTCACGGGATCGTGGAAAGAAATTGGCGGAGGCCTGCAGCTCTCCACCTCCGAAGCCTATCAACTGAACAAACAGGCTTTACAGCGCCCCGACCTGATGCACGCGAGCCCTCTGGGCCGCGCGGCACGCACCATCAATATGGTGGAACTGGGCAAGGTGCTTACGGAGTTGGAAAACCCGCCCGTCAAATCGCTGTTCGTGTACAACTCCAACCCGGCCGCGGTGGCGCCCAACCACAACCTGGTCGTGCGGGGTCTTTTGCGCCCGGACCTGTTCACCGTGGTCCATGAGCAGTTCTTCACCGATACCACCGATTACGCCGATATTGTGCTGCCGGCCACGACCTTCTTTGAGCACAAAGACCTGCAGGCCGCCTACGGTCACTACTATCTGCAGATTTCCCAGCCGGCAATCGAGCCTCTGGGCGAGTGCCGCTCCAACCTGGAGACGTTTCGCGCCCTGGCCCTGCGCATGGGATTTGAGGAAGAGTGCTTCCGCGAATCGGTGGATGCCATGATTGACGAAGCTTTGCAATCGCCCAATCCCTGGCTGAACGGGATTGACCGCCAGCGGCTAGAGCGGGAAGGACACATCCGGCTAAACTTCGGCAATGGCGGCGTTGGGACGGCAAAAGGCCCTTCGACTCAGGTGGCTCTGGAGCCGAAGCCGTTTCTTCCCTTTGCGGAAGGGAATTTCGCGACTGCCAGCGGCAAGGCCGAGTTC
>DASYWT010000018.1:0-2511 GCA_035935775.1 Terriglobales bacterium
GGAGGTTGCTTCGACACCGCGGGCGGCGCTCACAGTTTCCTGCGCCATTCGGACGGTACTTTCACCACCTTCGATGCACCCGGTGCGGGTACCGGACCTGGCTACTTTACGATCGCGTGGAGCATCAACCCGGCAGGTACAATCGCTGGTGGCTGCACTGACGCGAATTACGTGGAACATGGCTTCCTGCGCCGCCGCGATGGTACCTTCACCACGTTTGACGCTCCGGGCGCGGGCACAGGCCAAAACCAGGGTACCTACGCCTTCAACATCAACCCAGCAGCAATGAGCTCCGGATACTACATTGACTCGAACTACGTCCAACATGGCTTCCTACGCGCTCCGGACGGGGTCGTCACGACGTTCGATGTTCCGGGCTCAGCAGGCACCGTCCCCGGAAATGCAGATGGCAGCCTGAATCCTGCAGGTGCAATCACGGGATACTACTATGACGACGCGTCCGCCAAGCACGGGTTCTTACGCGCTCCCGACGGGGCCATTACTACCTTCGACGTTCCGGGTGCGGGCACCGGCTTCTACCAAGGAACAGGTGGTTCGGGCATAAACCCAGCCGGGGAGATCACGGGAAGCTGGGTTGACCCAAGCGGCGTGTATCATGGTTTTGTGCGCGCTCGCGACGGTTCGATCACGACGTTCGACTTCCCAGGTGCACAAGGCACGGCCGGCCAAGGAATCGACCCAGCCGGAACGATTGCAGGGGGCTACACTGACACTGCTGGCGTGTCTTACGGCCTTCTGCGGGCCCGCGACGGTGCCATGACGGTGTTCGACGCTCCAGGCGCGGGTACCGGCCCAGGTCAGGGTACCGCCACCTGGAGCATCAATACACGAGGCGCGGTCACGGGAATATCTATTGACACAGACGGCGTGGTCCACGGCTTCCTGCGAATCCCTTAAGCCAGGCCTGTTCTAGTTCCGGGGTTGGCGACACGGCTGCCACGTCATCGCCCGCACGGAGGCTCGCGGGCGATGACCGGTGTCGGCTGGCAAAGCTCCGCGATTCTGCGCTTGCTCCGGGAAACGGTCGCGGCCTAGCCATACATCCCTTCCGACTGAAACCCTCCTTAAATGCAGGCTCTCAACTCCGAGCCGGTTAGCGCTTCAGACGGTCGCCCATAATCCGGTCGCCTATAATAGAAATTCGCATGCCCTCTCTCCAAAACACTGCTGCGGAGGCCGCCGCGCCGGTGAGCGCGCCCGTATCCGTGGAGATACGGCCCAGGCGCCTGCCGGCCATGTTCCGCTCCCTTCACCATCGCGATTTTGCATTATTTTGGACCGGCAATTTTCTTTCGAACATTGGCACCTGGATGCAGAACCTGGCGCTGGGCTGGCAGATTCTGCTGCTCACCAATTCGCCCTTTCTGCTGGGCCTCAACGGATTTCTCGGCAGTGTGCCGGCGCTGGTCTTTTCGCTGCCGGGAGGCGCCATCGCAGACCGGCTGAGCCGCCGCAAGCTGATGCTGACCACGCAAAGCGCCATGGCCGCCCTGGCGCTCATCCTCGGGCTTCTGACTTCGTTCCATATCGTAAAGATCCATATCATTCTGCTGATCAGCTTTCTCACGGGCCTGGCCGGCGCGCTGAACAGCCCGGCCTATCAGGCTCTGGTGCCTGATCTTGTGCCGCGTGATGACCTGGTGAACGCCATCGGCCTGAACTCGGCGCAGTTCAACATGTCGCGCGCCATCGGACCCACGCTGGCCGGCGTAGCGCTGGGCAGTCTGGGCGTGGCGGCGTGTTATTACCTGAACTCGCTTAGCTTCTTCGCGCTTATTGTGGCGCTCCTGGTGCTTCACCTGGCGCCGAGGCGCGTGGAGCCCGGCCCCGGAATGTGGGGCGCGGTGCTGGACGGCCTGCGTTTCATCAACCGGCACCGCTTGATACTTATTCTGCTTTCGGTACCTGCCTTCCTGAGCCTCTTCGGCCTGCCCTTCACGGTGCTCATGCCGGTGTTTGCGCGCGACCTGCTGCACGTGGGCGCCTCGGGACTCGGATACCTGATGGCTGGAGCCGGCATTGGCGCGGTGATCTCGGCGCTTACGCTGGCGGCTCAGCACACCGCTGCGCGGCGCGGAGGACTCATTATGTCGAGCGCGGCGGTTTTCTCCCTGGCTTTGATTTTGCTAGGCCGCGCTCATACTTTCTGGTGGTCTTTCTTGCTGCTGGTGCTGCTGGGCGCCACCATGGTGGGCGCGCTGGCGCTCACCAACACCACCCTGCAAATGGTAAGCCCACCTGAGCTGCGCGGCCGCATCATGAGCTTTTACGTCTTTGCCGCCATGGGCCTGGCGCCACTGGGCAGCCTGTGGGTGGGCTCCGTGGCTGAGCATCTGGGCACTCGGTTTGCTCTCTCGCTGGGCGGCGGCATCTGCTTCACCTATTTTTCCATCGTGCTGGCTTGCCTGCCGCGCCTGCGCCGGGTAGCGAAATTGCCTTGGCCTGACCTTGCCACCGCGGGAGCAACTGATGATGAGGATTGATGATTGT
>DASYWT010000019.1:0-2647 GCA_035935775.1 Terriglobales bacterium
CTGCTCCTGGTCGCCGCCCGGTGGATCAACCCGCCGACCACCGCCCTGCATATTGAGCGCCGCATGCAGGCGTGGATTGATCACCGGCCGTATCACGCGCATTACACCTTCGTCCCGCTGAACCAAATTTCGCCCAGTCTCCAGCACGCCGTCATCGCCGCCGAGGACGCGCGCTTTTATCAGCACCACGGATTCGACTGGCAGCAAATCGAAATCGCAGCAGACGAGGATTGGCAAGGCCGCCGCAGGCGCGGAGCCTCCACCCTCACCCAGCAGCTCGTGAAAAACCTGTTTTTCGGCACAGAGCGCTCCATCATTCGCAAAGGAGCGGAGGCGACGCTGGTGCCTGTCGCCGAACTGGTTCTCGGCAAGCAGCGCATTCTGGAGCTCTACCTCAACGTGGTCGAATGGGGTCCCGGCATTTACGGCGCAGAGGCGGCCGCCCGTCACTACGACGGAACCTCGGCCCGGAAGATCGATCGCGAACAGGCCGCGCGGCTTGCCGCCATCCTGCCGGCTCCGCTGAAGCGCCGCCCTGACCGGATGAACCGTTACAGCGCAATGATCCAGGAGCGTATGCGCCAAATGGGCTGGTGACCGCGCCGCTCGCAGCGGTGCGTGCTTAATCGTGTGCCGGTCAAAATAGAACGGCCGGATCGCGCGATCCGGCCGTTCAGGTACTGCGTTGTACCGCGTTCAGAATCGCAGCGTGGCCGCCAGCTGAAGGGAGCGGCCTCCGCCCGAGCCGGTGACGTGGCCGTAGTTGCTGCTGGTCAGGTCCGTGTTTGGATTGTCGAATGTTGGGTGATTGAACGCGTTGAACGCGTCCATGCGGAACTGCAGCGTTGTCTGTTCATGGATGGGAAAGCTGCGCATGAGTGTTCCATCAAACGTGACTGATCCCGGACCGCTCCAGGCGTACCTTGCAACGTTGCCCAGGACCGGACCAGTCGGGGTAACGAATGCCGACGTGTCATACCAGAAGCTGTGGCCGCCGATTCCCTTCAGGCGCTGGAACGGCTTCACCTGATTCGGCACCTGCGTATTGCCGGGGGCATTCAGCTGGCTTCCGCTGGCGGTAAAGTGCAGCGGCGTGCCGCTCTGGATATAGCTGAGGGCGCCGATCTCCCAGCCCCCGACCAGCCATCCGGCAATGCCATTTTGCAGATAAGCCTGCTGTTTCCCAAACGGCAGCTGATAGATGCCGCTGCCTGCCCATGTGAACTTGCGGTTCCAGCTCACCAGAGAATAATTGCGCTGTGGGGCGATATAGAAATCGAAACCGCCCAGACCTCCACCGGTGGAGTTGAAGCCCATTCCTTTCTGCCAGGCAAACGAGGAATCCACCTGAAGTCCCTTCGCGAAGCGATGCTTGAGCCGCGCCTGCAGGGAGTTGTAGTTGCTGCTCAGCTGCTTCGGCAGCAACTCAATGCTCGCGGTCGTCTTCCATGGGGCCTTGTTATACGGCTGTCCTGCCGAACCTGCGCCAGGAATCAGCCCCGCATTCAGGTTCCAGTTCCCCGGAATCTCGCGACCCTGGTTGCCAACATAGGAGACGTCCGCCACCCAGCCGCCGAACTGCTGTTCCACCGTGAGGTTGTAGGACATCACATACGGGTCTCTGTATTTCTTATTGACATAGACCCAGTTCTGATTCGGAAGCGTACTCGCGTTGATGATTCCATCCGGCGGAATGGGAGCTACGGGTGCCGCCGGAAATCCGGTAGCGAGGCTCACCGGTGAGCCGTTGGTGTACAGCGCGGTCGTGTAACTGCTGTTCGCGTTGTAGGCCACATTTTGCCGCACCGGATAGTTGAACGCGTAGTTGTTGTCCTGGAAAGGAGTGTGGCTGATGCCGAAGCCCGAGCGAACCACGGTATGCGAAGCTGCGCGCCAGGCTACTCCAACGCGCGGCTCGAAATCCGTTCCGTTCACCTGCATGCCGAAATCCATCGGCACATTGCCGTATCCGGCAATTTGCAGGCTGTTCGATGCTGGATCGTATTCGGAGAACCATCCCTTTCTCTCCGGAGTCGCAGGAGGATAGAACTCCCAGCGCAGCCCATAGGTGAATGTAATCGACTTTGTGGCCACCCAGGTGTCCTGCAGGAAGGCATAGTACTGAGTTTGCCGCCAGGAAGCGTAGTTCACGTTGAGGTCGCGGCCCACCTGGTTGGGATCATCGATCAGGAAGCTCGCGAAATCATTCGCGAAGCTGGTCTTCGTCCCTGAAGTGCCGGTCTTGTTGGCTGTCTCTCCATCCCGGTAGCGGAAGATCCCGCGCGGGCTGAACGTCTGGCCCTGTCGCAGATCGTCACGCACGCGGCGTAGCTCGAAACCAGCCTTGAAGGAGTGGTTGCCCAGAATCTTCGTCCAGTTGTTCACCAGGTCGATGTTGGTTTCCGCACGCGCCCATGGCACGCTTGCGCTATAGCCGACCAGAGGCGAGGAAAGGCCGGAGATGTCGATGCCCACAAAGCCACTGGTGAAGGGGTCCAGATTGACGCCGGGCACTCCGATGGCCGTCGAGTCATTCTTGCCATAGTCGGATTCCTGCGCGACGTTGCGGTAGTGGTCGATGCCGCCACGGAATTCTGCGATCAGCGTGGGCGAGAAGACGTGCGTGTACTCGAGGGCGGGGGTCCAG
>DASYWT010000020.1:0-11450 GCA_035935775.1 Terriglobales bacterium
CCAACAGAAAAAGCCCGGCTGGGCGCCGGGCCTGCAACCATTTTGCCTGCGAACCGCAGGTCAGTTTTTCGAGCTTCAACCAGCGCGGAAATCGGGAATGTCTTCCCCTGGCGAAAAAATTACCGCCCGTTCACCGCGGCCTGCCTCAGCCAGAAACCGGTTGATCTGCTCCATGTCGGCCCGGTTCCAGCCCACGCTGCTTAACCCAATCTCCCCATCGCGTTCGATCCAGAAAAGGGTGGGCACATTGGTGAGTCCGAAAGCATTGGACGCCGGATAGCTGCTGGTGTCGTCGAGCAAGACGGGAAGGGTCAGCTTGTATTCCCGCATGAATTTGGCGGTATCGCTCTTGCTGTTTTGCGAAACGCCAACGATAGTGACGTTTTTGCCTCTATACGCCTGGTACATCCGTTCCACATACGGAAGAGCAAACTGACACACCGGGCAGGAAATCTTGAAAAATACCGCCAGTACCGGCCCACGACTCAAGGCCTCGCGCAGGTTGAATTCGCCGCCCTCCATCTTCTCCAGTGTGAACTCAGGGGCGGCCTTGCCGGCGCTCAGAGCAGGCATTGTTCTTCCTCCTTAGGAATTGCTGCAGCGTTCGCAACGATTTGTCACAAAATCTTAGATGAAATTGGCGCGGCGCAGGATTTTTTTGGTTAATCCGGTAAGCGGAAGCTCTTCCACCTGCTCCCGCTCCACCCAGCGGCCGCGTTTTCCGGAAGGTGGCTCGCCCGCGCTGACCTCAATCGCAAAATCTGTAACCGTAATCGAATGGCGCAAGCGGAATATGACCTCCGGGCGCGCTCCGTTCACCGGCATTTCCGGCAACTCCCACATGCCGGGCATCAGCGAGTCGCCGCGCCCGCGCTGCACCAGAAAGACGCTTGTTCCGCGCTGCGCCAACCGATAGTGCGCTTGCCGCCGCTGCCGCCGCTCGCCTGCTTTTGTGGCTCCGCGTCCCCGCGTCCGGCACCAGCGAAACAGGGGACAACGCCCGCACTCAGGCTGCGCCGGCAGGCAGACGGTAGCCCCTAATTCCATCATGGCCTGGTTGAAGTCGCCGGGGCGGTGTGCCGCCAGCAGCGACTGTGCCAATTCCCAGGCGGCGCCACGCTTGGCGCCCTGCCAGGCAAAAAGCCGCATAAGGACGCGCTCCACGTTGCCGTCCACCACGGCCACTGGCTCCGCGAAGGCGATGCTGGCGACTGCCGCGGCGGTGTAGCGCCCAAATCCAGGCAGTTGCCGCAGTTCCGCCGAAGTGCGCGGCAACTCTCCGCCGTGCTCATCCACGATGACTTTGGCGGCATCGTGCAGCGCCCGCGCGCGCCGGTAATAACCCAGGCCGCTCCAGGCTGCCAGCACGGCTGCTGGCTTTGCTGCAGCCAGCGTCCGCACATCCGGAAAGCGCTCAAGGAAGCGCTGGTAATAAGCGAGGACTGCGGCCACCCGCGTCTGCTGCAGCATGACCTCGGAAATCCAGATGCGGTAGGGATCCTGACTGCCCCGCCAGGGGAGATCCCGGCGGTTGTGCTCGTACCAGGACAACAGCCGCCGACGCAGGGCGTGGAGCATTGCCCCGGGCCAAATCTCTAACGGCAAATGACCTTCAGCTTTGCTCTTCTTCTTCTGCGGTGAATTCATGGCGCATGGCGGCAGTTAGGCACGGTTTCTCAACCTCTAAACCGGTTTCCGACCCCAGGTCTAAGCCGGGGGTTCACATCGAGACCACTTTCACAAAATGTAACGAAATGAAACATCCGCGGCGGCGATTGCCCCTGGGCTCCGTCGGGGAGAATACCGTAAGCATTCTACTTTCAGCAACTTAGAAAATCGTGCCCTTTTGGACAGTGGCCTGCTTTGGAATAGTCGTCCCCCAAGGAGTACATGCATGGATACCCGTCGCACACGGCAAAAGGGCTTCAGCCTGTTGGAGCTGCTGATTTGCCTGGTAGTGATGATGGTGGTCACGGTGGCTGCTTTTCCCACCATCAACAAGACTCTGCAAATCTTCAAGCTGCAAAGCTCGGCGCAGGATGTGGCCACGCTGCTGCAGCGCGCGCGCATATTAGCGGTCAGGAACAACACCACCTACAGCATTCTTTTTACCGCGCCGGTCAACGGCTTCCAGGAGGCCTGCATTGACACCAACTGGAACGGAGTATGCGACCCCACCGAACCCAACGTGGCGTTGGCCAGAAACGTGTCGCTGGTGACCGACGGCAGCGGGGTGTCGCCCGCCCAGATCACCTGCGGCGCCCTGACCACGAACTGTCCAGCAGGCTTCAGCGGACTTAATTACTTAGCGCAGGGCGCCAATGTGCCCGCCTCCTACAACGACCGCGGCCTGCCCTGCATTGGTACTCCTGCCAATGCCGAGCCACTTCCCAACAATACGGCCTGCAAGGAGTTGGTGAATAACACGCCAACCGGTTTCCTTTACAAGTTCCAATATCAAGGAGCAAACGGCACCACCTACGCCGCGGTAACGGTTACGCCTTCCGCGCTGGTGGGGGTGTGGCTGTACAGCGGTACCGCATGGGGACAGCAATGAGGCGAAAAATGAAGCCACTCATAGGCAAGAACAAATCTTCGGGCATGACGCTGATCGAGTTGCTCATCGCCTTGAGCATCGCCGCCATAGGAATGACGTCCATCATCGGCCTGTTCGTGATGGCCATGGCCAATAACAGCCGCAGCCACCGCGACACGACAGCCACGTTGCTTTCCGAGAGTGTGCTGGAACAGATTTTGCTGGCCGGCACCAACAACGTTGCCAACGCGGCATTGACCGATTGCCTGAACAACAACTTTGTCATCAATACCGCGGGCGGCGCGGCTCCAGGCGCGGGAGCGCCTCTGACGGCAGCGGGCAACATTGACTTTTCCCAGGCCGCGCCCGGCAACAACTACAGCATGATTTACAACGTGTGCCGCTCCAACGGCCAGACCTCGCAGTATGACGTGCGTTGGAACGTGCTGGATATGAATACCGCGGGCACGACCGTCTACACGCGTCAGGTACGGGTATCCGCCAAGCCCGTGGGCACGACGGCGGCCAATTCTTACATCCTGCCGGTCACCTTGCGCGGCACCGCCGCGGTGGCTGAGAACTAGGGGAAATCATGAGCCGACATTTGCATCAGGGACAACGGGGCTTCTCGCTGATAGAAATGCTGATCGTGGTTGCGGTCCTCAGTGTGGTGCTGGGAGCGATCTTCAACACCATCCTGGACGGGATGAAGAAGTACCGGCTGGAAGAGAACCGCGTCAACACCACGCAAGAATCGCGGGAATTTCTCGACCAGATCGTGCGCGACCTGCACAGCGCCGGCTATCCCGGTTTGAAGGTTTACAACCCGGGGGACGTAGCCGCCCCCGCCCTCAATAACAATTACATTGCTGCCGGACTGGTGGCAGTGTCGGCCACCGACATCTGGTTCGAAGGCGACATTGATGACAGCGGCACCGTGCTGACCATTCGTTATACTTTGCAGCCTCTCGCCGACGGTAACTGCCCTTGCACCATGATGCGCAGCGGGGTTCCCAAACAGCCGGCTACTGCTCCCACCGCCCAGCCGGTCAATTACAACACGCAATTGCAAAACGTGATCAACAGCACCGGAGGGGCGGCTCCCTACGCCATTGACGGAACCACCCGCTTCGGCAACGGCGCCCCGGTCAACAACGATACCCTTTACGCTTCTTTCAAAATTCCTCCGGTGTTTTCGTTTTATGACCAGAACGGCAACGCCATAGTTGTTCCCAATGATCTGCAGGGCGCCAATCTGAACACAGGCGCAACTGCCGCCGCCAACGTGCGCATGATCAGCGTAGCGCTCAACCTGCTCTCCGCCCAGCAGGATTTACAAACCCATTTGCGTTCCGGGGTTTCCATGCGCGCCATGGTGAAAGTAAACAACCTCAGCAATTAGGAGACTGGAAGGACGTATGATCCGCCAATCCAAAAACGAACGCGGCATGGCCTTAATCGTAGTGCTGTTCGCGCTGATGCTGCTCACCGCCATCGGGCTGGGCCTGATGTACATGACCACGACCGAAACCGGCATTGACAGCAACTTCCGCGGCGAGCAAACGGCCTATTACGCCTCCAAGGCGGGCCTGGAAGAAGCGCGCGATCGCCTGCGCTACAATCCGTGCGCTGGCTGCGCTGGCGCTTACTCGGCCAACGCGCAGTACGACATAAACACATTCTTGAATTACACGAATGGCTGGGCTCTGCCCACTACGGCGCCGGCCGCCAATACAGGCTCGGTGGTTTACATCGTGAATTCCAGCGGCGCCACGGACCCGGTAACCCCATGGACCCCCAACACCGCTTATTTCGACGACGAACTCTGTCACGAGAACTTCACCGGGCTGGGTCTGACGGCGACGGCAGCCACCGTGCCCTGCGATAGAACCAAGGCGCCGGCCGGGAACACCTGGTATACGGCCCTGAACAGCTTCGACCCCAATACCGGCACCAATGCGGCCACTCCCTATAAGTGGGTGCGCATCACGCTGAAGCAGAACAGCGGCGCGTATTGCTCGGATGGGCCTCCGGGCTGTCCCTTAGCCAACCAGCCGATTTGCTCCACCATGAACACCACGTCTGCCATTCCTCCCTACTATGAGACACCGCTGCCTAAGGCCTACCCCGTGTGCGAAGCCGACAACATGCGCTCGGTGTACGTGCTGACCTCGCTGTCCATACTGCCCGATGGTTCGCGCAAGATGACGCAGTACGAGGTGGCCAACATGGTGATCCCCCCCTTGCCCGGTTCGATCACCTTCGATGGCTCGGGTCCAAATTTCAACCCGCCGAACTCCAATGCCCTGACCATCAGCGGAGTGGACGCTCATACCTGCTCCACCTGGCAAGCTCCGACGATGCCGGCGGTTGCCGCCTATGACGCCACCTCAACCACCACGATCACCAGCGACATCCCCAGCAACCGCAAAGGCAACTACCAGGGAGCCGGCGGCACACCCAGCGTGGTCAACTCTTACAACCAACTGGGTGTTCTAAACACGGTTGGCGGCTTGCAGCAATTGGTAAGCAACATCCAATACGCCGCCGACCAGACCTACAACACCAACAACCCCACCATCTCCAACATGGGCACTGATGCGTCTCCGCTGATCACGGTGGTGAACGGTGACTTCACCTGGAGCGGCAAGCAGTCGGGATCAGGAATTCTGCTGGTGACCGGCACCATGACCATTACAGGTACGCCCAGCTATGACGGCGTAGTGCTGATCGTTGGCAAAGGCAGCCTGGTATACAAAGGCAGCGGCTCCGGCGTGATTAACGGTGGCTTGTTTATTGCCAACCTCTACGACTCTGCGGGAAAGCCTCTGCCTTCCACCGGTGGTCCCGGGAATCCCAACTTGGCCTGGAGCGGCGGCGGCAACCTGTCCCTGAACTACGACAGTTGCTGGACCAACCGGATGTCGGACCGCGCGGTGCTGCGCGTTCTGGCCTCGCACGAAGAGGTGTACTGAGGCTGAGCACGGTTATCCTGGTTGACTAATAGGAACAGGCGGCGCACAAGCGCCGCCTTTCTTTTGTGAAACGCTGGCCATCACTGCTGTGAGGTCGAGGAAGTGTTGGGCTGGGGCTGCGATTGCGGAGAACGCGGGCCGCTCGTTCCCGGTTCCGCCGGGCCTGATGGTTCTGTGCCGCCGCTCTTATTGTTCGGCGGCTGCACCGTTCCATCGTTGGGACGGGTGAGCTTTTGCGCCAGCGGCACCCTTTTTTCCAGTTGTTCCAGTTTCTTGAGCTTCTCGGGTTCGTGCCTGTGGAAGATGCGCATCATGTCGGGCATGAATTCGCGCAGCAGGTTGGTTTCGGCGCTGCTGAGCACGCCTCCTCCGAAACGGGTCATAGTATTGCCAAAGCCGCGCTCTGGCCGTGGATAGTAAGCGTTGGTCACGCCATCCACAAATAACAGGCCGAGCAGGAGCGAACTATTAAAGGTGTGGTGGCCGCTATCGGCCTGGGTCACCAGCACGCGGCTGGTTGCATAGGGAATGCGCGCGAAAAACCGATGTCCGTCGCCCATGCGGAAATAGCGCGGATCCTGGTGCAGCAGGCTGGGAAAAAGAAAATTTTCGAAAAAGCTGCCGGCTTCGTGGTTGGCCAGCAAGGCGCCGTAACGTTTGCCATAGCCATCCATTCCCTGCCCGTAAGCCGGCCAGTCGTCGGTCATTTGCGCCCAGCCGGCGTCGAAGGCGGTGTTGGCCACCGTATAAAAGGAATACGTCTGTTGCACGAAGATATGGAACTTCTGCCGCGAGGTCAGGGGCGTGTAGGTGAACGTCTCTACCGGTTCTAGAACTACGGGTGGATCTTTCTCCGGGGAGGCCGAAGTGAGCGGTTTTGCGCTGCCAGGCGTGGGAGCTGCCGGCAAGCCTTTATCCGTGCTTATTTCACTTTGTGCGGCGGCGCTCAGGCTTATCCCGGCGACAACCAGAGCCACCACCCAGGCACGCATAAAGTCCCCAGTTCTCATCCCTACTGCCCCAGTTGCAATCTAGGTGCCGAAGTCCTTTAACTCAGAGGTAACCTGCGCCGCGATGGTTTGCCGCCCCCGTTTCCCGTTATTTTCCAGGTACAAGGCTGCTTGCTGCGATTGACCGCGCTTGCGGAGCGGCCCATAATCATCGTCTCTGGCCAACCGTAAGTCCCAAGGACGGTGCGACTTGGCGGCGAAACACGGCAAATCGGACGACCTCAAGAACCGGCTCGACGAGGCCTTTACACGGGCAGGGAAGACGGTGCAGGCCGCAGGCAAAAAGCTGGGGCGTACCCTGGAGAAGACTGGTTTGGACAAGGACGCGGAGAACATTATTTCCTACCTCAACGACGAGGTGGTTCCCGCCGTTCGCAGCCACTCCACGCAAGCCCTGCGAACCGCCGCCAGGAAACTGGCCCAGTTTGCCGATTACATGGATCGGCAAAAGCGGTGAGGATGAGCCGCAGCGCTATTTTCCTGCTACTGGCCGGCGCCCTGTTGCTGAGCGGCTGCAGTCATAGAAGCGCGCGCGTTAGCGTGCCCCCGCCACCCAGCCTTCCCGAGAACACGCCACCAGCCTCGAGCACCACCGTCGAGCCGAACAGTCCTTCGCGGCAGCCAGCACAACCAGCGGTTCCGCAGACGGTCTTCGTGGAAACCGGCATCGCCAGTTGGTACGGGCCACCGTACCATAATCGGAAGGCTTCTGATGGCGAGATTTACAATATGAACGCGCTTACGGCCGCCCATCGGACCCTGCCCTTAGGTTCTATTGTGCGGGTTACTAACGTAAGCACTGGCCACTCCGTAGTGGTGCGAATTACGGATCGCGGGCCATTCATCCCCGGACGCATCATTGACTTATCGCTAGCCGCCGCCAAGGCGGTGGACGTGTGGCGTCCCGGCCTGGCCACGGTCAGGGTGGAACTGCTGAAAACCCCGGCGCCACTGAACGAAGGGGGGCGATGGGCGGTCGAAATTGGCGCCTTTGACGACCACGAATCGGCCACGGAGATGCGCGACCACCTTGCCCGCCGTTACCATACGGCGCGGGTACACGAATTTGCCAGTCCCACCGGCAACTGGTGGCTGCAGGTCCGGGTTCTGCAGGATGATAAGCGGCGGGCCGAAGAGGTGGCCCGCGATACCCAAACCAGCGAGGGAGCGGTCTTCCTGGTGCGCCTGGACTAGCCCCTAACCAACCTTGGCACTTCCCACCGGCCGCAAGCCCGCATTATTACTGGGGTAATGCCACAGTAATGGCACCTTCGTGGCCTACTTTAACTTCTCCTGGGCTTTTAGACTGATACAAAGTACTGGCAGTTCGGCTCGGGGAGCCCGCTTCGTCATGATTCGTTTTGGAAGAGCAACGGCAGCATACGGGCGTGCGACTGGTTCCCGCAAGGGACAGAAAGGCACGGAACTAGCGGAGTTTGCTGTGGTCTTTCCCCTGTTCCTGGCGCTGCTTTTCGCTCTGATTTGGGTAGGCCGCGCTTTAAGCATCTACGGTACGATTACGCGCGGCGCCCGCGAAGGCGCGCGCTTTGCCGCGGCTCCGTCCTGCGCCTCGTGTTCCCCCGCCAACACCGCGCCCACCGATGCCGAGGTGGTGACCACCATTAACGGTTCGCTGCGGGCGGCCAGCCTTAGCCCCACATCCATCACGAGCTACTCGCCGCCGCAAGCCATGACTTTTTGCACGGGAGTGGCGGTAGCTGCCTGCAAAACCACCAGCAACATCCAGATCTGCCGTGGGGTGCAACTCAACAATGCCTCGCCTCCGCAGGCGTGCGGGACGGTGGTCAGCTATGCCTACCCGGTGCCGCTGACCTTCAGCATGCCCACCGCCGGCGCCTGGGTGAGGGTTCCGCAGATCACAGTCTCCACCAGCGTGCAGGTGGCTCAGGAGCAATAGCCTATGCGCATGGGAACATTTCGCAGGGTTGGGAACCGGCAGGCGTTACGGGAATGCCGCGGCCGCAGAACTCGCGGCTCGCAGATCGTGGAATTCGCGATGGTGCTGCCCCTGTTCGTCGTTTTTACCATCGCCGCCTTCGATTTCGGCCACGTGTTCTCTTTACGCGACAAACTGGATAATTCCGCGCGCGAGGGCGCCCGTGTAGCTGCGGTGCAGCCGCTGCTGGGCGAAGTATCGGGCTCCGCGCCTTCGAGCAACACCACGGCAATAGCCCAGTCGGTATTTAACTATTTGCTGCAGGCCAAAGTGGTGCAGGGCTGCACTCTGAATGGCGGCGCCACTTCGGGCACGTTTTCCTGGACGTTCACGGCCAGCAAGTGCCCGGATAACCTGAGTATTACGATTGAACGCAATTATCAGGTAACGATCAACGGCAGCGACGTCAGCATGAGCCGGGTAACCGTTTCCTACCCGGCGCACTTCCTGTTCTTCCATCGCGTGATCAGCCTGCTGACGCCGGGCGCCAGCTATCCCAGCACTTTTGTTCTCACTCCCCAAGCCATCATGCGAAACCCGTAAGCAACGGGGAGGTACGATATGAAAGACAACCGGCAACATCGCGGTGCCAGCCAGCGTGGTTCCACCTTGATACTGGCAGTAGCCGCTCTGCTCCTGCTGCTGGCTATGGCCGGCTTTGGCATTGACGCCTTAACCCTCTATGTGAGCCGCACCGACGCGCAGCGCGCGGCCGACGCTGCCGCCCTCGCCGGCGCCAAGATTTTCGATATCTCGGGCTGCACCACCGCGGCTAATTGCACCACCGGCAGCACACAGACGTTGGTCAAGAAGGCGGCGGAGGGAGCGGGCGCGCAGAATAAAGTGTTTGGTCAGTTCGCCAGCATCGCCGACTCCGACATCAGTTTTCCTGCCTCGCCCACCGGTGACCTTCACGACCCCATGGTGCAGGTGAAAGTGCATCGCGTCGTGCCCACCCTGTTCATCGGGGCGCTGTCGAGAATGCTGAACAACAATGTTACCGGCATTACCGTCTCCGCCACAGCGACGGCGGAAGCCTTCAATCCGACGGGATCCAACGTTCCTTTTGGAACGGGATGCATCAAGCCCTGGCTGATGCCCAACTGCGATGAAAACCAGCCGGGGCCTTTGAATCCCGCGTGCAAGGGCCAAGCGTACCTGATCCAGAACGGCCAGGTCGCAAACCCAACCTGGTATAACGGTGGCAAAGGGGGCGCGCTCGGCGAGCCGTGGACGTTGCACGGGAATGTACTTCCCAGCCAATATAACGACATCAGCTTCACCGGCAGCAGCAGCAGCGGCAGCGTCTACCGCAACGAAATCGAAACCTGCGCCCCGGAGGCGGCGCTAGCCTGCGGGAGCAAGGTATACCTCATTACCGGCGGCAAAGTGGGCCCAACCAAGCAGGGCGTCAATACCCTTATTGGCGGTCCTAATGGCCAGGACACGATGGACTACTCGGTTCCGCCACCTTTCCCGATTACCGCCGGAAGTAATAATCCCTACTATCCACCCGGCACCGCCGGCATTACGCAGAGCACTTCGCTCGTAACCGTGCCGATATACGACGGCAACGGAGTCTGCCCCGGAAACAGCTGCGCTCCCCAGACGGTGATAGGGTTTATGCAGCTTTTCATTGTTCAAACCAGCAAAGGCGTAAACGACCTGGTTGATGCGCGTATTGTCAACATCGCTGCCTGCAGCTCCAGCGGCAACGGCAACGGCAATGGAGGGCCGCCCGTGACCGGCGGCGGCGCCACTCTGATTCCCGTGCGGTTAGTGCGCAATCCGTAGAAAACCAGGAGTCAGGGCTCGGGAGTCGGTAGTCAGCAGAGCATTGCAGAGGCGCAACCCGGCTTTCAACCAGCGACTCCTCACACCTGGCTCCCGACTACTGACTCCTGACTACTGCCTTTCGGATACACTGGCCACTGCCTACTGCTATGCCTGACTGCATCTTCTGCCGCATCATCCGCGGGGAGGCGCCCGCTCGAAAGGTCTATGAGGACGAGCGCGTCTTTGTGTTCGAGGACATCAACCCGCAGGCCCCCACGCATGTGCTGATCATTCCAAAGAAGCACATTGTTGGTCTGAAGGAAGCGCAAGCAGAAGACGCCGAGATTATCGGCCACCTGCATCTGGTAGCGGCCGAACTCGCGCGCCAGCGCGGCATCGAGGACGGCTACCGTACTGTATTCAATGTGGGCCCGCGCGCCGGACAGTCGGTGTTTCATCTTCATCTGCACCTGCTGGGCGGGCGGTTCCTGCGCTGGCCTCCGGGATAACGCCGGTCAAGCCCAGAGCAATCAGATGTTAAGGAAGGTGGTGCGACCGTTCTTTCGCCCCGCTGGCCTTGATTATTCATCACACTGTGGAGCAAGTGGGTGGCGCAGGCCTTTCAGCGAGAGTACCTCAGCGGCTAAAGCCTATCTATCGTCAGCGGCCCTAATGCAGGGCCAAGGCCCTGCGCCACCCTCTTGCCAAAGCTCAACAAACAATTGCACCCGGGTCACGAAAAAAATAGCTTCCGGCTGCTCACCAACCAGGGAGTAGGCCGTCTACACCCAAGGCATGTAGAATCCTACGGCCTAAGGCTGCATATGGGAAACCGCTATCAAAACCGAATTGAGCTGCTGCAGGGGACGCTCGATCTGCTGATCCTGCAGACCTTGCAATGGGGACCGCAGCACGGCTACGGCATCAGCCAGGCTATCCGGCTGGGCTCGGGCGAAGTGCTGCAGGTGGAAACGGGTTCGCTTTATCCCGCGCTGCATCGCCTGGAGCGCGAGGGCTGGATCAAATCGGCGTGGAAGCTCTCCGACAATAACCAGAGGGTGAAGGAATATGCGCTCACCGCCGCGGGCAAGAAACAATTGGCGGCGGAGCGCTCACGCTGGGAACTGCTGGTGCAAGCCATTGCCGGAGTGCTGAACCCGGCAGGCAATTAGGAGATGAGTCATGCGGCTGCCAAG
>DASYWT010000021.1:0-2064 GCA_035935775.1 Terriglobales bacterium
TCAGGAAGCTGTTACATTCAAGTTGTCATGCTGAGCGGAGCGAAGCACCTGCTTTTCCCCCGTGTCCCGCGGCTACCGTTCAGGAAGCTGTTACATTCAGGTTGACATGCTGAGCGCAGCGAATGGACCTGCTTTTCGGCCCGCCTGATCGGGAAGGCGCGCCTTCAGCCGCACCACCGGTCACCGGGGTAACAACTCCCCGCGTTTTTATGTCATTGTCATCCTGAGCTGCGCGACCAAGATCCAGCGCGGGAGCGCGGCGAATGGACCTGCTTTTCGCACTGCCTGATCGGGAAGGCGCGCCCTCAGACGCGCCGCCGTTCACCGGGGCAAGAAGCCTCCTGCCTTTCCTATGCCATTGTCATCCTGAGCTGCGCGACCAAGCTTCAGCGCGGGAGCGCGGCGAATGGACCGGCTATTCGCACTGCCTGATCGGGAAGGTGCGCCTTCAGCCGCACCACGCCGCCCCATCCTGGATCTCTCATCCCAAACGCAGCCGGCCAGTTCGCTTTGCGAACTGGCCAGCGGAGTCGCGAGCCCGCTCTGAGCGCAATCGAAGGGCCTGCCGAAGGGCAGCACCCCTGCAATCTTCACCCTTTCCCTGCCACGCCAAAGAATTCTCTACCTCCTATTCCCAATTTGGTGTCATGTTGAGCGAGGGCGTGCGCCCGAGTCGAAACACCCCTGCTTCGTCGGCGTTACGATGTTGCTTAGAGGCACCCCTATGAGGGAGCACAGGTACTGGGTTTACATCGTCAGCAGCACCTCCGGCACTCTGTACATCGGCCTCACCAACCATCTTACCCGCCGCATGCTTGAGCATAAGAGCGGCAAGGTCGAAGGATTTGCCAGTAAATATCACTGCCATCGCCTGGTGTACTACCAGACCTCGACAACATCCTGAAGGCCATCAGCCGCGAGAAGCAACTGAAGGGCTGGCGGCGTTCCAAAAAGATCGCCCTCATCGAATCCCTTAATCCGCGTTGGCGGGACCTTGCCGAACACACCGGGCAAAGTGTGATGTTTCCTGGAGAATCCATCGGCGCTGCTTAGAAACTCAATTGGGCAGTTCGGAGCATCAGGCCGCGCAGAGGTGTTTCGACTCGGGCATTCGCCCTCGCTCAACATGACAGCCACGGAAGGGAGCGGCCTCACTGCGGCAGGTGGGGAACGAAGCTATTCCCACTCATGCTAAAAGCAGCTTGAGTGGGGCACCAAGGGAAAAGCAGGTGCTTCGCTGCGCTCAGCATGACAATTTCAAGACTTGTACACGCGGGAAACTTTGATGTGGTGACAAACGTGAGAGTTACTGGCGCTGAAAATGATGATGTCAGCGCAGAGGTTCGCGGGTGAGGCGGCCGTCGAGCAGGCGCCAGATGCCGAGGGGATTGCAATCCTGCAGTTCTTCGGGCAGGGCTGGCTGGGGGAAGCCCTGAAAGCAGACGGGGCGGGCAAAGCGCAAAATGGCGAGCGTGCCCACCGAAGTGGTGCGGCTGTCGGAGGTGGCGGGCCAGGGACCGCCGTGGACCATGGCGTGGCACACTTCGACACCGGTGGGAAAGCCATTAAAGATGATGCGGCCGACCCTGGTTTCCAGAATCTCAACTAAATCGCGGTAATTGGCCAGGTCCTGTTCGGTGCCGTGAAGGGTGGCGGTGAGGTGTCCCTCAAGGCCGCGCGCCAGCCGCAGCAACTGCTCGCGGGTGGAATAGTTGATGAGCAGGGTGGAGGGGCCGAACAATTCTTCGCCCAGGCCGGGGTCGCGCAAAAACTTCTCGGCGTCGGTTTGGAACACAACCGCCGCAGCAGCACAGCCGCTGGAGGCGGGCGCCGGGACCGCGGCGAGTTTCCGAGCCGAAGCGGAGCGCTCCGCCACTCCTTTGGTGTAGGCGGATTGAATGCCGGGAGTCAGCATGGTGAAGGATGCGGGTGTGGCGACCAAGTCAGCGAGCTTGCGCGTAAATTTCTGGGCCTGGTCATCGTCGGCCAGCAGAACCAAGCCGGGCTTGGTGCAAAACTGGCCGGCGCCCAGGGTCATGGAAGCATGCAGGCCGGCAGCGATCT
>DASYWT010000022.1:0-7898 GCA_035935775.1 Terriglobales bacterium
CCGAAAAAACCTTAACGCGGAGGGCGCGGAGGCTTTTGGGGGAGCATTCAGCACTCAGCAGTTAGCACCCAAGCTCGAGGGCGAGCAAGCAATTGGCATTCAGCCCTTGTCATCCGGCCCCTAAATCCTACTGCTGGGTTCCGAAGACAACCCAAAGAGCTAAGTTCTAATTGCTCGCGGTCTGAATGCTGATTGCAGAGGGCTGACCGCTAGCCTCTCTGCGGCCCCCGCGTTGAAGACTTTTTCGGGCGCGGCCAGCGTGCCGTGACCACGGTAGCAATGCCGCCCCGCGGCTTGAATTCCCCGGTCACCTCCGCCCATACCGGCTGGGCGGCGCGCACCACATCCTCCAGGACGCGATTAACGATATTTTCCTGGAAAATCCCCAAATTTCGGTAGGTAAAGAGGTACTCTTTGAGGGACTTCAGCTCCAGGCAGAGCTTGTCAGGCATGTAGCGGATTCTCAGCACTCCAAAATCGGGCAATCCTGTTTTGGGACAAACCGAGGTGAATTCGGGCACGTCCACCAGAATTTCGTACGCGGGAAACTGGTTGGGCCAGGTTTCGATCCCGGGGAAAGCGGCATCCAGACCGGCCTGGGCGTGTTCCGGCGTGTAACGCGGCTTGCTGGCCATGCATTCATTGTAATGGAGAAGGCCGGCTGCCCGGCAGCACTCTGCCCTCTGGCGGCGCCGCAAGTCGCAAGGACTCACACATTTCTGCTCCGGAGAGAGGTCTCGGGCATCTAAATGGTTGTCCTAAGACCTAAAGAGACGCCGGGCCGCAAGCGGAATGTAGCGGCCCGAAGGTAATTACCAGGGTGCTTCCTCTGCTGGCACGGCAGGTGGGAGCCGGTGGTAAGGTATTAGTAGACAAGGCCTTCATGCCCTCACGTAACAACCCGGGCAGCGGATTTTTCGCCCGCCATCGCGGCTGGATTATCGCTCTGGCCATCATCGTGGCGGTGATCGTGTTCGCAGCTTTCGTTTCTCTGCAGCGCAGTGATGTCCCCGTGCGCGCGGCCGAGGTTCACCGCGGCGACATTCGCGCCGTCATCACCACTAACGGCAAAATCACGCCGGTATTGCCCTTTGAGGCCCACGCGGTAGCCCCCGCTCTGGTGAAACGCGTGCTGGTACGCGAAGGCGACCGCGTCCAGGCAGGCCAGTTGTTGCTGGAACTGAACACCAGCGAGGCCCAGGCGGAAGCAGCCAAAGCGTTAGCCCAGTTGCGCGCGGCGGAGGCCTCCATGGAGGCCATTCAGGCAGGCGGCACGCGGGAGGAAATTCTGAATACGCGGGCCGAACTGGTCAAGGCGCAAACCGACCGCGACACCGCCCAACGCAACCTGGACGCCATGCGACGGCTGCAGAAAGAAGGCGCGGCCTCGGTGGGCGAGGTGCGTGATGCCGAAAATCAGCTGCAGCGCGCCGATGCTCAGGTCAACCTGCTGCAGCAAAAGCTGAAGGGACGCTATTCGCGCACCCAGGTGGAACAGGTGCAGGCGCAGCAAAACGAGGGTCAGGAAGCCTATTCCGCCGCCCAGAGCGTGCTGCGCAACTCCATTGTCCGCGCTCCCAGCGCCGGTGTGGTCTACTCTTTGCCGGTGCACGCCGGTGGCTTTGTGAATACAGGCGATTTGCTGGTCCAGGTCGCCGACCTCTCCACCGTTGAGGTGCACTCTTTCGTGGACGAACCGGATATCGCCCGCTTGTCCCCCGGCCAGCGGGTAGACATCACTTGGGATGCCATGCCGGGGCGGCAGTGGCAAGGCACGGTCACGCGCCTGCCGGCGCAGATTGTGAAATACCAGACGCGCAACGTGGGCGAAGTGGTGTGCCGGGTGCCTAATCCCGGCGACCGGCTGCTGCCCAATACCAACGTCAATGTGACCATCATCACTGCCCAGCACCGCAATGTGCTGGTGGTCCCGCGCGAAGCCGTTCGCATGGATGGCAAAGCGTGGGTGTTTCAGATTGACAACGGGGAGTTGCGGCAGCGGGAAGTGAAGGTGGGAATTTCCAACCTTACTCAGGCAGAAATCAGCGGCCTGCCCGATAACACCCAAGTGGCATTGGGCACCACCAACGGCCAGCCGCTGCGCCCCGGCATGGCGGTACGTCCAGCACAATAAGGAGAATTTTTGACGTTGAGCAAGAAGCGAACCCTGGGATGTTTTTTGTCGTTGGCGCTGGTTGTGGGGCTGTCGGTCAGTTCTGCGGCCGCAGAGATGGCCGCGCAATCGCTGCTGTCGGAAGGCCGGGTAGATGTCGCCATCGCGGACCTGCGCGCCCACCTGCGCGAGCAGCCCAATGATGCCGAAGCCTATCACCTCCTCTGCCGGGCTCATTACTCGCTGCAGCAGTGGGACAAGGCCATCTCGGCCGCCCAGAAGGCGGTGGCCCTGGACCCGGACAACAGCGACTACCATCTCTGGCTGGGCCGCTCCTATGGCGAGAAGGCGGAACATTCCAGCTGGTTTACGGCCATCTCCCTGGCCCGCAAGGTGCGTAGCGAATTTGAAACAGCGGTGCAGCTGAATTCCCGCAACGTGGCCGCGCAATCGGACCTGGCCGAGTTCTATATGGAAGCGCCGGGCTTTCTGGGCGGGGGTAAGGACAAGGCGCGCGCCCAGGCTCAGCGCCTCTCCACCATGGACGCGGGAGCCTCGCACTGGGTCACAGCCAGCCTGGCTGAGCGCGACCATGACTTTAAGCTGGCGGAAGACGAGTATCGCGCCGCCATCGAATCCAGCGGCAACCAGGCGGAATACTGGCTCACCCTGGCCTCTTTCTACCGCCGCCGCAACCGCCTGGACGACATGGAAGACGCCATCAATCGGGCCAGCACGGCGGAAGTCAACAAGAGCGAAGTGTGGGTGGACGCCGCCGAGATCCTCTACCGCGCGGGACGCAATTTCCCCGTCGCCATCCAGTTCCTGCGGCACTACCTGGACTCCAACAATACGTCGGCCGATGCGCCCGCCTTCCAGGCGCACTACCTGCTGGGTTCGATTCTGGAAAAACAGGGCGATAAACAGGCGGCTGCCGAGGAATATCGTGCCGCGCTTTCCCTGGCGCATGACTTCTCCGTGGCCCAGCAAGCCCTGGTGCGCGTGAGCCGCTAAGCTCCTCTGCCTGCCCCACCCCGCACCCGGTATACAATGCCGGGGCCTTGTCTTGGGCGATTTCGGCCCGGTGTTGTTAGGCGGAGGCCATCATGAAAGCTCTACGTCGGCTCTGGCCCGCAATCACTGCGATTCTGCTTTGCCTTCCTCTGTTAGCGCAAACTTCCGGTCCCAACAATCGCCAGCTTACAGATCCCAAGTCGGTCACCTCCGCCGCCAATCCCAACGCGCGTCCGGTTCCCATTGACGATCTTTACTTCACGCGAACTTTATACGGGGCTTCGTGGTCACCGGACGGGAAGCAAGTTGTGTTTACCACCAACGTCACCGGCCGCCCCAATTTGTGGAAGGTGAGCGCCGCCGGCGGATGGCCCATCCAGCTCACGCAATCGGATGAACGGCAGTACAACGCGGTGTTCTCGCCCGACGGCAAGTGGATCGTCTACCAGCAGGACACGGCGGGCAATGAACTGTGGGACCTGTTTGCCATTCCCAGCGACGGCGGCGAAGTGATCAACCTGACCAACACTCCCGATGTTCGCGAAGAATCCCCGCGCTGGTCCCCCGACGGCCGCACTATTGCGCTGAATTACAAACCCAAGGAAGGCACTCGCTACGACATCGCTTTGCTGCAGTGGGACACACGCAAGGTGGAAATGTTGACCCACGAAAGCGCGCCCAACCGTTCCTGGTATTCGGTGGCGTGGAGCCCGGATGGCAAGACTCTGTACGCCAACCGGGTTGAGGTCAGCTTCACCGATTCCGATATATATGCGATTGATGTGGCCAGCGGCAAAACCACCAACTTGACCCCACACCAGGGTAATGTGCTCTTCTTCGCTTCTTCCGTGTCGCCGGATGGGAAGACTCTTCTGCTTACCTCCAACCAGAAGGGCGGCTACCAGAACGTCGCCCTGCTCGATGTCGCCAGCAAGAAGCTCGACTGGGTGACCGATACGCAGTGGGAAGCCGGCGCGGGAGATTTTTCTCCCAATAACGAGACGTTCACCTACACCATCAATGCCGATGGGCGCACGGACATTTACATGGTGGACCACGCCACCCACCAATCAAGGACAATTCCGGTTCCGCCCGGCCTGAACCTTCCGGCCGCTTCCCCTACTTCGTACTCGCCCCAAAGCGACCGCCTGCTCATTTCGCATGAGAGCTCGGGTCAGCCCGCCGATTACTGGGTGTACGAGGTCAGGGGGCAAAGCATGAAGCAGTTGACCCACTCCGCGATCGCCAGCCTGAATTCGGCCCAGTTGCCGGGCTCGCAGATTGTGCACTACAAGACCTTCGACGGAAAAACCATCAGCGCATTGCTGTGGGTACCCTTTAATTTGAAACGCGACGGTTCCAATCCCGCGCTGGTTCTGCCCCATGGCGGGCCCACCGGGCAGGTGGTGGATTATTGGAATCCCCGTGCTGCCGCCCTGGTTTCCCGCGGGTACATCTGCATCGCTCCCAACCCACGGGGTTCGACCGGGTATGGAATGGCGTTCCAGAAGGCCAACTACCAGGACCTGGGTGGGGGCGATCTGCAGGATGAGGTCTATGCCGCAAAATTTCTGCAATCTACCGGCTATGCGGATGCCAAGAAGATCGGCATCACCGGCGGATCTTACGGCGGCTACATGACCCTGATTGCGTTGACCAAGACGCCCGATGTCTGGGCGGCAGGTGTGGAGGAGTTCGGCATTATCAACTGGATGACGATGCTGAAACATTCCGATCCCGAACTGCAGGAATATGAAAAGAGCCTGCTCGGCGATCCGGTAAAGGACCGCAAAGTGTACGAGGCGGACTCCCCCATCACCTACATTCACCAGGTGAAGGCGCCGCTCCTGGTGCTGCAGGGCGACAACGATCCGCGCGTGCCCAAGGAGGAAGCGGAGCAGATCGTCGAACTGTTGCAGCGCGATGGCAAAACCGTGGCCGTTCACTACTACGCCAATGAGGGGCACGGCTTTGAGAAGCGCGAAAACCAGATTGACTCCATCCGCCGCACCCTTGAATGGTTCGATAAGTATCTGAAGAATGCCGGCTCAGCCGAGGCAACAGCCGGCGGCAATCGGAACTGAGAAGGCGGTTATAAATCCTGCTTCAGTCCTCTTCCGCGGGCCCGCTGCCCCGGTGGGCAAAATGTCGCCGCGAACGAGTTGTGCTCTGCATCTTGTTATACTCGCCCTTCTCCCCATTTTTTTCTGCAGGTGAAAGCCATGAAGCGCTTAATTTTTGGGAAGTTTGCCCAGTGGTTGATGGCGGCCAGCACGGCTCTGGCGCTGGTGGTGCCGGCGCGCGGGCAGGACTTTACTTTGCAGCGCGCCATCCAACTGGCGCTCGCGCACAGTACCGCTACCGGCGCGAGCACCGCCGACCAGATGCACGCCTACGAAGCCTATGTGGAGGCGCGTGACAGCTTTATTCCCCAGGTAACCGTGGGCTCCGACGTAGGCTACGCCTACGGCTTCCCGCTAAGCCTGGAAGGCTCGGCGCCCACCGTCTTCAACGTCACCTCGCAGTCTTACGTGCTCAACCTAGCGCAGAAGGAATTCGTGCGCGCCGCCAAGGCCGAGTGGCGAGCCAGCAGCGCCCAGGACCGCGATCAGCGTTCCCAGGTGATGCTCGACACCGCTATGAGTTACGCCGAGCTGAATAAATGGGAGCGGGAACTGCTGGTACTGCGTGACCAAAGCGATGTGACGCATAGCATCGAGTACGCCGTCTTGCAGCGGGTGAAGGAAGGCGTTGACAGCCAGGTGGATGAGACCAAGGCGCGGCTGACCAGCGCCCAGGTGCGCCTGCGCATCGCCCAGGCGGAGGGTTCCGCGGATCTGCTGCGCACACACCTGTCCCAGCTCACGGCAGTGCCGGTGCAGTCCGTCACCACGCTTGGCGACTCCATCCCGCCGCTGCCTGCTCCCGATCCACCGGTGGCAGGGGCTGCGGCTGAGGCTGCTGTGCACTCCAGCGATGTGGTGGCCGCTGCCGAACAACGGGCCCGCGCACAATTGCTCAAGGCCAAGGGAGAACATCGCGCTCTTCTGCCCTCCATTGACTTTGCCGCGCAATATGGCTTGATCAGTTCGGCGCTGACCAATTTTGAGCAGTTCTTCCGAGTTAACACCTTTCAGAACCAGAACGTGACCTTTGGACTGGTCATTCGCTTTCCCTTTCTGAATTTTTCCCAGAAGGCTGCTGCCCAGGCCGCCGACGCCGACGCCATTCGCGCCGCCAAGGACGCCCAGGCAGTCAAGAACCAGGTCTCAATCGAGACCATGCGACTGCAGCGCGCCGTCGAGCAGGCGTCGGCCGCGCGGGAAGTAGCGTACCTGCAGGATCAACTGGCTCAGTCTGGCCTGAGCGCGGCTCAGACTCGCCTGCAGGCTGCTACGGCCACGCTAAGCGAACTGCACAGCGCCCAGTTCCAGGCCAATCTGCGCTCCACCGAGCTGATGGACGCCGACTTCGAGCTGGAACGCACCCAGCTGCAACTCATGCGGGCCACCGGGGATCTGGAGAAGTGGGCCTTTCACCGCCCTTAGTACGAGGCCCTTGCCGGCTCCTGGGTTGAGGAGTTATTCTCAACTCCATCAATCACTTAACGGAAGTCCCATGGGTCGGCTCGGGGGTGCGCTTTTCTGTACCGCTTTTGCGCTCCTCAATGCATCAAATACACAATTCAACGTAAAGGAATTGGTAGGCGGCGAGGCGCCGAGTAGCCTTGAGCTTTTACAATTGGCATAACTTGTGCCTTCATCGGATTCAGGGTGGGCCTTTTTTGGGGTCCAAACGTCCATCGCCAAGACGTTGTAACCGGAGATGCACTTCCCGGCAACCTAGGAGTGGGTGTTAACATACGTTATTCAGCCAATATGCCTCTTAAAACATTGTTTCTGAACCCTCCCTCTTTCGAGAACTTTGATGGAGGCGCAGGGTCCCGCTGGCCTGCAACTCGCGAAATCGAATCTTATTGGTATCCCGTGTGGTTGGCGTACCCGGCGGGTATGCTGCAAGGTTCGCGCTTGCTGGATGCAGCGCCCCACCACGTCTCCGCGGAGGAGACCATCGAGATCGGCAGGGAGTATGAATTCCTGGTGCTTTTCACCAGCACGCCCGGATTTCCCGGCGATATCCGCCTGGTGGACGCGATCAAGCAGAGGAATCCGCACATCAAGATCGGTTTTGTCGGGCCCCATGTGTCGGTGCTGCCGGAGCGTTCACTGCGCGACTGCGCCGCTATAGATTTCGTCGCCCGCAAAGAGTTCGATTACGCCGTGGTGGAGTTCGCCCAAGGCAAGCCGTTGCAGGATATTCTGGGCGTTTCATATCGGAAGAACGGCGCCGTGGTGCACAATCCGGACCGGCCGCAGATCGCCGACCTGGACGCGCTGCCCGACGTCACCGAGGTTTACAAGCGCGACCTGGACGTCCGCCGCTACAACGTGCCCTTTCTGTTGCACCCGTTTGTGTCGCTCTACACCACCCGCGGCTGCCCCGCGCAGTGCACCTTCTGCCTGTGGCCGCAGACCCTGAGCGGGCATCCCTGGCGCAAGCGCTCCACTGACCGGGTAGCGGCGGAGATGGCCAGGGCCAAGGAATACTGGCCGTTTGTGAAGGAATTCTTCTTCGATGACGACACATTCAACATTCAGAAGGCTCGCACCATCGAACTGTGCGCCAAGCTGAAGCCGCTGAACATCACCTGGAGCTGCACCTCCCGTGTCACTACCGACTACGACACGCTCAAGGCCATGAAGGAAGCTGG
>DASYWT010000023.1:0-3105 GCA_035935775.1 Terriglobales bacterium
TGCTGCTCCTGGTTAGCCACGGAAAAAGGATAGCCGGTACGGTAGTCGAAGGAGTAAGCGAAATCGAGCTTGTGGATAAGCGGCAGGCTGGGCAGGGGCGCCATCCCCCACAGGAGCACGCGGTTGGGCGTATCCCAGGGATAGGGACCCGGGCCCTCCAACCCATAGTTCAGGGAATCGAGGTTGTAGGTGAGGACGGTATTGGTGACGCTGCGGGAGTGGGTATAGGAGACCATGAGCGGGTAGGTCTTGCGAAAGGTATGGCGCACGATGAACTGGAGTGACTGAGAGTGGTCCTGGCGAGCGTTCGTCATGAAAAAGGAACCGCCGGTGAGACCGGCGAGGAGAGGCTGGGGAATATAGATGAAACCATCGTTGCCTCGGCGCTGCATGTATTCGACCGTGGCGTACACATCGCCCGGCAGGCGGCGCTCCAGGCTGAGGCTCCAGTTGATGAAGCGCGGCTCGCGCAACGTGTTTTGATTCAGGAAGAACTGGGTGAGCACAGGCGGGCGGAGCAACGCGCCAGCAGAACCGTAGTAATAATCCAGGCGCGTACCGCCGAGGGGAAGGCTGACCAGGCTGAGGTTGGTGGCGTCGTAAAACACGCCGAAACCGCCGGAAAGCTTGGTCTGGCCGTCGCTAGTGAGCATATAGGTGCCGGCGATACGGGGTGAAGCCAGAATGTGGCGGACAATCTCGTCGGCATCGAAGCGCAACCCCGCTTCAATAACCAGGCGGTCGGTAGGCGACCAGCGATCCTGGGCATAGGCGCTGCCCTGCAGGTTGTTTTTGCGCAGGGCGACGGTCTGGCCGGGAAAGAGGATCTGGCGCAGCAGGGTGCCGGTTTCGGAAAGCACCTGGGTCGGCCGGCGCTCGTCAAATTCGTGGTAGGCCACGCGGTCGGCATCCATGCCGAACTTGAGTTCATGCCGTCCGTGCCAGGCGCGGGGCCGAAGATAAACGTTGGTAATCCACTGCAGACGACGAGAACGGCTGAGGGTGGTGCGATAGTAATTGCCCGTGACCATCCCCGGTTCAATGATGTAGGGAAGGTTGCCCAGAGGCAGCACATCGAGTTCCTGCTCGAACAGGGCAAGGCCGTTTTCCAGCAGCGTGCCGTTGCCGAAGTAATGCTGGTCCTTGACGCTGACGAGATAGCCGGTCTCGTCCTGGTTGGTGGTGGCGTTGAGCGGGTTGAACCGTGAAAGGTTGGCGTGGCTGTACTTGAAGCGATTGAAGAGAAAACTGCCGGTCAGGATATTGGCGCGAGTCAGGTTGGTTTGCAGCTTCAGGAGGTTGCTGAAGCGCCAGAGTGGCGCCTGATCGGCATGGACAGGCAGGTCGCGAATCAGGTTGTAGTCGTATTCAAAATCCTCGGCTTCGTAAAACCACATCTTGCCCTTCTCGAGCGGGCCGGAAACCGTGAAACGGGGCGTCCATTTGTCCAGATTGATGCCGCGAATCAACTTGAATGAGGGAAGGAAATTGGTGCCGGAGTAACGCAGGCGGTCATCGCCAATGCCGGTGGTGAGGTTGAGCACACCGGCGGAGGAGCGGCCGTACTCGGCGGAATAGCGGCTGCTTTGCACGTCAATGCTGCGCAGGGCATCGGTGGAGACGCGCAACTGCAGCGTGCCATTCACCGGATCGGTGACGTCGAAGCCGTCGAGCGTGTCCAGAGTCTCATAGGTGTGGCCACCGGCAACGTGCGGCTGGCCGCCGCTGTCCTGTACCACGCCGGGAATGAAGGGCAGAATGTTGCGATAATCGCGGGTGACAGGGTAGGGAATGTTGATGATGTCGAGGCCGGAAAGAGTACGCGTGTCGGCAATTTTCTCGGGATCGATGGCCGGCGCCGACTCCACCACATTGACTTCCTCTTTGACCTCCTGCAGGTGGTGGAGTTCAATCTCAATGCCGCCGGTCTCACCCCCCACGCGCACGGTTTGGGTAGCGGCGTAGAAGCCTTCTTTTTCAGCGTGCAGTTCGTAAGCGCCGGAAGGAAGGCCGGCGAACTGGCAGCGTCCGGCGAAGTCGGTCTCCGCTTTGATCGTGGCGGCGCTGCCCACCAACTGCAGGGACACGAGCACCGAACGCTGGGCGACCCCGTTTTCGTCATGTACTGTGATCCTGAGAGTAATGGGCGCTTGGGCGTTGCCCATAGCGCAGAACAAGCCCACGAAGAAAACCAGGGCTGACCATCGGAATGGGAACTGCACCATGAACCGCCGAAGCCTTATGAAACGGGGTTGCAGGGCATTGTAGCGAAAAAGAAGAGCCATGGGGCGGGAAGCCGGTGGCAAAGTTTCTAGCTTTTCAGGTTCCGGGGGTTCAAGGTTCGAGGTTCCAGTTTCAAGTTTGCGGGCAAGGCCCACATGAAGTGGGGAGGAAAAATGAAACCGAAAGTATTAGCCGCGATTGGAGCGGGAATCCTACTAGCAGCCGCCGGAAGGGCGCAGACCGCGCCCGATCCGCAACTGATGCAGGAGATCAACCGCATTGCGGCCATTGATGATCATACCCACATCCCCAAAGTCGTCGCGCCTGGAGAAAAGGACGATGACTACGATGCTCTGCCCTGCGCGCCCCTGGAGCCCACGGCGGATCCCACCATGGTGCGGCCAGACAATCCCCTGTTCCTGCAGGCATGGAAGGCATTGTACGGCTACCCGTACAGCGACAAGGCTCCGGAGCACTTGCAGGAGCTGCGCCAGACGCGCGAGCGAGTGCGGCGTGAGCAGGGTGACCACTTCCCTGCCTGGGTACTCGATAAACTGAATATCCGCTACATGCTGGCCAACCGGATCGAGATGGGGCCGGGCCTGCCGGCGCCTCGCTTCCTCTGGGTGCCCTATGACGACGCGCTGCTGGTGCCGCTCAACAACCAGGCGCTAGCCAGTGAAAATCCTGACCGCAAATTTTTCTTCAGCCGGGAAGAGATGCTGCTGCGGCGCTATCTGAAAGAGTCTGGCCTGAACGCGGTTCCTGCGACGCTGGACGACTACCTGGCGCGGGTGGTAGTGCCGACCCTGGAGCGGCAGAAAAAGGCGGGCGCGGTGGCTATCAAGTTTGAGGCGGCTTACCTGCGGAGCCTGAATTTCG
>DASYWT010000024.1:0-7584 GCA_035935775.1 Terriglobales bacterium
GCCACTGCCCACATCAACCTCATGCGCGTGCAGAGCCAGGGCATCACCCACTGGCAGCAACTTCTGACTCGCATGCTCAAGCAACCGCACGTGGTCGCCGGAGCGCCCGCGATATATGAGAAGCTTCTGATCTCCCGCGGCGCTAATGCTCAGGGCGCCGTCCTCAAGGGAATAGTTCCTGCTGATGAGCGCAAGGTCAGCGACCTGCTGGAGAGCATCAAGTCCGGCTCGGCTGCGGAGTTGAGCGAATCACAACCGGCACCGCCGTCCGCTTCGTCTTCCCCGTCCTCGCTGGAAGCGGCGCGCCAGCGAGTTCAATCTCTGCCGCCGATTGTCCTGGGCAAAGATATGGCCGACCAACTCGGCGCCACCGTCGGCTCCGTCGTTCTTGTTACCAGCCCGCAGGGCGAACTCACTCCCTTCGGCCTGGTTCCCAAGTTCCAGAATTTTAAGGTGGTGGCCATCTTTGAGTCCGGCTTCTACGACTATGACAGCTCCTGGGCCCTTACCAGCCTCGCCGCCGCACAAAAACTCTTCGGCCTGGGGGATGAGGTGGCCGTGCTGGAATTCAAGGTGGACGACATCTACCGAGCCGCGCAGATCGGCCAGGAACTGGAAAAGGCTGCCGGACACGGCTTCATGAGCACCAACTGGATGGAACAGAACCGCGCTCTTTTCCGCGCCCTGCGCCTGGAGCAGGTGGTTACCTTTATTACCATCGGACTGATCGTGTTCGTGGCTGCTCTCAACATTCTCATCTCACTCACCATGATGGTGATGGAAAAGACACGCGACATCGCAGTACTTATGTCCATGGGCGCGCGCAAACGGCAAATCCGCCGCGTTTTTGTCACACAGGGTGTGCTGATCGGAGTGCTGGGCACCGTCATCGGCCTGATTGTGGGCTACGTGCTCTCGTGGGCCGGCGGCCACTACCACCTGATTTCGCTATCGGCCGAGGTTTATTCGATTGACTACGTTCCCTTTGCCCCCACAGTGCAGGACGGCATCCTAGTCGCCGCCGTGGCTCTGGGGATTTCCTTCGTCGCGACTATTTATCCTTCGTGGTCGGCCGCCCGGATCGCGCCGGCAGAGGCGCTGCGGTACGAGTAGCTACGAGCCCCTAGCACCCAGTACCTAGTACTCAGTACCCAGTACCTGGTCTCTAGTACAGGAACTGTCGCAGCAATCACGCAGCTTTGGGGGGACTTTGAGAGTTTATGAGGCCGTTGATGATACGTCCGATTTCCTGGATTCGCTGCAGTTCCGTCTCCTGCTGAGATTTGGAAATGTACCGGAGACGCTCGGCGATGATGATCTGAGTTTCGATTTCAGCCAACGAGCCGCGCGAATGATGCAGGTAGTGACAAAATTCGCGTCGGCTGAAGTGCGCTTGTCCTTCAGCAATATTGCTGGCCACAGAAACGGCAGCCCGGCGAATCTGGTCGGCTAGACCATATAGCTCGTATCTTGGAAATGTCTGCGTTAGCTTGTAGAGCTCGGCTGTGAGGTCAATCGATTTCTTCCAAACTACGAACAGTACGTCCCTCAGGGGCTAAAAGCCCGTAGACTTAGCGACTCTGGACGGCACGGCTGAAGCCGTGCCCTTCCGAAAGACATTTATGAGATAGCTTCTAGATACTAGGTACTAGGTACTGGGTACTGGGAGCTTCTCACTCCCAACATCTCCCTCTACCGCCACCGGCTCATCCACCATATGCAGAAACCATTTCTCCATCACCACGTTCTTCGCGAACCACTGCATGCGCAACAGCCGCCTTGCAATTCCGGCCACCATCCTGGGTGAGAGCCGCCGGCCCACCGCTGTCGCCCAGTCTCCCCGCGTATGCCCATAGCGCGAACGAAGGACTCCGGTGTATGGCTCCAGCTTCTCGCGCCGATAATCTCCTCCCGCCTCTGCAATAGTCTTGGCGGCGAGCAAACCGGATTCAATCGCGGGCCGAATGCCTTCTCCGCTCTGCGAATAGGCCAGCCCGGCCGCATCCCCGATCAACATCACCCCGTCGTCCACCAGCTTGCGCGTAGTCTTGGAGTAAATCAGGTAGGCATGCCCCAGGATCGAGGCCGGCAGCTCAAACGCGACCTTGCCGGTACGCTTCAGAAACGCCAGAAACTCGGCCACGTGTGCCGACAAACTGCGCCGGTCCAGCCGCCCCAAGCCGACATTGAGCACGTTGCCTTTCCGGAAGCACCAGCCGTACCCGCGCATGTCAGCGCAGAAGTAAAGTTCCGGTATCTCGGGCTTGATGGAGCACGCAGCCTGCTGACGTGCGTCCATCTCGAACTCTGCCTCCTGTGCCACCACAATTTCTTCGCTGCCCATTCTGGCGCCCAGCTTCCGCGCCACCGGGCAGAAGTGCCCGCCGGCGCCCACCACCAGCCGGGCCTTGATCTCGGCATTCACGAGCCACGCAGCGCCCTGGCGCTCCATGCCCTCGAAAGCTACTCCCTGCAGCACGCGCGCCCCGCAGCGCCTGAGCAGGTAATCATCAAATTCAAAGCGGCGGATACCATAGCTGACCGGCCGCCCATAATTGGTCTCAACTTCTGAATCGCCCATGCGGCTGGTGCGAAACCCGCAAATCGGCTGGAAGGCGCGCCCGCGGGCGTAGTCGTCGGGATCGAGGCGCAATTCGCGGATGATCTGCGGAGTAATCCAGCCGCCGCAAACTTTGTCGCGGGGGAAGGTCTGCTTATCAATAATGACTACGTCCAGGCCGGAACCGCGCAGCGCCCACGCGCACGATGAGCCCGCCGGCCCTCCGCCCACGATCAGCACATCACATATTTTCATTGCGCGTGCTCCCGGTTACCGGCGTAACATATTCATCGAGCAAATATTCTCGCACAACTAAATTCTTGTCCCGGCAGCATCCGTTTTTCGGGCAGCGGCATCTCACGATTCCGGTTGCGCCATTTTCAATCCGTTGCCCGGAGCAAGACGGCTTGGCGCCGGGGCACCACTCCAACCCTCCTAACCGCTGAAAGGAGCACGCCATGGCTCCCCTCATTGAAGCTGAACGCTGGTGCGAGCAGGTGATTGCCCGAAGCCTGGTCACGGCGCGCGCTGTGGACTGCCATCGTCCCGCGGTTGCCATCTGCCCCGGTTGTGGGAGCGGTCTGTGTGAAGATCACGAAGTGACCTGCCAGGAGTGTGGCGTGAGTTTCTGCGCCCGCTGCGACCACGTTTGCCGCCGCAAGGCCCAAGTGGCCTGAATCGGGATTAACCCGGATCCCCGGCCTGCTCGCCCTCACCGCTCAGCACAAGTCGCCGCTCTCTCAGTCTGCCGCCCGCAGGCCTGCGTTCTCCCGCTGCGGTTCGTATAGGTACGCCCGGGTCCAGGGAAACGCCTCGCATTGCGAGCCTGCGAACACCACCTGAAACAATTGCAGCGTGCCAGTGCGGAACGCCGCCACCGAACCCGCCAGGTACAGCCGCCACATACGCACAAAGCGCTCATCGAACATCGCCGCCACCTTCTGTCTCGAATCCTCGAAGCGCTCCAGCCAGTGTTCGAGCGTGCGCGCGTAGTGCAGGCGCAGGTTCTCCACGTCGAGCACAGCAAAATCCCAGGGCTCGAAGACTTCCGCCGACTCGCGCAACGTAGGGGGATAGGCACCGGGGAAAATTCGTTTGCGAATCCACGCGTTCAGCGGACGCCGCTGGTTGCGGCCAATGAAGTGCAGGAGCCCTCGTCCACTATCGCCGAGGGTACGGTGGATCACGCGGCCGAGGCCGCGGTAGTGCGTCCGTCCCACGTGCTCCAGCATGCCTACCGAGACAAATGTATCAAACCGGCCGTGGATATTGCGGTAGTCGTCCTCAATAAACTCCACCCGCCCGTCGAGTCCCTCCTGCTGCGCCCGCGAGCGGGCGTACACAATCTGTTCGTGCGAGATGTTGAACGCCTTGACCTTCACTCCGTATCTCCGCGCCATGTGCAGGGCCAGGCTGCCCCAGCCGCAGCCCGCCTCCACCACCCGTTCCCCGGGTTGCAGCCGCAGCTTGCGGCACACATGGTCCATCTTGGCGATCTGAGCTTCTTCCAGCGTGGACGAGGGCTGGGGAAAATAGGCGCAGGTATAGACCAGGTTGCGGTCCAGCCAGAGCTGGTAGAACTGGTTGCCGAGGTCGTAATGGTGGTGGATATTGTGCCGCGATCCGAGCAGGCTGTTGCCTTGGCTCAAGCGCAGGCACAGTGAGGTCAGGCGCGGGAACCAAGCGGGCTTTCCGCGGGCCACCATGGAGTGGTACACGGTATCCAGCAGCGCGACCAGGTCGCCCTGCACTTCCACTGAGCCGTCGGCGTAGGACTCCCCGAACGAAACTTCCGGATTCAAAACAGTGCGTATCAGGGTGGCGCGGTCGCGGATGACCAGCCCAGCGACCGGTGAAGCATCCTTCGGCCCAACCGCTGGACCGTCTTTCAGGGCAATCCGCACCGGCGGGCTGCCGGCGGCAGAATACAGCTTTTTCAGCAACCAAATTTCCGCGGAGGAGAACCTGCGAGCCCCAGCCATGGCCTCTCCTTTGCGCCAGTTTCACCAGCGAAAGTAAAAGGTTAGCTGTTTCGCTGGCGCACGTAAATCCCCAGCCATCGAAATGGTCGTGTCACGATTTCTGCGGATGTTTGCGGCAGCGGACAAGACATAACGTTCGCTTCTGCCGAGAATTGGCCGGAGACCCCTCTTCGAGCTCTTCCCCTGACTCCTGACTCCTGACTCCTGACTCCTGACTCCTGACTCCTGACTCCTGAACTCCACTACTCGTACCTCAAGGCGACGATGGGATCCACCCGCGCCGCCCGGCGTGCAGGGATATAACATGCTCCCAAGGCGACTCCCGCGATCACTGTCAATGCGGTGATGAAGACCAGCCACGGCGACACAGCGAACCCCCTGAAGGCGCTCGCGAGAACATTGGGAACGGCGGCCGCACCCAGACCGCCAAACACCAAACCGAGCACCGCCAGCCTGGCCCCCTCGCTCATTACAAGTCGCAGAATGTCGCGCTTGGCGGCTCCTAAGGCCACGCGAATTCCAATTTCGTGTGTGCGCTGGAGTACCAGGTAGGAAATGACGCCATAGATGCCAACCGTCGCCAGTATCAGGGCTACGCCGGCGAAAATTCCCAGCAATTCCTCTATAATCCGGGAACCCGCGCCTCCACCCTGGCTGTACATGACTTCCTCCATGGTCATAACGCTGCTGACCGGTTGATTCCTGTCGGTGTCCCAAACCGCCTGACGCAGAGCAGGAGCAAGCGTGCTGACCGCTGTGGCGCTTCGGACCGCCACCGACATCCTGGGCGCCGGAAACTGCAGGTAAGTGGCGTAGACTTGCGGATGGCCCGCACTCTGTCCCACCCACTCATCCACATTGCCGACCACACCTATGATTTCGCGCCAAACGGGGCGGCCCGCACTGTCGTTGCTGACGCTGATGTGCTGCCCCAGCGCGTTTCCCGAAGGGAAAAACTGCCGCACGAATTCCCGGTTAACCGTGGCCACGGGAGGAGCGCTGGCATTGTCGGAAGTCATGAAAGTTCGGCCCTGCAGCAGGGGAATCTGCATGGTGCTGAAATATCCGGGGGTAACGATATAGTAGGTGGCTCGCGGCCGGTCGCTTTCCTGCAACGGCGGCCGGCCGGCGATGGCAAACGACAGCGCTTCCGTGCCCAACCCTGTGGGCAAACTGGATGCCGCGGACGCGGCCTGTACACCGGCAAGTCCGCGCACATGCTCAATCAACTGCTGAAAAAATGCTCTCTGGCGGGCCGGATCGGAATACTCGCGGCTGCTCAGGGCCACTTCGGCGGTCAGCACCTGTCGCGGATTGAAGCCGTGGTCGCCCCCTATTTTCTGCTGGGAAAGACGAATCATCAGCCCGGCTCCGGTCAGCAGCACCAGCGACAGTGCAATTTCTCCCACCACCAACGCCTGACGCATCCTCATGCGGCTCTTGCCCGCGCTCCCTGTCCGGCTGCTCTCCCGCAGGGCAGGCTGCAGGTTCGGCCTGGTTAGCTGCAGCGCCGGCGCCAGCCCGAACACCAGGAGCGAAAGAATCGCAAGCGCGACGGTAAAAATCAGGACGTCGTTGTCCAGGCCAAAGCTGATTCCCGCAACGATCTGGTTGAAACTGAATGCCGCCCGTAGGACGCGGATCCCGGCGTAGGCCAGTGATAAGCCGAGACCTGTGCCCAAAGCGCAAATCAGCAGGTTTTCCGCCAGCAACTGCCTCACCAGTCGCAGGCGGCGCGCTCCCAGCGCCGTACGGATGGCAATCTCCTGCTGCCTTCCGCTGCCGCGCGCGATCAAAAGGCCGGCAATATTGGCGCATGCCACCAGCAGTACGAATCCGACTGCCGCCATCAGCAGCAGCAGGGCGGGGCGCGCTTCGGCATCGCGCACTTCGAATTCCTGCAGCGAGAGAAGCCTTGTTTCCCAGCCTTTATCCGCCGCCGCATAGGTCTGCTCTAGGCGCCTGGCGATGGTATTCATTTCCGCCTGCGCCTGCTGCACCGTAACGCCTTCGGCGAGCCGCCCGAGCACAAAAAAAGAACGCGACTTGCGCTCCTCCCCGCTTAGCTCCTCAGGCGTGAATGCCAGCGGAGTCCAGGCCTGCGCTCCAAAGATCCACAAATTGAACCATGCCGGCATCACCCCGATGACGGTGCATGTCTGCCCGTCTATGTCTACCCTCTTGCCTAAAATTGACGGATCGGCCGAAAACTTTCGTTCCCACAGCCCGTGGCTGAGAATTACCTCGTGCTCCCGGCCCGGCTGGTCCTCTCCCGGCAGAAATGTGCGCCCCCGAGCCGCCGCTACTCCCATCAATTGAAAGAAATTGGCGGACACGCGCATGCCCATCACGTGCTCGGGCAGCCCCTGGCCAGTAAAGGTGTAATCGTGCCAGGCATCCATCGCTGCCAGGCCGCTGAACGCCCGCGTCTGTTCCCGCCAGGAAACAAAATCGGGGGCTGACGCAGGCCGTTCTGGGCTGTCCTCGAGGCCCCGGCTGCGGCTGACGGAGAGCAGCATCATGACCTGTTCCGGATGGGCAACTGTTGGCTTGCGCAACAGAATGCCGCTTATCGTGCTGAAGATGGCGCTGTTGGCGCCAATGCCCAGGGCCAGCGTGACTACTGCCACGGCAGTGAAGCCGGGAGCCTTGCGCAGCGTGCGAAAGCCGTAACGCAGGTCCTGAACCAGCGTTTCCAGCCAAGGCACGCCACTGCGGTCGCGGTAGAGTTCTTTCGTCTGCTCCATTCCGCCCAGTTTGATCAGGGCCTGCCGCCGGGCTTCTTCCGGCGACATGCCCGCATGCTGGTTGTCTTCAATATGGAACTGGAGATGGCTCTCCAGTTCCGCCGTTAGCTCACGCTCCCGCCGCTCTTTGCGGAACAACCCCGCCAATCTCATCAGCAGTGCGCGCAGCTCTCGCATATATCGTCCCAGACTACGGTGCGTCTAAAAGCCCGAGTTCCCTTGAGGTCTTCCCCTGACTCCTGACTCCTGACTCCTGACTCCTGACTCCTGACTCCTGACTCCTGACTCCTGACTC
>DASYWT010000025.1:0-9922 GCA_035935775.1 Terriglobales bacterium
CGCCAAGCTCGGACTGGACCGCGCGGAACAGCTCCGCTCCCGGTCCTTTTATCCAGCGGCCGTTGATGGCGGTGGGCTCGCCGGCAGGGATTTGCCAGTAAGCTTCGAAGCCGCGGAAGTGATCAATGCGCACGATGTCGAACAGACGCAGGGCAGCACGGAAGCGTTCAATCCACCATTGATAACCGGAAGCGGCGATTACATCCCAGCGGTAGATGGGATTGCCCCAGAGCTGGCCGGTGGCGCTGAAGTAATCAGGAGGAACACCGGCCACCGCCGTCGGCAGGCCGTCCTTATCCAGGTAAAAGAGCTCGGGATGGGCCCAGACGTCGGCGCTGTCGTGGGCGACATAAATGGGAATATCGCCCATGATGCGAATGCCGCGCTGCCCACAATAAGACTTGAGCGCCTCCCATTGGCGGAAAAACTCCCATTGCCAGTACTTGAAAGCGGCGATCTGCGCCGTCAGCCGTGACCTTGCTTCCTGCAGCGCGGCCTCGTCCCGCTGGCGGACGGGCGCTTGCCAGTTTGTCCACACGGGACCGGGCTGGGTCTCTTTGCAGGCCATGAACAAGGCATAATCATCCAGCCAGGCGGCGTGCTGCCGGCAGAAGGATTCGAACTGGGAGCGCTCTGCGCCCGCCGCCTCGGCCAGAAAAGACTCCGCCGCGCCGCGCAGCACATTCATCTTGAACTCGATCACCGCGGCGTAATCTACATATTCCTCACAAAACCGCGGCGCCTGGGCCAGAAGACGGGAATCCGCAACACCTTGCTCGCGCAGGCGCTCCAAATCAATCAGCAAGGGATTGCCGGCAAAGGCAGAGAAGCATTGGTAAGGAGAATCGGCGTAGCCGGTGGGGTTGAGGGGCAGCACCTGCCAGAGTTTCTGGCCGGCGCCCGCCAAAAAATCGGCAAACTCATAGGCGGCGCAGCCCAGGTCGCCAACCCCGTGCCCGCCGGGCAAGGAAGTAGTGTGCAACAGGATGCCGCTACAGCGAGGGAGCTTCACGGCTCCACACTAAGACGGGCAAGAGCGGCCGAGCAAGGGGAATGCTGGCACGGAATTTTGCCAAGAAGGGAGCCCTTGAGCGTCATTCAGTCCATCTTACGCGACCTGAGCCTCCCAACCGTCGTAGATGCAGGAAGAAGCCGCAGCTGAGCGCACCATCTGCTCCGTGAATTCGTGGCTGGCCACTTGGTCAAGAGATAAATGCACTCTCCCCCTCAGGAGCCAAGAGCGCTGCCTGCCCGGTGCGGGCCCCACCGCTAGCGACATGAAGCCCTTGCCGGAGAGCTCCTCGGCCAACTGGGATGCCTGCTGCTGGCTGGCAGCCCGGAAGCGGCAGGTGATTGCGAGCTGGTTTCGCCAGTCAAATCCATGCTCCGCCAGACGGCGCTTCAGCCGCAGGTTACGGGCGTCGTGCTGAAAAACGCAGGCGGCAATCTGGGCTTCTTCCATCGCTTTCGAGCGGCTTGAAAGCCAATCCAAACCCCAGGGGGGTGGGACGCGTCCAACCAATATGGGGATAACCATAGTATGCGATGGATGTGGAAAGTTGCTGGGATCGGGGATGCTGCATGACCGCGACACCCTGCTGGCGGCCATCGCTGTCCGCGGGCTAGCCAACGGGGGAGCCGTCGCTGAAGGTCTGGAAGGCACCATCCTGGTGGCTTGCTGCGAGGCCTGCCGGCATATTGTCACTGCGCAATACGCTCATGGACGTCCAGCCGTGTACGTCAGTTCTGGAGGAGTGAGCCGGGATGAGCCCAGCAAGCCCATTTAAGGTATTTTCCTGAAGAGAGCTAACCCCGCCCTTTCGCCATGTGCCTCAGTACCGTTTTTTCTCAGGCCAACAGGCGGACAAGACTACAATTGACCCTGGCCAATTGCCGTGTTTGCGCTTCAGTGATTAGCAGTTGACAATTCTGCTGCGTCTGCGAATAACTGGCTGAACGCAGGAGGGAGAAAACTCAGTCGTTGGGCGACACATAGACATCGAATAAAGGCTCGCAGCATTCTCAGTTGACAGGGATCAATAATCCCGGTTTTCTGTTTCTGGCAGCGCTAAATCCCTATGAACGCTCTATTGATTTATCCGGAATGGCCGGACACTTACTGGAGTTTCAAGCATGCGCTGCCCTTTGAGGGTAAGCGCTCGGCGTACCCGCCCCTGGGATTGCTGACGGTTGCCTCCCTGCTGCCGGCGCATTGGAACAAGCGGCTGGTGGATACCAACGTGCGCCGCTTGACCGATGCCGACCTGGGTTGGGCCGACGTGGCCATGCTCAGCGGCATGCTGGTGCACAAGCAGGACCTGCAGAAGCTGATGCTGCGCTGCCGGGCCCGCGGCTTGCGCACGGTGCTGGGCGGCCCCATCACCAGCGGGGTGGCTGACATTCGCGAGTACGCCGATCACGTAGTGGTGGGAGAAGCCGAGGACCTGGTTCCGGAGCTGGTTCGCGACCTGGAAAATGGCGATGCCAAGCCCCTATACACCGCCAGCAACCTGCCCGACCTCACGCACACGCCCCTGCCCGATCTCAACCTGGTGGAGCTGAAGAAATACAGCTCTACGGCCATCCAGTTCTCCCGCGGCTGTCCCTTCAACTGCGAATTCTGCGACATCATTGAAATCTACGGCCGCCGCCCGCGCACCAAGCTGCCGGAACAGGTGGTGGCCGAACTGGAGCAACTTTACGAGCGCAAATGGCGCGGCTCGGTCTTCCTCGTGGACGACAACTTCATCGGCAACAAGAAAAAGGTAAAGGAACTCCTGCCGGTGCTGGCGGAGTGGAACTCACGCCGCGGCCGTCCCTTCACCTTCTTCACCGAGGCTTCGCTCAACCTGGCGGACGATGAAGAGCTGCTGCGCATGATGAAGGAGGCCCGCTTTATCCGCGTCTTCCTGGGCATTGAGACGCCGGTGGAAGCCAGCCTGAAAGAAGCGCAAAAGATGCAGAATACCCGCCGCAGCCTGCTGGACAGCGTGCGCCGCATTCAGAGCTACGGCATGGAGGTGATGGCGGGCTTTATTGTGGGCTTTGACAGTGACCCGGAGGACATCTTCGAGCGCCAGGTAGAGTTCATCCAGGAGAGCGCGATCCCGCTGGCTATGGTGGGACTGCTGCAGGCGCTTCCGGGAACCCAGCTTTATCGCCGCCTGCGCAAGGAAGGCAGGCTGATTCAGGACGGCGACGGCGACAACTTTGACTGCAACCTGAACTTCATCCCCAAGATGGATCCGCGGCGGTTGGTCGAGGGCTACCGCTCCATTCTCCAGCGTATTTACGACCAGGAGAATTACTACGAGCGGGCGCGAAAATTTCTCGCCCGCTACCGGCCGGAGTATCACCCCCCGCGGGTGTTTTCCGATTACCGGGCTTTAGTCCGCTCTTTCATCAAGCAGGGTGTGTTCAGCGAAGGGCGCTCCAACTACTGGAAATTTATTTTTGACGCCGCTACCCGTTATCGTCACGCTTTTGGAACGGCGATCACCCTGGCGGTGATGGGCTACCATTTCCAAAAGATTACCGAGCGCGTGTGCCAGGCCGATTACCTGCCTCAGCTACCCGGCCCGGAACTGGAACCGCTCACTGATTTGTAGGACAACCACGATTGGCGGATAGCCGGCCTTTAGCTGCAAACGATCGGGCTGTGTCAGTGAACTGCTGAACGCTATTCCCTTTGGTAAGCCTGCCTCGACTACTGCACTATGGTGAGAGCCTGGTAGAACCACCCCCCTGCGATTACCAGGATCAGCACGCCGGAGGCAGCGCCGAAAACGCGGATAAACGGACCCAGGCGGTCTGCCTTGTTCATGATCTCCGCCTGTTCTTTTTCCATGTGCGATTCGGCCTCATCGAGGAACAACTGGTCGTCCTCGCGCATGGTCAGAGTGCCACGATAGATCAGCAGAACCACCAGAACGGTCGTCAGAATGCCCCACAGAATCAGCAGCCCCAGCAGAGCAGTCATGATGCCACCTCGTTTCCGCTGCTGATATTGTCCACTGCCAGGCGTGGCAGGGCCGATGACCTTAATCACAAAGCAGTGTGATGCGCACCCCAAGGCGAGGGCAACGAGAGACAACGAAGGCCTGCCTTTTCAAGCACTTGCGTCTCCGGCGATGCCTTGCATCGAAGGAAATTAGTTGCCGTCCTGACTTGGCGCCTGCTCGGCAGAATGCTGCGAACGCCATTCCGCCGTGCGCTCCTCGGCGGCCGCTAACTGTTCCCGGGTCATGACGGTGCGAAGATTTTTCTTCGCTTCATTGGCGTTTTTGGAACCCTGGGCTTCGGCCAGGCTTAGCCACATATATCCCTGAACATAATCCAGAGGCACGCCTCGGCCTGTCATGTAGAGGGCGGCCAGGTTTACTTCGGCGGTTGCCAGTCCCTGCTCTGCCGCCTTGTTGAACCAGCGCAGAGCTTCGCGGTAATCCCTATTGGTACCTTGCCCGGTGCCGTAGAGGTAGCCGAGGTTGTTCTCTGCATCGGGAAACGATTGATCGGCCGCCAAACGATACCACTGGAAGGCTTGGTCAGGATCTCGGTTGACTCCTTCACCCCGCAGATACATGGAGCCAAGTTCATTTTGTGCCGACGGCAGGCCATACAGGGCCGCCTGTTTGTAAAACCTGAAAGATTGGGCAAGATTACGACCCGTTCCCTTGCCGGTGCGGTACATGAACGCCAGACCATGTTGGGCCGTAACTAGTCCCTGGCCGGCAGCTTTGGCAATCCAGTTGAAGGCGGCGCCGTAGTTGCGGCGGACTCCCTGGCCGAAGAAATAAAGGTTTCCCAGGTTATTCTCGGCGGCGGGGTGGCCCTGCTCGGCGGCCAAGCGATACCACTTGACGGCCTCGGCGCAGTCCCGCGGCACACCCTCGCCATGCTGGTACATATAGCCCAGCCCGTTCTGGGCGTCGGCATGACCCTGCACGGCCGCCTTGCGCCACCACTGAACGGCGGCGGCAAGATCCTTACCCAGGATGGGGCCGCCCGCGCGGTAGGCCGCTCCCAGGATGTACTGGGACTCGGCTTCGCCTGCTTGTGCGCGCTGCTGAAGAGCGCGTATTTGCGAGGCGGTCAGCACCAGGATTGTGCGCTTGGCGCTGCTGGCAGCATTCTGGTTGTCGTCCCCCAACACTGCAGGTCCACACAGTGCAAGAATGGAAATAAGAGAAAGAGTTATACGGATAACGGCGTTCACGGCATCCCCACATCGGCCTGTCTGACCGATGTCTTCATTTTTGTGCTCCTATTGAAGGGGCTCAGTGACCGCGGCCACAAACCTTTGTGACCAGTGGGCAGGCAGCCGGTCCGGTACTAACGTCATTTGCACCGGAAGTTGTCCCCACTTGACCGGATCGCTGCGTGTTGGTTATAGTGACGTACGGATTTATGAGCTCCCTTATCCAGAGCACAGGTCGCAAAATGACCATGACAACCATGGCCATGCGAATTACTGCGCTTCTGGAAGAGGGCGCCGGGTAAGCTAGACAGCACTCATAGATACCCAAACCCACCGCCAGAAGCGAATCTGGCGGTGGGTTTTTTATTGCCTCTGATTCGGAGGCGATCGGAAGGATGGCAAAGATGTCGCAGGCAGCGGAGAAGGGACGGGGTAGCGATGCTCGCGGCTCCTCGTGTGTCGTCTTAAAGTTCGGCGGCACGTCGGTGGAGGATCCAGCCGCTTTTCGGCGGGTTTTAGCCATTGTCGGCGGGCGGCGGGGCGAGCCGGCCGTGGTGGTGGTCAGCGCGCTGGCACGAGTCACCGATCAGCTATTGGCCGCGGGCGAGCACGCCGCGGCAGGGCGGTTGGTGGAGGCCATTGAAATCCTGCGGACTATTCGCGAACGGCATGACCGTATTGCCCGCGAACTGATTCTAGCGGGCCAAGTTACGGCCTTTTTAAGCTGGGTGCACGAGGAATGTGAAGCCCTCGCCAAGCTGCTGCAAGGGGTAACCGCCCTGGGTGAGTTCAGCCCGCGCACCGCCGACCGCGTGGTGGGAGCGGGTGAAGTCCTCTCCAGCCGCCTGCTCACCGAAGCTCTGCGCGGAGCCGGCAACGATGCTGTGTGGGTAAATGCCCGCGACTGCATCGTGACCGATGATGTCCATGGCTCCGCAGTGCCGCTGCGCGAGGAAACCCAGCACCGTTTGCAGAGGTTGGTAGCGCCGCTGCTGGCGAGCGGTCACCTTCCCGTGATGGGTGGGTTCATTGCCGCTGCCCTCGATGGCACGCCTACGACGCTCGGCCGCGGAGGGTCCGACTTCTCCGCCGCCCTGGTGGCCGCCGGGTTGGAGGCCCGGGCGCTCGAGATCTGGACCGACGTGGACGGCATCATGACCGCCGACCCGCGCCTGTGCCCCGACGCCCGCCTTATCCCCACGATCAGCTTCGCGGAAGCAGCGGAACTGGCCCAGGCAGGCGCGAAGGTACTGCATCCCGCTACCCTGCTGCCGGCCACGGAAAAGAATATTCCGGTCTACGTGCGCAACTCGCGGCGTCCGGAAAGCCACGGCACGCGCATCGTGCCCGAAGGAGTACAGCCCGCTGTGCGAGCCATCACCGCCAAGCGCGGGGTAGTGATCGTTGAGGCGCGTTTGCGGCGGCAGGCCGACGCCCCCACGCTAGGCCACATCCTGAAGGCGTGCGAGGGCCACAACCTGGACCTGTGCTCGGTTTCTCGGCAGAACGTGGTTCTGCTGACGGATTCCAGGCAGGCGGTTCGCCAACTGGGGCGCGCGCTGCAGGACGTGGCCGAAGTCCACGGCGAAAACCATAAGGCGATTGTGCGGGTTTTCGGCGACCGCATTGGACGCCGCACTCAGCTGGTGGAACAGATTTTCCGCGCTCTCAGCGGCATCGAGGTGCGGCTCGCATGCCCCGGCGAAAGCGAGCGAAACCTTACGCTGGTAGTGGATGAGGATCAGGCGGCGGAATCGGTGCGGCGTCTGCATAACCTGTTCTTCCCCGTAACCGGAGAGCCGGAAAAGCATCTTTCTCAGGCAGGTGTGCAATGAACGCCAGTCCCGCTTTTGACTTCTCGGAGCAACCGGCGCGGCCGCTGGTCGCGCGGTGCCCGTCCCGGATTGCCCTGCTCGGCTTCGGCACCGTGGGACGCGCGGTTGCGACTATCCTCCAGGGTGGCTCATTCCCGCAACTGCGGCTGGACCTCATTTATAACCGCCGCGTGGACCGCAAGCGGGTCCCCTGGGTCTCGCCTCAAGTGCGATGGACGGACGACATCGAAGAAGTGCTGGCCTCCGATAGCGATGTAGTACTGGAACTGGCGGGCGGAATTGAGCCCGCATATTCCTGGGTGAAGCGGGCGCTGCTGCTGGGCAAATCGGTGGTCACGGCCAACAAGAAGCTGATTGCAACGCACGGCCCGGAATTGCTGGAATTGGCGCGGCGGCAGGGCTGCCGGCTGGAATTCGGCGCTGCGGTCGCCGGTGGCGTGCCTGTGCTCTGCGGCGTCAGCCCCGGACTGAGCGGCGATCATCTGCTCCAACTATGCGGCATCCTCAATGGCACCTGTAATTACATTCTGCACGCCATGGAAAGCCGCGGTGCGACTCTGGACGTGGCCCTGCGCGAAGCGCAACAGCGCGGCTACGCAGAGGCCGACCCCACCGACGACGTAGAGGGTCTGGATGCCCGCGCCAAGCTGGCTATCCTGGTGCGCACCGGGTTTCACTTGCAGGTTGACCCGGAGCAGATCGCAGCCAACTCCGTGTTACGGGTGCAGCCGGCCGACTTCCGCTACGCCCGAGAACTGGGCTACACCATACGCCAGGTGGCGCGCGCCGAACTGAAGTCCGGCACGCTGCTGGCTGAGGTCGGGCCGGCTCTGGTAGCCGCCAATTCGCCTCTGGGTTCCGCCCGCAACAATCAGAATGTGCTGGTTACCACCGGTAAGTACGGCGGGGAAACCGTGTTCGCGGGCGCCGGAGCAGGCGGCGCGCCCACCGCGGTGGCGGTGGTTTCCGACCTGCTTGCCGTAGCCGAAGCGCGGCCAGCTACGCCCGGACCGGCGCTGGTTGCGGTGCCGGTAAGCAACGATTTCCGCTGCCGCCACTATGTGCGCGTGATACCCGCAGCCAGCACCGATGCTGTTGCTTCGCTGCGGCGCGCTCTGACCGCCAGCGGCATCAGCCTGCGTGGATTGCTGCATCATCCTGATCCGCATGACCGGCGGCCCAGCCTGGCGCTGGTGATCGAGGAGTGTTCTACCGTGGCGCTGGGCAAAGCTCTGAGCCAGGCGCAGGAGGCTGGATTGCTGGCCGAGCAGCCCTTACGCATGCCGATTGTGACCAGTTCTTAGGCCCGGGTGCGCGCCCGGGCGTGCGCCATAACTTGCCGGTTCGCCGGTTGCACGACATCCCCAGTTGTGTGATGAGGAACCAATGACAGAGAGATACGAACTGCAGTGCCGCGAATGCCGAACAAGCGTCGGCAACCGGCCCTCGGCGGTGTGTGAGGAATGCTTTTCTCCCCTGGAAGTAACCTACGACTATGACGACGTTCGAACATGCCTGACACGGGAGGTGATCGCGCAGCGAGGTCCGGGCATCTGGCGCTACCGGGAGCTGCTGCCGATCCCGGAGGGGTACGAGGCTACATTGCCCATCGGCTCGACCCCGCTGGTTCCCGCCCCGCACCTGGCCCGCGAATTGCACTCCCGCCGCCTCTTCCTCAAAAACGATTGTTTCTGCTTCCCTACCCTCAGTTTTAAAGATCGCGTGGTGGCCATGGCGCTGGCCCAGGCGCGCCGCTTCGGTTTCGAGGTGGTGGGCTGCGCCTCCACCGGCAACCTGGCGAACGCGGTGGCTGCCCAGGCCGCCCACGCCGGGCTGCACGCCTGCGTGCTGATTCCGGCGGACCTGGAATCGGCCAAGGTCATCAATACCCAGGTTTATGGCGCGCGCCTGGTGCGGGTGGACGGCAATTATGATCAGGTCAACCGGCTGTGCTCGCAAATTGCCGACACCTATCACTGGGGTTTTGTGAACGTGAATCTGCGGGCCTACTACTCGGAAGGCTCAAAGACCGTGGGTTACGAGATCGCGGAGCAACTGGGCTGGCGACTGCCCGATAACATAGTAGTGCCAATGGCCGGCGGCTCACTGATCACCAAGATTAAAAAAGCATTTGACGAACTGGTGAAGGTTGGACTGGTCGAGCCCAAGGCGGTGAAGTTCTTTGGCGCGCAGGCCACGGGCTGCTCACCCATCAGTACTGCCGTGAAGGCGGGCCAGGCGGACATTGAACCGCAGAAGCCCAATACAGTGGCGCGTTCCCTGGCCATCGGCAATCCAGCCGACGGGCACTATGCCATCAAAACCGTTACCGGAAGCGGAGGCGGCGCGGAAGACGTTTCCGACCGGGAGATTGTGGACGCCATGCAATTGCTGGCGGCCACCGAAGGGGTGTTCGCTGAGACCGCCGGCGGCGTGACCGTGGGCGTGGCTAAGAAACTCTTTGCCCAGGGCCGCATTTCTCCTGACGAAAATACTGTGCTCTGCATCACCGGCAACGGGTTGAAGACTGTCGAAGCATTACGAGGACGCCTGGAGCTGCCCGAGCCCATTCCGGCAAAGTTGGCGGCATTTCAGTTGCATATCGCAGATGAGGCGGAGGCGGTGGCAGTCTGAGGGAACCGGGTTTCAAGGTTTCAAAGTTTCAAAGTTTCAGAGGTTTCAGAGGTTTCAAGGTTTCAAGGTTTCAACGATAACGGAGTGTACACATGAGCATCCAGGTTCTTATTCCTACCCCGCTGCGCAAACACACCAGCGGAGCGGGGCAAATTTCGTGTAACGCGGGCAGCCTGCCCGAATTGATTGGCGTTCTCGGCCAGAGCTATCCCGAACTGCAGCGGCACATATGTGACGAGCAGGGACAGTTACGGCG
>DASYWT010000026.1:0-10945 GCA_035935775.1 Terriglobales bacterium
GCCAGCGGCTGACCCACAAAATTGGGCATCACGAAGGCCGGCGCAGCGGGGGGCGCGGCTACTAAAACGCTCACTCGGGGAGCAGAAATCTCTTGCGCGTTGGCGGGCGGATCTTGAGCGATCACCATACCCGGTGTCACGCCGGGAACGCGGGCCTGCGCCTGTGCTCCCATTTCCAGGCCACGCTCGCGGATGTTGATTTCGGCAGCGCGACCGCTCTGCCCTACCACATCAGGGATGGCGGCGCGCTGAGAGCCGAGGCTTTCGGCGGCTCGCACCTGCCAGCCGCGGCGGACCAGCATGCCCGCATCCGGCACCTGCGACATCACCCGGCCAAACGGAACCTGCGAACTGTAGAATCGGCGCTCCACAGAAAATGTCAGGCCGCTCTGAGAAGCAAGCCGTTGCGCCTCCGCGGGCATCAGGCCGACAAAGTTGGGCACTGCTACCTCGCGTCCGTGGATGGCCAGTCGCATAGTGGTGATGGCAGACACCATGGCCACCATGAGCAAAATCATGGTCAGAGAGAGAAAGCGAAACAGTGTTTTTAAGCGGACGATGAAGTGATTGTAGCCCGTTTTGCCACAGAGACACAGAGGCACGGAGGAATCGAAGGTGGATGAATGATGAATTTGGAATTCGCTGAGCCTGACCGCGCGCCCAATACGGAAATCTTCGGCACCAGGGCTGGAACGCGGTGGGGGTGCACGCCAGATGCTTCCGGCCCGAAGGCCCTCAGCTGACGTCGAAAAACAACTACGCTGCTAATGCGCTTCGTCGGCGGTGGGGGCGCTGTCAGGCGTATCCACCTTCTGAGTGACCTCGCTGGGCGGGAGCGAAGGCGGGGGCTGGAATTCGCCCGGGTCGTGGCCTTTCAGCGCCGCCGTCATGAACTGCATCCAGATGGGCAGCGCCGCCCGGGCGCCGGTTTCCTTATTGCCCAGCGTTTTCTTTTCGTCAAATCCTACCCACACGCCGCACGTCAGGTTGGGTGAGAAGCCGACAAACCAGGCATCGGTAAAGTCGTTGGTGGTGCCGGTCTTGCCCGCCAGAGGGTAGGGCAAACGACTGGCGGCCACAGCGGTGCCCCGGAGCACCACCTCGCGCAGCATAGAGGTCATGATGCGGGCGGTGCGCTGGTTGATGACATCGCGAACGTCAGGGTAATTCTCCTCCAGAAGGCGGCCATCGTAGTCGGTGACCTTGGTGATGTAGCGCGGCAGCAAGCGCACGCCATCCTCGGGAAAGACGCTGAAGGCGGAGGTCTGTTCCAGCACCGTGGCATCCGCGGCGCCCAGCGCGATGGGCAGATAATCGGGGATTTCCTCGCTGATGCCGAATCTGTGGGCGTAGCTGATGACGGTCTCAATGCCGACCTTTTCCGCGGTTTTCAGGGCAGGAATATTGCGAGAGTTGGCCAGGGCTCGGCGCAGGGTGATGTTACCTTCGAATCGCTCGTCGTAGTTGTGCGGCGTGTAGGGTCCCGAAGGGGTGTTGAAAGTGACCGGAGCGTCCAGCACCACATCATCGGGGGTAGCGCCCTGATCTATAGCGGCGGTGTAGACGTAAGGTTTGAAGGACGAGCCCACTTGCCGCTGCGCCTGGGTGGCATGGTTGAACTTGGAGGTATCGAAATCGCGCCCGCCCACCATGGCCTTGATGTCGCCGCTGGCATTGTCAATGGCCACCAGAGCGCCTTGGACGCCTGAATCCTGCTCCAGCGTGACCCGCGCCTGGTTATCGGACCCAAGGGAAATCACTTTGACGTAGGCAACATCGCCGGGAGCAAATAGCTGCGCAACACGGCGCTTGGTCCACGATACTTCGGCGGGACCGAGAGTGGCGAAATAAGGGCCAAACTTTACGACCGCCTCCCCGGCTGAGACTTCGGTCACCAGGGCGTGCACATAGCTGCCCGGCTCCATGGTTTCATCCCAGTCGGGGTTGTGGTAGTTCTCGAGCGTTTGCCCCTCCAGCAGCACGTTTTCCAGTCGTCCCTTCCAGCCGTGGCGACGTTCATAGGCAGCCAGCCCGTCAAGCACCGCCTGGTTGGCTGCTTTCTGCATGTCCATGTCCAGGGTGGTGTAGACCAGCAGTCCGCCCTGGTGCACCTGATCGCTGCCATATTTTTTTTCCAGATAACGGCGGATTTCCTCGACGTAATAGGGCGCCAGGGAATTGGGATCGGTCTGCAGGTTCAGGCGTATGGGCTGGTCTTTGGCCGCGTTAGCCTCAGCGGCTGTGATCTTGCCGTCCTCCAGCATGGAATTGATGACCAAATTGCGGCGGCGCAGGGCGCGTTCCGGATTGTTAATGGGCGAGTAGGCGCTGGGCGCCTTGGGAAGACCCGCCAGCATGGCCGCTTCCGGCAGGGTCAGATCTTTTGCGTGCTTGCCGAAATAGAATTCGGCGCCGGTTTCAAAACCATAGACTCCATGGCCGAGAAAGATCTGGTTGGCGTAGAGGGTGAAAATCTGGGCTTTGGTGAAGCGGCGCTCGATCTGGATGGCCAGCAGGATCTCCTCCAGCTTGCGGCCATAGGTTCGCTCGGGCGAGAGGAACAGGTTGCGGGAAAGTTGCATGGTCAGAGTGGAGGCGCCCTGCACTTTGCCGCCGGAGATAAGGTCGCGCCAGGCGGCGCCCAAAATACGCCACACATTCACGCCCCAGTGTTTTTCGAAGTTTTTGTCTTCGATGGAGATCACCGCTTCGCGCAGGACGGGCGGGTAGTCCTGGTAACGGGCGACCACACGCCGTTGGAGAGCAAAAGATCCGATTACGCGGCCCTGGTCGTCGTAAAGTTCGGTATTGGAAATGGGGCGGTAATGCTCCAGGTCGTCCACCTGGGGCAAGTCAGTGTTGTAAACAAACAAGAGGCCGGCCAGGGAACCCACGCCAGCCGCCACCAGCACCAGGAGTCCATAAACAACCCAAGCCACCAGCCTGCGCCGGGCCGCTACTTCTTCGGGAGTACGGACCTGTACCGGGGGACGGTCTGCATCCAGCAACTTCATGAGAGGATGAGTTCAGCATAGCACCACGGCAGCGGCCGGTGGTCGGAGGGCAGTGGCCAGTCAGGCACCCTGCAAGAAATCGTAGTTGGCAGCTAAGCGCCGCTGCTTTTCGCCAGCCGCTGCATGAATTTGCCGAGACTCACCACCGCGCGGCTTACCGTGCCGGAACCGATTTCCTGAATATCGTCGCGCGCGCTAACCCGGAAGACGTAGAAACGGCCATTGGAGGACTCCAGCGTGGCCTGCGCCTTGACCAGAGCGCCCACGCCGGTGGCGGCGCGGTGCTCGATGTTAATGGCGGTGCCGACGGTGATTTCGTCGCCTTCACAGTAGGGCTGGAGAGCGCGAAATGCAGCCACTTCCATTAAGCCGATCATGTGCGGCGTGGAAAAAACCGGTGGCAGCTGCGGATCGTGGAAAGTGAGCGTGTCTTCAAACGCAACCTTGTGCTCGGTTTCGCCGCGGACGCCGGGAGGGACGGGTTTCATCGCAAATAAATCTATCAGGGCGAATGCGGTGATGCCAATGTGGGGCGGAGTACTCAGGTAGCTCTCAGCAATCAGCCAGCCAGGTTCAGCTGGTCTCATCATCCAACCACAATTCAAGGGCTGAATGCTGATTGCTGAATGCTGAGTGCTCAACACAACATCCCAGAGGAGTAGCCGCCCGTATTCGGTAGAATGTATGGAAGTGGGGGCCGTCCCGGAAGCTCATGCAGTTTACGGAAAAATACGACGTAGTGGTGGTCGGAGCCGGGCACGCGGGGTGCGAGGTTGAGCCGGTTTGCGGGCGTGAGCGAAGCGGGAGCCCACAGGCGAAATCCTGAGCGAGGCGAAGGACCCAGCCGAGCCAGCAACAACATCAAATGCAGTTCACGGAAAAATACGACGTAGTGGTGGTCGGAGCCGGGCACGCGGGGTGCGAGGCCGCGATGGCCTCGGCTCGGATGGGCCTGGGCACCGCGCTTTACACCCTCAACGTAGACCTGATTGCGCAAATGTCGTGCAACCCGGCGGTGGGCGGCATTGCCAAGGGGCACCTGGTGCGGGAGGTGGATGCGCTGGGCGGCATCATGGGCGAAGTGACGGATGCGGTCGGCATCCAGTTCCGGTTACTGAACACTTCGCGCGGCCCGGCGGTGTGGTCGCCGCGGGCGCAGTGCGACAAGCAGGCCTACCGCCTGAAGATGCGGGAGGTTCTGGAGTCGCAGCCTAATCTCAAAATCAAGCAGGCGGAGGTGGCGGAGCTGATTGTGGAAACCGCCGACGGCCGACGGCTCACGGTTGGCGGCGAAACCCGGAGGGCAGGAGCCGAAGGGCAGGTGTTAACCGAACCGCAAGGTCCTTCGACTCGGGGCTCGTCTGTTCAGTCGCCCCTCCCTCAGGATGACAATCGCAATGGCAATCAACCATCAACCGTCGACTGTGGACTCATCTGTCGCGGTATCAGGCTGCGCGACGGCCGCACAGTGGGCGCGGACGCCGTCATCATCACCACCGGCACCTTTCTCAACGGGCTGATTCACTGTGGCGAGCAGCAGTATCCCGCCGGGCGCAGTGGCGAACCGCCCTCGGTGCTGCTGGGCGAATCGCTGAAGCAACTGGGTCTGCGCGGGTGCCGCCTGAAGACGGGCACGCCGCCGCGCCTCGATGGCCGCAGCATTGACTGGTCGCGCTTTCAGGCGCAGCCGGGCGATGCCGATCCCACACCTTTCAGCTTCCGCACCAAGCGGGTGGCGCATGCCGACTCGCAGGTCGCCTGCTATATCGCTTACACGACCGAGGAGACGCACCGCATCATCCGGGAAAACGTTCACCGCTCGCCCATGTACAGCGGGCAGATCAAATCCGTCGGGCCACGATATTGTCCCTCCATCGAGGACAAAATCGTCAAGTTTCCCGATAAGGAAACGCACCAGCTTTTCCTCGAACCCGAAGGCCTGAACACGCACGAAATTTACGTCAACGGGATGAGCACTTCACTGCCCGTTGACGTGCAACTGGCCATCATCAAGTCGGTTCCCGGACTGGAAACGGCGGAGATGCTGCGCCCGGGGTACGCCATTGAGTACGACTCGATTGACCCCACCGAACTGGAGCGCACGCTGGAGACGAAGCAGATAGAGCGCTTGTTCCTGGCCGGGCAGATCAACGGCACCAGCGGCTACGAAGAGGCGGCGTGCCAGGGCATCATGGCCGGGATCAACGCGGCGTTAAAGGTGAAAGGCGAGGCGGCGCTGACCCTCGACCGGACTGAGGGCTATACCGCCATCCTGATTGACGACCTGATCAGCAAGGGCACCAACGAGCCTTACCGCATGTTCACTTCACGGGCGGAGTTCCGGCTGCACCTGCGCATTGACAACGCCGACCGCCGGCTGACCCCGCACGGCCGGCGGGTGGGATTGATTTCCGACGCCGCCTGGGCCGACTACGTTGCGAAACAGGAACGTATGGCCGCGCTCAAGCAGCTGCTGGAAAGCGCGCGCGTGAACGGCCTTTCGGCGGCGCTGGCGCAGACGGTGGGCAACGTAGCAGGAGCAACTTACGCCCAGCTGCTCAAGCGGCCGGAAGTGGACATTGTGGAACTGGCCTGCGCGCTGTCCGAGCTGATGCCGGGATTCTTCGAAGTTTCTGATTCGCGCCCATTTGCGTTAATCCGCGGCGAGTTGAAGTCCGTCGAGACCGAGATTAAATATGCCGGCTACCTGGAACAGCAGCAACGCTCGATGGAGCGTCTGAAAAAGGCCGAGCAGCGCGCAATTCCGGAGTGGTTTGACTACAAGAACGTGAGCGGACTTTCGCGCGAGATGCAGGAAAAACTGCAGCGCGTGCGGCCGCGCACCCTGGGTCAGGCCAGCCGCATTCCCGGGGTGACGCCGGCTGCGGTGTCCCTGGTCAACGTGTATATCGAGATTCAGGCGCGGCGCGGGCCGGGCTCGTTGCCCGCCTGAACCACTCGTGCCAAAGCCGTCTACGCGATGTCGGGATTCTTAGTTGTAGCGGCGGGACGCCGCCACGACAGCCGGCAAGACGCCGGCGCTACACAGGTTCAGATCATCCTCGACGGGAGTCGCTCAGCTCTTCTTCTTCTCCGCCTTCGGCTTCGATTCCTTCTTCTCTTCTTTTGCTTCCGGCTTGCTTTCAGACTTAGAACCGCCGTCAGCGCTGGAAGGGGCGGACGATTTGCGCGCGTAATCGGTCACATACCAACCGGAACCCTTGAACTGCACCGCCGGCGCATGCAATAACTGCTCGACCTTTCCGCCACACTCCGGACAGCGGGTCACCGGCTTATCGGAAAACTTCTGGATGCGCTCGAAGCGATGTCCACACTTCTTACATTCGTACTCGTAGATTGGCACCCCGGCTCCTGCAAGAAACACGAGATTCTGCTTGTGATTCTAGGTTCGGACTGGCGGAACGTCAATTACGACGCTGGTTTCCCGAGGGCCGGCAGTCCCGCCGGTGTAGACTCGGGCCATGAGCGCAGGGGAAAGCCAGGAGCGCAGGCCGGCGCTGTTCCTGGTGGGCACGCCGATCGGGAACCTGGAGGACATCACCCTGCGTGCCCTGCGCACGCTCAAAGAAGTTGACCTGATCGCCTGCGAGGACACGCGGCAAACGCAAAAATTGCTAACCCACTACAACATCGCCACGCCGACCATCAGCTACCACGAACACAATGAGATGACCCGCTCGGCGGAACTGGTAAAGAAACTGGAAGAGGGGGCGCAGGTGGCGCTGGTGACCGACGCGGGCATGCCTGGCATTTCTGATCCCGGCTATCGCCTGATAGCGCTGGCCATTCGCCACCATGTTCCCGTGGTGCCTATTCCCGGACCGGCGGCGTTTGTGGCGGCTCTGGTGGCCAGCGGCCTGCCCACCGACTCCTTCCGCTTCAGCGGCTTTCTGCCCGCCAAACAGGGGCAGAGGCGCGAATTGCTGGAGAGCATCAAGGAGTCGCCGCGCACGCAGGTGTTTTACGAGGCGCCGCACCGCGTCCGCGAGGCTCTGGAGGATGTAGTGGCTGTTCTCGGCCCCGATCGCCCAGTGGTGCTCGCCCGGGAAGTCACCAAGCTGCATGAAGAATTCCTGCGTGGGCGGGCGGAAGAAATTCTGCAAGCCGTAAAGTCGCGCGAGTTGAAAGGCGAGATCACGCTGCTGATCGGAAAACCCGAAGGCGGGGCAAGACCCGCCGCAGGCCTGCCGGCGGTGCGACAACGCTTCCAGCAGATCGTGGCTCAGGAGAAACTGGACGAGAAAGCAGCTCTGAAAAAGGTGGCCAAGGAACTGGGACTCTCGCGCAGCCAAGCCTACCGCGAGTTGCAGCGCGGCAAGTAATTTCCTTTTCGCCGCGGATACAGGCGGATTAACGCGGATGATAACCCGGGGGCGAAATTAGAAGGTATGCCTGAAGCTAAGCAGTGAGGAGTTTCCCAATCGGTGGAATGGCGATTCGGGAAATGGAGCCCGGAAGAACTGAAGGAGGTCGCAGCCTTCGCCAAGCCTGTGCCCTGCAAGCCAGGCGGTTGCGCTTGCGCCCTGGTGGCGCTGCGCGAAAATATTTCGGATTATTCCGTCTTCAGGGGAGCATCAATGGTTCCCACCAGGCCGGTGCGGCCGTCCTGGACAGCGAGGCGCAACTGAGTCACGTCGGAGCGCGGACTTAAATCTATGTGCAGCATCATGCCGTGCTGCAAGATCTGCTGATAGGTATTGCTGTCAAAGGTTCGGTCCACCTTCTGGCTCACGTTGCCCATCATCTTTCCGTTTTTTGAAAAGCTGGTGGCGTAAAATACCACGTTCATTTTCTTGCCGCCGGAAGCGTCCTCCGCGGAAAGCGTGCTGGCATCCACCAGGAAGTCCACCCCGACCTTGCCTTTGCCGTCGGGCGAGGGCAGCACACGCGCGCTGAAGGCCACCTGGGTGGCGGGGACAGCATCGCTCAGGGCTGCCGCCACTTCTGTACTCGGCTTGTAGCCTTTCTCCTGCGTCGGATCAACCGCGAAGTAGCCCCGCCGGTTTTGCAAGTCAAGTCCCTGGCGATCCACCTTAACTTTAATCGCGCGGTACTTGCCGTCCCATTTCTTGTTCTGCGCGTAGTAACCCAGGGTGTAGGTGGCCGAAGTATCCTCCAGGGCGCGCTCCACCCCTACCCTGATTTCGTTTTCGTTTACATAAGCGCGGCCACCGGTGTCGCGGGCCATTTCCCGCATCACCTCCTGGGAATCCTGGTTGAGGTTAATGGACAATCCGCGCGCATCCACGGGGTAGATGGCAATCTGCGCCGCGGAAAGCCGGGCATCAGCCTCGCGAATCTGTTCGGCGCCCGCGGTGCGAGCGGTCGCGGCATAATCTCCGGAAGAGTGCTCGTCCACGCGGCGGGTGTTAAAACTGGGCAGGTCTTCGGACAGTTCGTCGTCGGTCATGGTGCGATTTTCCGGGTTGAGGGTAAAGGGAAGATCGCCGGTGACCCAGATTACGCTTTTGCGCCCTGGCAGACCGCCCAGAGCCCGCGCCAGCGCGTCCAATGCCTGAAAAGTGATACCGGTCCTGCGCTCCAGGTCGTAGCTGACCGCGGCATCGGCGAAGTTCTGCAGCCCGGCGACCATGAAAAGCGGCAACCCTCGAACGTTCGTGGCCGAGGCGGCGGCTTCGTTGGCCGGCGGCGCGCTGGCGTCCAGAGAAGTCACTGTGGTAGATGGAGTGGGAGTACCAGTCGTAACCGGGCTGGTCGGTTGCACTGAGCTGGCAAACGGACGCTCCTGTGGAACATAGCCCCGCAGTGCGGTGTACAGAAGCTGCGGGTCGGTAGTGAAGTCCTGCAGCACGTGCAGGGAGTCGGTCAGCGTGAACACCGCCATGCGCTGGCCGGGTTTGTATTGCTCGCGAACGAACTTCAGCATCTGCAAGCGCGCATAAGCCTGGTCTTTGAACTGGGTGTTGCACGCATCCAGCAACAGGACCGTTATGGGACTTCCCGGCGAGCGGTATTGCGCCCGATTAGAGTAAATTCCTGGTGGGAGCGTGGGACCAGGCGCCGGCGGTTGGTTCTGCTCGGGCGTGACGAACAACGAGATTTGCTGCTTCTTGCCGCTCTCCTCCAGGGTGAAATCGTCAGGTTTCAATCCCAGGACAGACTTCCCCTGTTTATCGGTCACGACTACGTCCACCAGCACCAGGTGAGTGGTAACACGAATGGTCGGAGGCGGCACCTGCGAGTCGGAGGTTTGCTGCGCCAAGGCCGCATTCAGGCCGGCGAGCATGGCGAACGAACCGACAACTGTAAGAAGCTTGCGGAGAAAATTGCGTGGCATAAGACTCCCTCTGGCGTGCGCAGGATTCGAAAATCGTCTCGTGGTGGCGGTTGCTGAATTCAGAGTGCCTGACCGGAGCAGGAACGACGGAAGCAGGAACTGGTCGCTGCACCCTGACCGGCCAGCGAAAGAATGCTCGGCCGGCCAGACACATCCGTCACACAACTGGCATTGTCTGTACTGTTCTCCAGAACGTGCGGATTGTAGCTCAACTCCCGGATGGCCGCGCGGCCTTTACAATTCTGCCGATAAGCAGCAATGGTTACCAAACCGGACCGGCGTGCTACGTCTCCGGTAACTAGCAGGCAGCCACTGGCGCGTCATCTAACATCTTGCAGCTCAGCAGGTTGGCCGCAGCTATAGGAAGTACACCGGGTGATAGCAGGCAGCCACTTCCCGTTGCCGGGAGCGCGGCGAAACGCTAAGCTTAGGGAAGCTTCCTCCCGCTGTAAGCGACTGGAGGCGCCACCCAGAGACGCATGGAGAGGATACTGGCCGGCATCGTCATCGTCCCGGGCGTGGTCGCCCTGCTGCTGTTCCTGGTTTTCACCTACCTTTATCAGCAGAGCCGGCAAGCTTATTTCCGCGCCTGGCAAATTGGCTGGGGAGCCTACTGCGCCTATTACTCCCTGGTGACGATTGATTACATCGCTGCCCGGCCTTCTGCGGTGGTCTACCTCGTCTCCGACCTGCTGCTGGTGGGAATGGCGATGGCCATCCTCATCTCTACCCGCTTGATGGAGGAAAAGTTCCGCCTCCAGCGCTCCGACTATGCTCTTGCTGCAGGGCTGGTTGGGCTGGCAACCTGGGGCCTGCTGGCCCGCTACAGCCACGGAACTTTCCGGCTAGACTTGGAACCACACGCCCACCTGCGCCTGGAAGTGGGCATTGCGGCGGTGCTCCTGTTCTGCGCGGTGCGGTTTTACCGCTATGCCCGGCCGCGCGATTCGCTGGGCTACCGCCTGCTTTCACTTTCGCTGATTTTATGGGCGGTGCTGCTGAGCTTCCGCCAGTTCCACTACCGCTTTGAAGACTTGTTTGGGCGCTTCGGACATTTCCTGGGCCCGGTGCCGCAAATGCTGCTGGGCATCGGCATGCTGATGGTGCTGTTCGAAAACGAGCGCCACGCGGTGCAGGAGAACGCGCTCGCCTTCTCCACTCTGGAAGTGGACACGAGCACGCTGCTCTCGCCGGAGGAACTGCGGCCGGGGATGGAAAAGATCCTCAACCGGCTGGCGCGGCTGCTACCGGCAGCGCAAGCCTGCCTGCTGATGAACGAACGCTGGCGCGCGGTGTTGCCCTCGGCCCAATGCGGCTTCGGCGACGTATTTCTGCCCCAACTGGAAGAATTGCGGGCCAGCGAATACCTCAGCGAGCTTGCCTATCGTGGAGGCGGCGTAGCCACACTGCACAACCTGCCGCTGGGCACCGAACCGGTTACCCCGGCGACCGGAGCGCAACTTTCGCAACTACAGGATGCGCTGCTGAAAGAGGGCATCCGGAACCTGACCGCGCTTAACCTGCAAACCCGGGAGAACAACTTCGGGGTGATTGTAGTTCCTCATGCCGCCAAGCGCCTGTGCAGCTCTTCGCAAACCCGGCTGCTGCTGGG
>DASYWT010000027.1:0-2036 GCA_035935775.1 Terriglobales bacterium
TGGAGATAAAAATTATGCGGCGACACGGAGATTGTGCCTTCCCCCACTTGGCGCTCGAAGCTTGTTCCGAAAGGCTGCCCGATCAACAGGGTTTCGGGCGCCGCTCTCTCAGCCAGCAGCGCTTTCCAGCCCTCAATCCGCCAGGCAAAGGTACCCGTGTCGGAAGCGGAACGCTGCAAGGAGCGCTGTGTGCTCCCTCCCCACGAACCGAATAGCAGCAGCGTGAGGAGCGCCCCAACCACCAGCGAGGCGGCCACGGGTGCGAAAGCGGGCGTCGCGCGCGCACAGCCAAAGCATGCCCAGAATAACTGCGATCCAGACGGTGCGATGCTGCAGCAGAACCAGCATCGGTCCCAGCACGAGAAAAAGCCGGCGCTGCCAGATGCTGCCGGAGTTGGTGTAGTACTGGTACAAGGAGAAGAAAAAGGCGGTACCCAGATAAAGCGCGTGGGGGGAAGGAATGACTCGCATCGACCCCTCACCCACCACCGCTTGCCACTGATTGGCGATGCCCCATCCGAGGGTGCCCGCAATCCAGCGAAAGAACGTGAGAATGCCGAACACCACGCTGCCCGCCAGCCAGATCGCGATCAGCCGCGCCTGGCGCCGGCGATCATATTTAAAGCTGGAAAAATAGACGAGAGCCGCTAAAAACGGCAAGAAACTGCGGGTCTCATTGCCCACAGCCTTGAGGCTGTACAGCGGCAGGCCGCGCAAGAAGGCCAGCAGGAACATACCCAGCAGCAAAATGCCGATCCAGCGGGCGCGCCGCAGCCGTGCCTGGCATAACAAAAGGCGAACGGCAGCCGCCGACAAAAGAAGGCAGTTGATCACGTCTTGGGGATAAACCCAGACGCCGAGGTCTAATCCCGGCATCTCCTGCATGAACAGCGTGTCAAGCAGGAAGGCGATCAGTAGCAAGCCGATGCCGAACTCGAAACGGCGCGCGAGTGCAACCGCCGTCAGACTCGCCATCAGCGCCACGCCGCAATAGACGAGAAGTTCCACAAATTTTACAATTAGAATCCGCTTTGGACGCATCCGGCCCGCTGCTTTGAGACATCCGCGGCATCGGACTCGCGTTCGTAGACATCGGGGCGGAATCCCGTAATCCGCGACCAGTGGCGATTTCCCGGCTGGGCGAGGAACCCGAAGCGGGTCAGAATGTCAGCGACGTGGGTTGACCACTCCGGCCGATGAATCTCAATATTGATGGAGCTTACGCGTTCGAGCCAGCCGGGATGCTGAAACAGTTCCCATTCGGCGCCTTCGATGTCCATTTTTACGTAGTCGGCGGCGGCGATCTGATAATGGTCCAGCAGCCTTTCAATAGTGACCGCCTTGGCCACGTGGTGTCCGCCTCTGCTTACGGCAAAGGCGTCGGCAGCGCGACCGGAGTAACAAACCATTCCATCCTCCACCCAGATGGCTGCCTGGACGACCTCAACACCAGAAAAAGGCGAAAGGTTCAGACGCGCCAAGCGGGTGTTGGCGGCATCCATTTCTACTGCAATCACCCGCGCCGCCGGGTAGAGAGTGGCCAGATGCGCTGCCACATATCCGGCATTCGCGCCTAAATCCAGGATTACTGCGCAGCGGTTCAGAGTGCGGGGCGGCAAATGGTACAGGCCTTCAAAGGTGCTTTGGATAGTGACCGCGTCGGTGGTGCCGGCCCGACATCTCAGGCCGCCGGCTAGGCCTTTGACATGGAAGACGGCCTCGCCTTTGCCGAGGCCACGCTTGTAGGCGAGGAACTTGGGCCATTCCAGCAGGGGAAGGTAGTGTAGCGGCGCAAATGCCGCTCGCACACGGTCACCGGGAGAGCGGAATATTTGCTGTACTGAATCCATAATTCTCCTCTGAACTGGCGGCGAGCGGGCGTCAAGCCGCCGCGGCAGGCGGAATCGAAGACTCCATGGGCATCCCGAGTATTGCACTCAGGGGAAGCAAGACGGTGTGGGGATAAAAAACGCGATAGTAGGCAACGAATACGAGCGAGCAGGAGACGATTGCCAGAACAAGGCCGACCGCGGGCA
>DASYWT010000028.1:0-5112 GCA_035935775.1 Terriglobales bacterium
GAAGTTGTGGTAAACGTCCATTCCATGGGCTGGTACGACATAGCCGGGCGGGGCTTGAAGAATCATATCGGGCTTCCCGCCCTGCCAGCCGCCAGCCAGCTTGGGAGGTGGAAGCGCCTGAGCAAGGTCGCCGGCCGGCGCGCCCTGTACCGCCCAGCGGGCAAGGATCTGAATCTGTTCCTCGCTCAGGCGAAGTTGATCGGCGAACGTTACCGCCTCCGGGTCGGGCAGCCAGGGAGGCATGATGCGCCTCCGGGTGACGAAGGCAATTTGGCGTGCGTAGCGCTTGGCGTCCTCGTAAGTGACCAGCGACATAGGGCCTGACCCACCGGGCTGGTGGCACTGCACGCAGTTGGCATAAAGAATGGAAGCCACATCGTGACTGTAGGTGGGGTGTGGAAGTGGCGCCGACGGCGAGCGGGCCGGGGCCGGGACCGGCGCGGCGAATACTGCCGCGATGGTGGCGCAAGCCAAGATACCGGCCAAGAAGGTGAGCTGACGATTCACGCGGAAAACCCAGCGGCAGAAAAAACGACACGGGCACGGCGCGCGACGAGACTTCGGAGGGAAGCTACTGATTTCATGACAGCAGGGAAGCGGAGGGCATTTTATCGCCTTTCATACGGTCCGAACAACGCGGGCACTGCGGCCCGGGCCTGCCTGGAGCTTGCCGGGCGCCGCGCCACAAGATTATTGGGTGGAGTAGTATTGTCGGATACCACCATGTTCTTAGCACTTCTGTTGCTTCTTCCTCTCCTGGGCCAAACCGCCAATCCGGGTACTCCACCCGCGAAGCCCGCAACTGCGCAGGCCGCGACTCCAACTTCTGCCGCGCCGTCCGATCCGGCTGCTGCTTTCGCCCAGGCTCAGGCCCTGATTGATCACGGTAAATTCGACGAGGGCATCGCCCAGTTGCGACAACTGCAGGCGCGCGATCCGAAGATGAAGGGACTGAATCGCGAGTTTGGCGTGGCCTATTACAAGCACAGCGACTTCATGAGCGCGGCCCAATACCTGCAGCCGGCGCTGCAGGAGGACCCGAATGACGGCGAGGCTGCTCAGCTCCTGGGTCTCGCTTATTACTTCTCCGGCAAGCCGGCCCAGGCCGTTCCCCTGCTGGAGAAGGTGAATTCGTGGTATCCCTCCGCCAACGTAGACGCCAGCTACGTGCTCGGCATCTGCTATATCCAGCTGCGGCAGTACGACCAGGCCCGCAAGGCCTTCGCCACCATGTACGGGGTGCAGCCGGATTCGGCTCCCGCCTACTTGTTTGCGGCGCGCATGCTGCTACGCGAGGAATTTGATCCGATTGCAGAACAGTACGCCAAGCAAGCAATTGCCATTGACCCCAGGCTGCCCCTGGCCCATTATTTCCTGGGCGAGTTGTACCTGTATAAATCCCGTATTCCGGAATCTATCGAGCAGTTCCAGCGGGAACTGGCGCTCGACCCCGCACATGCGCCCACCTATTACAAGCTGGCTGACGCCTACACCCGTGTACTCAAGTGGGATGATGCGGAGCGGCTGCTGCAGCGCTCCATCTGGCTGGATTCCACCGCCAGCGGGCCCTACATCCTGATGGGCAAGGTGCTCTTGAACAAGGGCGAGCCGCAACTGGCGGTGCGCACCCTGAAGCACGCGCTGCAGATGGACCCCAACAACTACATTGCCCACCATCTGCTGGGGGAATCGTATCGCGCCCTGGGAGACGCGCAGCAGGCAGCGGCGGAACTGAAATTTGCCGGCCAACTGCAGTCCAAGCAGTAGTAAATATCTGCGCTAGTTCTTAGCGCGCCTGCGCTTCGGCCACGCCTACATACTTGTCGGCGCCGCCGTAATAGAAGAGCCAGCGCCTTCCGGTTCGCACCAGCCCCTCCACGAAGACTACATTGGGCACCTGGCCAACTTTCTCCCACTCTTCTTCAGGCTGGAAAATGGGGGCATCGGCGCGAGCCAGCACCCTTGCGGGATTGCTCTTGTCGAACAGCGCCCAGCCCGTGCGATAAACCAGATGGTCGTCAGCGCCGTTATAAATAAGGAAAATCCCGTCCCGGGTAATGAGCGGGGGCGGCCCCGGTTCCACCACCCGCGAATCGAACTGCCCGAGCCTGCGCGGCAATACCGGCTGGTCGACCGCATCGGTCCAATGCAGCAGATCGGTGGACCACGCCAGGCCCATCTGGTCGGTCTTGTCGGGCTTCGTGCCCAGGTAATACATCCACCATTTGCCGTTAATCTGGCGCGGGACAATGGCACCTGACTTGGTCCACCCTACATTCCATTTGCCTTTATAGGCAGGTAGAAGAATGCCGCGCCGCTGCCAATGGATGAGGTCATGGGATGTCGCAAGGCAAAGCTGCGCATCGCGCTTGTTATAACCGGTATAGGTCAGGTACCAGGTGCCTTCGATCCTGACCAGGCGCGGGTCTTCGACCCCGCCGCCTTGCTCATAGTCGGCTTGGGGAACGAGCACCGACTGGGCGCGGCGGGTGAAGTGCACGCCGTCGCGGCTGGTGGCATACCCCAGGCGCGAGGTGCCATTGTTGTCCTGGGCGCGGTAAAGCATGACAAAGCGCGCGCCGTCCTTCACCACCGCAGGGTTGAAGACGCCCGCGGATTCAAAGCCTGCGCCCTGGGGGGCGAGAACAGGCTGGCTGGAAACCCGCTTCCAGGGCCCAAAGGGAGGCAGGAACTTCGAGCCGCGTGCGGCCAACAACAGGAGAACACCTGCGGACAGCAGAACGAACCTGGCAAAGCGCAAACTCATTTAGCAGCCGTGACCGGCGCCGGCAGCCGCTCGAGGCGTTGCACCCAATCCTGCGGGAGTGCATGGAGCAGCGCCAGAAATGCTCCGTTAGTCCAGCCGAACCCGATCACATTGGCCTGGTAACCCACTGCAACCTTGGTTTCATCCGACCGGGTCTCGACATTGTATTTTTCCCGGATGGTGCCGTCGCGGCGGAAGTTTTCGTTCACCATGGAAAGGAACTTGTAACTCAGGCGGTTGGCATCATCGTTGAATCCGTAGCGGCGCAGCCCCTCGATGGCCAACAACTGCGTAGGCGCCCAGCCGTAGGGCAGGTCCCATTGCACGCCGGTTTGCTGGTCGCTCATGGCCAGGCCGCCCGGGTGCTCAAAAATGCCCAGGTTACGTTCCACAGCCTGCGCCTGTTCCGCCGTCGCCAGACCAGCCCACAGCGGATAAAAAGTCGTGATGTAGTGATAAGTGGAACGCGCGCCCTTCTGGAATTCGTAATCGAAAAACATCCCCCGCTGCGGGTCCCAGAGGTTTTTGTTGATGGCCTCCCGCCGGGCCTGGGCGCGCTGGCCCCATTGGCGAGCTTCCGCCGTCTTGCCCAGCACAGTCGCCATCTGCTCCAGGTCCTTTTCGGTCTTGTATAGAAGACTGTTCAGGCAGACCGGCGCGTAGAACTGTGTGTCACCGGCATAGGGGCCGAAGCGGAACGATGGGTCGAAACCCGATTCGCGCATGCTGCGGTCAGCCTTGTAGAACTCGGGCGTGAGCTGCAGATCGCTTACGCGGGTGCAGCCGGCGGACTCCTGGCCGGTAAATTGTTCGCCCGAACAAACCGCCAGGGCAAACAGCGGACCGGCGTTGGGGTCAGAGGTCTTCTCCATCAGCAGATGCCCGCTGGCTGCCGCGGGGTGAAGCAGATAGTAGCCGGCTACAGCGCGGTAATAGCCGGGATCGTTGTGCAATTCCTCCGGCGCCGGCCCAGTGCCGAAATCGAAATAGCGCGAAAGCCCCGTGGAACCGGCCAGATGCGGCTCGTGTGTCCACAACTGGTAGTCCCTGGTGGCATCCGTATAAGCGCGCTGGAGCCATGCCTGGTCGTTCTTGCCCGCAGCTTTATCGGCATCATAAACGCCCAGGATCATGGACGTGAGGAACGGCGGCTGGGAGCGGCTGAGGTAGTAAGTGCGGTTGGCGTTCAGCACTCCGCCAAAGTGCTCGATCTCGAAGAAGAAGTTGTCCACCATGTCGCGGGCCAGGTCCACGCGGCCGGCGCGCAGCAGTCCGCGAATAATGAAGTAACTGTCCCAGCCATACATCTCGTTGAAGCGGCCGCCCGGCACTACATACGGATGGTCGAGAAAGAGCAAGCCCTGCGGCTGAATGGTGCGGGGATCAATTTCCCCCAGCTTGTGCAGCACCTTAGGCAGGTGCTCGACGGAAATATTGCATTGCCGGGACAGTGCCTCCAGGCTGGGAGGCTCGGGAAAGTCAGCGGGCAGGTAAACCACCGCCGAAGTCTTCAGCTTTGGGTCGGTGACGCTGGTGCACTCATTCATGGAGCGGGTGAGCGTGTCCCAACCGCCGGAGATGTAGTGCAGGATGGGCGCCAGTCCGGCCTCGCTTCCTGCCCCAGGCACCGCAGGCTGAGGTGAAGTTGCCTGCGGCTGGGCCGGCAGGCTGAGGGCAAGGACAAGGGCGAGGACCGGGAAGCGAATCTTTGTCAGCAACATAGAACTGGTGGGCGACGGCCTGTCACATCGCGAAGCAGGCCAGCTTACACAAGGCGGAGGACGGCGGCAACGGGAAGGCCGGACCCAGCCGCCGTGCGGTGAGACCGCGACACCTCCTTCCCTATTAACGTGATTCCCCGAAATTCGGGGTTACAGAGGTAATTAGCGCAGCCAGAATCTTTATGCCTACCATAGCCCGAACCAATTGCGGCTGCGGACCAGAGCGGCAGCCGCCGGGAGCAAGTCATGGCCACTGCAGCGATGAGCTATGGGGAGCAGCGGTTCGGCGCCGCCTACACCTTACGAGTTTTTGCGATCCTCGGGGTGCTCGGCCTACTCGCGGGACTGTGGGCCGCGCAGGATGATCCACGTACCGCGTCCCATCCAGCTTTGCTGTGGATCTCCATTGGACTGATATTCGCCGCCGCTGCCCTGTGGGTTGTGTTGGGCAAAAGCGTTTTGATTATCAACCAGTCCGGAGTGCGGCGGGAATCAGTGCTCGGACAGCAGGAAATGGCCTGGAGCCAGATCAAGGAGACCCGCTACCGCGTGGTCCCGATCAACGTGTACGCTCATCTAGGACTGGTGGGAGCTTTGCTGGCTCTGTCGAGCAAATCAGGCCGC
>DASYWT010000029.1:0-12240 GCA_035935775.1 Terriglobales bacterium
ATTTTTTGCCAAGAAAGTGGATGCGCCCCTGGCCATCGTGGACAAGCGCCGCGTGGAGATGAACGTCGCCGAGATCATGCACGTCATCGGCGATGTCAACGGCCGCACCTGCTTGCTGATTGACGACCTGATTGACACTGCCGGCACCCTGGTGAAGACGGCGCGCGCTCTCAAGGACAACGGCGCCAGCAGGGTGTTTGCCTGCGCCACCCACGCCGTGCTCTCCGGGCCGGCGGTGGACAACCTGGCCAAGTCGGATATCGAGCAGGTGGTGGTGACGGACACCATCCCGCTCAGTGAGGCGGCGCAGCGCGAGCCCAAGATCAAAGTGCGCTCCATCGCCGGGCTGATCGCGCGCGCCATTCAGTCCATTCACGAGGAGACATCCGTCAGCAAATTGTTCGTATAAGGCAGGACTTAAACTTATGGCAACCGCAACCAAGGAAAGCAACTTACTGGAAGCCAAACCGCGGCAGAGCAACGGCAAAAATGAAGCTCGGCGGGTGCGGCGCGGCGGCATGGTGCCGGGCGTGGTGTACGGCGCCAAGAAGGAGCCGATCACCGTGTCGCTCGATCCCAAACAGATCGCGCGCATTCTGCAGTCGGCCACCGGACACAACACGATTTTCGAATTGGCCCTGGATGGCGAGCGCACTCGCGCCATGATCGTGGACTGGCAGCATGAGCCCATCAAAGGCTCCTTGCTGCACGTGGACCTGAAGCGCATCGCCATGGACCAGAAGCTGCAGGTCCGTGTACCTATAGTGCTTAAGGGCGAGGCCGCCGGCGTCAAGCAGCAGGGCGGAATTCTGGAGCAGGTGACCCGCGAAGTCGAGCTGGAGTGCTTGCCCGAGGATATTCCCAGCTCCATCGAAGCGGACGTCACCGAGTTGGTGTTCGGCAAGGTGATTCGCGTCGGCGACCTGCAGCACAGTGGCAAGCTGAAGTTCCTCAGTGACCCTAACCTGCCGGTGGCGCACATCATTTCCGTAAAGGAAGAAGTGGCGCCGACTCCGGAAGCGGTTGCGGCCGAGGCTGCCGCTGCTCCCGCCGAGCCCGAGGTCATCAAGAAGGGCAAGCAGGAGGTCGAGGAAGAGGGCGCCGAGGCTGCTCCGGCGGAGAAGGCCGAGAAGCCCGAAAAGGCCGAGAAGAAGGAAAAGAAGGAGAAATGAGCGCGTTCGGCAGGCGTTTGAGCCTGCTGTGCGCATCCTGAGCGCGGCAGGGGTAAACGGCTCGGGATTGTTAGAAAGTTGAGGCTGCTGCCCGGCAGGCACCAGCCCGCAGGGCGTAACAGCTTAGCCCAGAGCGTGAGCCCTGGGACAGGCAGCAAAGAGAAGCCGAGGCCCGCAGGGGCGGCACATACGGTGACGGGTAACGCGTGAAACTGATCGTCGGGCTCGGCAATCCGGGCATCGAATACCAGTTCACGCCCCATAACCTCGGGTTTCTGACCCTTGACCGGCTGGCCGAACGTTGGGGAGTCGAGGTCAAGAACCGGTACTGCCAGGCGTTGACGGCGCGCAAGATGGTCGGCGAGCACGAGGTTCTGCTGGCCAAGCCGGAAACGTACATGAACCTGAGCGGTCTGGCGGTGCGCGGGCTGGCGGAAGAGTACGAGGTCAGGCCGGAGCAGGACCTGATCGTGATTTACGACGAGCTCGACCTGCCCTTCGGCTCGATTCGCATCCGGCCCCGCGGCGGCACCGCGGGCCACAACGGGATGGAATCCATTGTGGGCGCGCTGGGGACGGAGGAGTTCTTGCGCGTGCGTCTGGGGATTGCCCCTGAGCGCAAGGTCGCGGATGGCGCCCGTTACGTGCTGGCGCAGTTTCGGCGCTCGCAGTACAAGACCGTAGACCAGATTCTGGACACGGCCGCGGATGCGGTGGAAATGATTTTGAAGGAGGGGGCGGCGGCGGCCATGAACCGCTTTAACCGCAAACCCGAAACAGAAGAAAAAGATTAGCGGCGGATTTGCGCGGATTTTCAGCCAAGGTTTGTCAATCCGTTTATCCGTGTAAATCCGTGGCCCGTTTGGGAGAAAACATGCAACGCACTTATGAAGTGATGTTTATCCTCCGGCCCGACATGGGCGAGGAGGAGATGGAGAAGCTGGTGTCCACGCTGGAGTCGCAGGTGTCGGCTGCCGGCGGCACCGTCAAGAATGTGGAACGCATGGGCAAGCGCCGTCTTGCTTACGTGGTGCGCCGCTTCCAGGAAGGCATGTACGTGCTGTTTACCGTGGAAGGTGGCGGCGATGCCATTCACGAAATGGAACGCCGTCTGCGCGTTACCGAGCCGGTGATTAAGTTTCTCACGGTGCGCGTGGACAAGGAGCAGGCTCGCCTGGCCAAGCTGAAAGAGCGCCGCAAGGCGCCTGCGAAACCTCCCGAGCCCGGTGGCGAGCCGGCGGCGGTAACGGCGTAAAGCAATGTTTCAAGGTTTCAGAGTTTCAGAAACCTCGAAACCTGAAATTTAGATTTAAGGAGCAACATGGCAGACGAAACCCAGAGACAGGCAACAGCGGAGGCTCCGGCTGCGGTCGAGACGCCCACACCTGCACCCGCGGCCCCGGCCGCGGCTCCCACTCCAGGACCGCGCGGCGGGCGTGGGCCCGGCGGGCCGCGCGAAGGCGGGCGCAAATATTTTCGCCGCAAGAAGGTGTGCAAGTTCTGCGTGGAGAAGATAGATTCCATTGATTACAAGGACTATCGGCTGCTCTCGCAGTTTGTGGCCGAAAGCGGCAAGATTGTGCCCCGCCGCCTGAGCGGCGTGTGCACTCCGCACCAGCGGCGGCTTTCCACGGCTATCAAGCAGGCGCGCAACATCGCCCTGCTGCCCTTCAGCGCGCGTACGTAAGTGTGGCGCGGAGCGCTTGTGGCGGCAAGATGCCGCCACGACAGCCGGCGAGACGCCGGCGCTACATGAAGACGCCGGCGAGACATTGATAGCAAGGGATGCCGGTACCAGCGCCGTAGGCGCGGCATAATAAAGCCCAGGACGGAAGTCCTGGGAAGAGAGCGGAATTTAGGGGTCAGAGTTCCGTAAGGACGACACAAAAATCGGGCGCAAATCGCCCACGGAGTTATCCATGGAAGTCATTCTGAAGGAAGATGTACATAAGCTGGGTTCCCGCGGCGACGTGGTGAAAGTCGCCGATGGATATGGCCGCAACTACCTGCTGCCTCGCAAGCTGGCCATTGAGGCCACCAAGGCCAACCGTGCCGTCATCGAGCAGATGAAAGCGGCGGCGGTGCGCCGTTCCGCCCGCGAGAAGGCCGATGCTGAGGCCCTTTCCACCCAGTTCAACAACCTGAGCCTCACCTTCCAGCGCCGTTCCGGCGAGCATGACCAGCTCTTTGGCTCGGTCACCTCCGGCGACATCGCCGCCGAAATGGAGAAAAAGGGCTTCAATGTGGATCGCCGCAAGATTCAGTTGCACGAGCCCCTCAAGTCCCTGGGCGAATTCACCATTCCGGTGAAACTGCACAAGGACGTCACCGCCCATGTGCGTGTGCTGATCGAGAAAGAAGTCACCGAAGAAGTGCAGTAGCTTTGTACCCAGCTTTTGCGCAGGAACGGCGGAGACGCTGCAAGCAACGTCTCTACCCACCTGAATTGCCGGATCATGTTGTCACTCTTAGAGGTAGAGACGTAACTTGTTACGTCTCCCCTGACTCTTTTCTCACGACCGAACAGGGTGGTATATCGCACGGAACCAACCGCTTCCATTGCGCGTACAATCCACGAGAACGCCGGATGTCAGGAGGCGAAGTGGCGTCAAGCGAACCTGCTCTGGAACCGCTCCACACCCATACCGACCCTCACACCACCACCGTCGCATTGCTGGGCATTGCGGCTGCCATCGCGCTCCTCCATCTGCTCACCAACTCCCGTTACGGCTTCCATCGCGATGAGCTGCAAACCCTGAGCGACGCCCTGCATCTCGACTGGGGCTTTGTCGCTTACCCTCCGTTCACTCCTTTTGTGGAACGAATTGGCATTGGAATTTTCGGTTTTTCACTGGTCGGACTGCGGCTCTTCTCTGTGCTTGCGCAAGCCGCGGCCATCCTAATGACCGGCCTGACCGCGCGCGAGCTTGGCGGAGGCCGTCTCGCCCAGATCGCAGCCGCGCTTGCAGTCGCACTCTCGCCTCTGCCGCTATTCGAAGGCACCGAATTTCAATATTCCACCTTCGATTACCTGTGGTGGGTGCTGATCGCGTACTTTGTGATCCGCCTGCTGAAAACCGAGAACCCGCGCTGGTGGCTGGCCATCGGCGCTACCGTCGGACTTGGTTTCCAGACCAAGTACACCATGGCCTTTTACGTGGCCGGGATTCTCGGCGGCATGCTGTTGACGCGCGCCCGCCGGTTCTTCCTGAGCCCTTGGTTCTGGGGTGGCAGCGCACTGGCCTTGGTGATTTTTCTCCCTAACATCGTTTGGCAGGTGCGCCACGGGTTCATTTCTCTCCACTTCCTGCAGCACATTCACGCCCGCGACGTGGGCGAGGGCCGCGCCAACGGTTTCATCCGCGCTCAATTCCGGGTCTGTGCCAATCTTTTTGCCGCACCTTTGTGGATTGCCGGCTTGCTGGCTTTCCTGGGTGATCGCCGCTACCGTCTTTTGGCGTGGATGTACCCGATTCCGCTCGCGCTCTTTGTGATCGGCAAGGGCCGCGGCTATTACTTGGCGGCTGCCTATCCCATGCTGATCGCGATGGGTGCGGTGGTAGGAGAGCGCTGGCTCGCTTCTTTGCCGCGCCTGTGGCGGCGCACCGTGGAGGCTACTTTCTTCACCGGCCTTGCTCTAACCGGCCTTTACATTTGCGCAGTCGTGGTGCCGCTGACTTCTGGCGGCAGACTTCGGGACTTCGCTCTCAAGAACAACACTGACTTGCGCGAGGAGATCGGCTGGAATCAGCTCGTCAAAACGGTTGCTGGCATTCGCGACTCGCTGCCGCCCGAGGAGCGAGCCAGCGTAGGCGTTCTGGTAGGAAACTATGGCGAGCAAGGCGCTATCGAAGTCCTGGGCCGCCCGTATCATCTGCCTGCGCCCATCAGCGGAACCAATTCGGCGTGGTTGCGCAGCTATCCCACACCGCCGCCTTCTACCCTGATCATCGTTGGCTGGTCGCGAGAGGATGCTGAGGGCACATTCACCTCCTGCCGCCTGGCCGGGCACAACGGTAATTCTCTCGGCGTTAAAAACGAGGAGAGCCAGGATCATCCCGATATTTTCGTCTGCGGCCCTCCTCGCCTGCCCTGGCCGGAATTCTGGAAGCAGTACCAAGCCTTCGGCTGAGGCCAGCCTCCAACTGAGCTTCAGGTGTAATAGCTTGAATTTGATCAATCTCCACTTGTCTAACAAAACACGACGAGCGTGTCGTAGCCGACGCAACCGGGCAACCGGAGCTTCGCTTGACAAACCCCGTTTTGGGGCTAAGCTTAACTTCGCTCAGCCGTACCTACCTACACTTCCCTTCCGCAGTGGTTCGACTGAACCGGCCCCTCAGCTCCCTGTCAACGTGAGGATGCAAAACATGCAATCCACAATATTGATCTGCATTACCGCCGTGACCTTCTTCGCTGCCCCGGTGCTGCCGGTTCGACTGGCCGCGCAGGACGGTACCGCACGAGCTAACAAGCCAAAGCGCCATCATTACCAGCTAATCGATTTGGGCACATTCGGCGGGCCCGACAGCAGCACCCAAGATGAACAACAAGTACTCAACAGTCGAGGGATGATCGCCGGCAGCGCGGACACGTCCATTCCCAATCATGCAAACGCATGCCTGTTTTGCTCATCCCTGTTTATTTCCCATGCATTTCGATGGCGCAATGGCTTCCTACAAGATCTAGGCGCCCTCCCAGGCCACAACAGCAGTGGTGCGAACTGGATCACCGACGGTGGCTTGGTTGCTGGCTTCTCAGAAACCGATGAAATAGACCCGCTTGTCGGCGGGCGCCAGATGCACGCTGTCCTTTGGAAAAATGGTCACATCACGGACTTGGGCACTCTTGAAGGCGGATACGAAAACGTTGCGTTCGCTGTAAACAGTAGGGGTCAAGTGGCGGGAGCTGGTTTTAATACGATCCCCGATCCTTTCAGTTTTCTGGGAACCCAGCAGCGCGTCTTCGTCTGGCAGAACGGCATCATGCAGGATGTGGGCACTCTGGGTGGCCCCGACGCCGGGCTTCTGGGAGCGCCCCCGGTAAACAAGGGTAATGTAGAGATGAACGAGCGCGGCGAGGTGGTCGCATGCTCGTACATAGATTCGAACCCGAATCCTGGGACCGGTTTGCCGACGGTAGATCCCTTCTTGTGGGACAGCGAAACCGGGATTCACGACCTCGGCGGCTTCGGAGGCACTAATGGTTGTGCTATTTATCTCAACAATCGCGGACAGGTCGTTGGTTACTCGAACCTCCCGGGAGACTTAACGGCACATCCATTCCTTTGGAGCAAGCCCGGTCCCATGCAAGACCTCGGAACGCTAGGAGGGACATTCGGATTTGCAAACTGGATCAACGAGTCGGGGGAAATTTCGGGGGCTGCGACGACGCCAGGGGATCAGGCTGTGCATGCCTTCTTCTGGAAGAACGGGGTCATGACTGACCTCGGAACACTGCCGGGCGATCTGTGCAGTAGCTCGCAGGCCGTCAACTCGAGAGGTCAGGTCATAGGTCAATCGTCTCAGTTGTGTGATTTCCAGACTGACCGCGCATTTCTATGGGAAAGCGGCGCCCCCATGCAGGACCTGAACATTCTGCTTGTTTCCGGCTCCAGCGTGCAGGTGTCAAACGCATTCGATATTAACAATCGTGGAGAGATCTCCGCCATCGGAGTACTCCCAAACGGCGACAGCCACGCCATCATGCTCATCCCGTGCGACGAGAATCACGCCGATATTCAAGGCTGTGACTACAGTATGGTGGACGTGAGCACCCAGGTACCCGTGCGAACCGTCGCGCCCAACGTATCCAGGCCCATGCTGCCGTTCTCTCTGTGGCGTCGCAATAATCGGTTTCACTTCCGTGCAATCCACCCGAAGGACTAAGCGGTCCAAGAAGGGACCAACACGAGGGAGATCGCGATGAAATTCAAATTTTCTTACGCCGCTACAGTCGCGCTCCTCGCCGCATTGGCGATTCCTGTCAGCTTGGCCGCGCAGGAGTTACTGCAACGAAGACAACTTCCTCACTACACCATCACCGACCTTGGCACGTTGGCGGCGCGTTCAGCCGAGCGAATGGCATTAACAATAGAGGCTTGGTGACTGGCTTCTCGACGCCACCTGGCAATGCTGTACTTCATGCTTAGTCAAGAGCAGAACAGCTCTCCGGACGAAACTTGAAACTTTGAAAACTTGAAACTTCGTTCCTGATAATCTTCTCGCTGGAGCTTGCATGCTGCGCCGGTTATTTATCCTCCTGCTAATTCTCTCTGCCGCCTCATTTGCTGTCGCTCAATCCAAGCCCCGCGTTCGCGCCATCACCGCCTTCGTGCGCGTTGACCGCCAGCATTACCAGGCCCAGGTGCAGGATGCGTTCTCATTCCTGCAACGCGCCCGCTCCGCATACCAGGCGGCTGGCTACGAAGTGCAGACGGTACGCATCACCACCCAGCCATTTGCCGAATATACCCGCGGCTTGTCTCATGAGCAGGCGCTGGCTTTCTTCCGCAGCCTGGACGAGTTGGCGCAAAAGCAGGGATTCATCGCCAGCGTCGGCCCGGCAATGTTTAACGATTCGGATGACCCCGCCCGGGCTGACCTGCTGGCCGAGGTGCTGGCGCGTTCCAAGAATCTCTCCGGCAGCATCGTTATTGCCGACCAGAAAGGGCTGCACTGGAAATCCATCGCCGCGGCGGCCCGCACCATCCAGTATCTGGGGGCGCACTCAGCCGGCGGCCAAGCCAACTTCAACTTTGCCGCCACTGCCATGCTGCCGCACTACGGCCCATTCTTTCCGGGGGCGTATTTCACTGGCGACGGCCATCAGTTCGCGATAGGTCTGGAATCTGCCAACATTGTGCAGGAGGCATTTTCTCCGGGCCAGGACTTCCCATCGGCGCGCTCGAAGCTGGCGCAAAGAATGGCTGCTGCGGTCACTCCCATCGAAAAGATCGCCACCGCGCTGGCCGCACAAACGGGTTGGACCTATGCCGGGATAGATGTCTCGCCCGCCCCGTTAGGTGGGGTTTCGATCGGGGCAGCTGTCGAAATGCTGACAGGAGCTCCCTTCGGCTCCTCGGGCACGCTTACCGCGGCTGCCCTTATCACCAGTGTCCTGCGCCAGTTGCCGGTCAAGCACGCTGGCTATTCCGGTCTCATGATGCCCATTTTGGAGGACAGCACCCTCGCCCGGCGCTGGGGCGAGGGCCGTATCTCCATTGACGGCCTGCTGGCCTACTCGTCGGTCTGCGGCACCGGCTTGGACACCATCCCCCTGCCTGGCAGCATTTCGACCCTGCAGATCGAGCGCATGCTCTCCGATACCGCCAGCCTGGCTTATAAATGGAATAAGCCGCTTTCCGTGCGTCTTTTGCCCGTTCCCGGGAAGGGGGCAGGCGAACGGACCGCCTTCCATGACCCGCATCTGGTCAACACCATCCTGCGACCTTTACCCTAGTTCCACCCCTCAACCCTGGCTAAGGCTCCCATTTTGGGGCTCTTAGCAACTCTGCCAGGCCTTTTTACCCCTATAATTCTGCTCACGGATCATGTCCCGCCCCGTCTAAGCCAATGCAAACCGGTACCAACTCTGGCAAATCCGGCTTGCCAAGGACAGGTTCAGACGAGACCATGCCGGCCGATGCGATGGCAGTTCCTTTAACGGTTGGCGAACGTTCCAACCCTGGCCGCAAGACTGGGACAGGGCAGGGCGCTAGATCCGAATACCCCACTTGGGGGCACATGATCGGGCAGAGCTTAGGCCGTGTTGACGACACGGCGCTGATCCGTGAGGCGCAACGCGGCAACGCAGGTGCCTTCGAGGAACTCGTCCGCCATTATGACCAGGCGGTCCTGCGCCTGGCCTTGCATCTCACCGGCTCTGAGCACGACGCCCAGGATATCTATCAGGAAGCCTTTCTCAAGGCATACAAAAACGTCAGCAGCTTCCGCTTCGAATGCTCGTTTTATACCTGGATCTACCGCATTGTGACCAATCTATGCCTCGACCATCTGCGCAAGCGCGCGGTGCGCCGCGAAGAGGCGCCGGTGGCGACGGACCACGAAGGCGAGCAGTACGACATGCTGGAGCAGGTGGCCGACGGGCGCTCGGGCGCCAATCCGGAGCGTGACTTGATGCGTCGCGAACTGGGCGGCCGCATCAACCGCGCCCTGGGCAAGCTGACGCCGCGCGAGCGCATGGTTTTTGAACTGAAACATTACCACGGGCTGAAACTGCGCACCGTGGGCGAAATTCTGAATACCACCGAGGAAACGGCCAAGAACACTTTGTTCCGGGCCACGCAGAAACTCCGGGTGGCGCTGGCGGATATGAAATAGAGCATTCGTAGCGCCGGCCCACGGCCGGCTGTCTGGCGGGCGTTCCGCCCGCAGATAGGGCCGCCGAGACGGCGGCGCTACGAGAACGGTGAAACTATGAAGTGCGAATGGGTAAAAGCGAATCTTCTACTGTATGTTTACGAGGAACTGCTGGACGACGCTCGTTATGAGCTCGAGCAGCACGTGGCTCGCTGCGCGGAATGCGCGGGCGAACTGGACGGGTTGCGCCGGTTCAAGACCAGCATGGCCGTGGCGCCCGTGGTCGAGCCCACTCCCAACCTGCTGGCCGCCTCGCGCATGCGCCTGCAGGAAGCTCTGGAGACGGCCGAACAGCCCCATTTCTGGCAGCGCTGGACCTTTGATCTCGCCGCTCTCTTTGGCCGCACCCGCTTCTCCCCCGCCCTGGCCAGCGTGATTTTCATCGTCGGCTTCGCCGCCGGCATCGGCGGCACCTACAAGATCGTTTCCGGCAACACAACGCAGGCCTTTACCGCCGGCAATGTGCAACCCGCTGAATCTTCCATTTCCGGAATCCGCGCCATCAACCAGCTTCCGGGCAGCAACAAGGTGGAAATCAAGTACGACACCGTGACCACCCAGTCCGCCGAGGGCTCGCTGAACGATTCCCGAATCCAGCAATTGCTTCTGTTCGCCGCCCGCAACAACTACAATTCCGGCGTGCGTATGGACTCTGTAGACCTGCTTTCGCAGCAGCCGCAGGACCAGAACGTGCGCGAGGCTTTGATTTACGCCCTGCGTTATGACAGTAACCCGGGAGTGCGGCTCAAAGCCCTGAATAGTCTGGGAACCTACGTTCGGCAGGACGTTCGCGTGCGTGATGCCGTGCTGGAGGCGTTGATGAACGATAGCAACCCGGGCGTGCGTGCCGAAGCTATTCACCTGCTGCAGCCGGCGCGCGCCGACAGCAGTGTGCGCGAAGTGCTGCAGCACCTGGCGCGCCAGGACAAGAACGCCTACATTCGTACCGAATCACGCGCCTTATTGGCGCAAATGCCGGAGATTGATTGATGGGGCCGGAGGGGTTTAATTTCATCGCCGGAGCGGAGCCGGCGTTGGACGATTCTCCGCAAGAAAAAGGGGGCCAGGAAACGTTGTGAAAACGACTCCAAAACTCGCGATGGTTCTGCTGCTGCTGGCATCGGCAGCCGCAGTGGCACAGCAATCGCGAGTGTATCGCGATGATCGTGGTTGGGTGGATGAGATTACGGGCTCCTTGCCGGACGCGCATAGTTTGCGCGTCAGCGCGCAGATGGGCTCGGTACAGGTGCAGGGCGGGTCTCAGCAAGCTGTCAACTATGTGGTGCGTCTGCGTGCCTATACTTCTTCGGAACAGGAAGCCCGCCGGAGGTTCGAGCAGTACAAAGTTGACGCCGCCAAGCGGGGCGACATGGCCGTGGTCGAGGGCCAGTACCTGGGCGGCAGAGCACGCCGCTTTTCCGCGGACTTTTCCTTGCAGGTTCCCCAGGCCTTGGAGGCCGTCAAGGTGGAAACCGACGGCGGCAGCGTGACCGTGAACGACATCGCCGGCCGCGTGGACGCTTCCAGCGGCGGCGGCAGCCTGAAGCTGGATCGCATTGGGGGCAACATCACCGGCAGCACTGGCGGCGGCAGCATTGATGTGGGCAGCGCCGGCGCCGACCTCAATCTGGAAACCGGCGGCGGCGGCATCCGCGTAGCATCCGCCAAAGGCAAGATTACGGCCCAGACCGGCGGCGGGAGTGTGGTGGTTCTCGACGGCTTGCAGGGCGCTTTTTTGGAGACCGGTGGGGGCAGCATCCAGGTGAAACGTTGCCAGGGCCGGGTCAAGGCCTCCACCGGCGGCGGCAGCATTGAGTTGGGACAAATTAACGGACCGGCTGAAATGGACACCGGCGGCGGCAGTATCCACCTGGCCTTGGCCAATGGCCCGGTGCGCGCCGAGAGCGGCGGCGGCAGCATCGAACTGATGAATCTCAGCCAGGGCGCGCGTGCGGAAACCGGCGGGGGCGGCATCACGGCCCAATTCGTCGCTACCCGCGGCGGCTTCAGCAACTCGGTTTTAGAAACACCGGCCGGCGACATCACCGTCTACCTCGCCCCGAGCCTGCCGGTCACTGTTCATGCGGCCGTGGATATGGGCAACGGACACAGGATCCAATCCGATTTTCCTGAAATCAAGGTGAACTCCGAAGGCGGCGATTATGGCCCCAAGCGCATTACCGCGGAGGGCAACCTGAATGGCGGCGGGCCTGTGCTCAAAGTGCACACCAGCTCCGGCGATATTGTTTTCTTGCGCAGTACCAGCAAATGAAACGCCGGACCGGAAGTTTTTAACGGGGAATTCATATGCGCACACTCATCTTCGGCACCATGGCGCTGTTTCTGGCAGGCGCTTTCGCTTTGCCTCAGCAGGCCGCCTGTCTGCGCTTTCAGCCCGACATGCCGTCCGGCTTGTTCGGTGAGGAAAGCGGCTCCTACCTCGGCATTGACACGCGCGACGTAACCCACGACCGCATGGTCGCCCTCAAACTCAAAGATGAACGGGGCGTGGAAGTCACCATGGTGGATCAGGATGCTCCCGCGGGCAAAGCCGGGTTGCGCGAGCAGGACGTCATCCTCAGCTTCAACGGCCAGCCGGTGGAAGGCGTGGAGGAGTTGCGGCGCATGATTCACGAGACGCCGCCGGGGCGCACGGTCGCCCTGGGCATCAGCCGCAACGGGCAAAT
>DASYWT010000030.1:0-4836 GCA_035935775.1 Terriglobales bacterium
CGCATCGCTGTCCACCATTTCGATGGCCTCGTGCAGCCGGGGATCGAACGGTTCGCCCTTGGCCGGAATCGGACGCAGCCCCAGCTTCTCCAGCGCATCCTGGAACTGCTTGCGGATCAGTTCCACGCCGGAGCGGAAGTCTTCGGGCTTCTGCACCTTGGTTTGCAGCGCGCGGTCAAAGCTGTCCAGAATGGGGAGCAGGTTTTTGAGGGCGTCCGCCAGCGCGAAGTCCTTGTACTCCTGCTGCTCGCGAGCAGCGCGCTTGCGCGCATTGTCGAACTCCGCCTGCAAGCGCGCCATGCGGTCCAGCAGCACGCTGCGCTCCGCCTGCAGCTTCTCCAATTGTTCCCGCAGCGCGGCTACATCTTCGCCCGCGGCCGGCGCTGCCCCCTGCTCCGCCGCAGTTTCCTGTGCCGGCGGCAGTTCGTGCTCCAAATCCAGTTCCCGTGATTCCACTTCCGATTTACCGTTGGTCCTTGCCATATTCACTCTGATTCATTCAAGATTCGATCGAAAAGGCGCGCGATGTACGACACCGCCGTGATGGTGTGCTCATAATCAATGCGAGTCGGCCCAATCACGGCCAGCGATCCCATCACCTCGCCGCCCACCCGTGCCGGCGCACCAATCAGCACCAGGTTGCGCATGTGCGGCTGGTTTTCATCCAGGCCGATGATCACTCGTACCGCCTCCTCTTTCGTGTTGAGGTAGGCGCTGAGCAATTCGGCCAGCTTTTCCTTCTCCTCCAGCGTCTTAAGCAAATCGCGCAGCCGCTGCCGGTCCTCTTCACTCACTACGAGGTTGGAGGTTCCCTCCACCCACACGGTTTGCTTGCCCTGCTCGCTCTCCAGCGCTCCTTCGCGGTAGAGCGCCTCCACCGACCGCATGAGACGGTCGTATTCGTTGCGTTCCTGCTCGATGCGGCGGGCCAGCTCCGTGCGCAGCTTTTCCAGGCTCCAGCCACGGAAATTCTCGTTGATGTAGCGCGAAGCCGAGTCCAGATCCGTCTGGCTCAAGTCCCGGGTCATGCGCAGTACCCGGTCGCGCACCACCCCGGCTCGCGTCACCACCACGGCCAGCACCTTCTGTTCCGCCAAGCGCGAAAAGTACACATGATCCAGCGCGTTGCGCGAACCGCCCGTGGTCATGGTGACGCCCACGCTGTGCGAAATCAGCGACAACACGTGCGAGGTCCGCTCCATGAACTCGTCGGGATTGCTGATCCCCTGCAGCACGCCCTGAATCATGCTGGCGTCCGCGGGCGCAATCTGCGCTTTGCCCGTCAGTTGCTCCACGTAGTAGCGGTAGGCGGCGCTGGTGGGCACGCGGCCCGCCGACGTATGCGGCTGCTCCAGGTAGCCCGCGTCCGACAGGTCCGCCATCACGTTGCGGATGGTGGCCGGGCTCAGCCCTTCGCGGCTGCCCCGCGCCAAAACGCGCGATCCCACCGGCTCGCCCGTGGAGATGAACGTTTCCACGATTGCGGTCAAAATCTCGCGTTCCCGCTCTCCGATAGACCCGGCTTGTGTCATCGCTACTTCAACGCGAGCGTACCACTGGGCTCGGCAGAACCGCTCGCAATTCCTTCTAAGTACTTTAGATGCTGCCGCTTAGGCCAGGATTCACACCCACAGGACCTTCCCTCGCTGTTACCTGCCCCGGCAACAGGCGGCTTGACCACGCCCTGCCTCAAGGATAGCTTAATTTCCTTCGTGTCAAAACTGCTAAAAGTCACCCGCAGGTGGTTCTTAAAGGCCTCGGCTGCGTTTAGCGGATGGACCGCATTCGCGGCTGCGCCCGTGTTCAATAACATATCCAGCAAAGTTGAAGGCAAATCCGCTATGGCTGAAAGGCACCGTGGGATCGTGGTAGTAGGGGCTGGCGCCTTCGGGGGCTGGACCGCCCTCCACCTTCTGCGCCGGGGAGCGCAGGTAACGCTAATTGACGCCTGGGGACCTGGCAACTCGCGCGCCAGTTCTGGCGGCGAGACCCGCATCATCCGCGGCACCTATGGCCCGAACCAGCCCTACAGCAAAATGGCGGCCCGAGCTCTCCAGCTTTGGCAGGAGAATCAGAAGCGCTGGAACCGCGTGCTCTTCCGCCGCATGGGCGTGCTCTGGATGGTGGCCCACGAGGATGACTCCTTCGAAAAAGGCTCCCTGCCCATGCTGAAGGAGGCCGGCATCCCCTACGTGGAGATGAATTACAACGAACTGGCCGCCACTTACCCGCAAGTAAACTTTGATGGCGTGCGCTGGGCCATTTTTGAGCCCGAGAGCGGCGGCCTCATGGCCCGGGAAGCCTGCGCCGCCGTGCGCGATGCTTTCGTTTCTGAAGGCGGCAGGTACTTCCAAGATTCAGTCTTACCGCCTCAAATCAGGGGTGGGGAACTGGGCGAGATTATTCTCCAATCCGGAATGCATGTTGCTGATGACGTCCGCTATGTCTTTGCCTGCGGTCCCTGGCTGGGCAACATGTTCCCCGATGTGATCGGCGAGAAAATTCGTCCCACCCGCCAGGAGGTGTTCTTCTTCGGCACCGCGGCCGGCGATGTGCGCTTCAATCCGGAAAAGATGCCCATCTGGGTGGACCACGGCGAGCGCTACTTCTATGGCTTTCCGGTGGTGGAGCGGCGCGGCTTTAAGATTGCCGATGATACCCGGGGACCGATGTTCGACCCAACGAACGGCCAGCGTGTGGCCAGCGCCGAGGGCTTCGCCAGCGCCCGGGAGCATCTCGGCCTGCGCTTTCCGATGCTGAAGCACGCTCCGCTGCTGGAGTCTCGCGTCTGCCAGTACGAGAATTCGCCCGATCAGAACTTCATCATGGACCGCCACCCGCGTGCCGCCAATGTGTGGCTGCTGGGCGGCGGCTCTGGCCACGGCTTCAAACACGGCCCAGCTGTCGGCGAAATGGCCGCCGAGATGGTGTTGACGGAAAAAATCCCCAACCCGCTCTTCGCCCTTGCGAGGTTAAAGTAGCCACCGGGTTTCAGGATCAAATTCCTTCTCTGTCATCCTGAGCGGAGCTGCGCGATTCGCTTGCCAATCGCCGCAAAATAACTGTCATCCTGAGCGAGCGCGACCCGAGTTTGCGAGGGAAGCGCGAGTCGAAGGACCCTGCGTCTGTACGCGCTAGGTCAGCCGTCGAAAGGTGTTCTCTGTGCCCTTTCCCCTTGTCATCCTGAGGAAGCGCGAACTGCGCCTGCGCGGCAAGCGCGACGAAGGACCTGCTTTGTGTAGCGTCGGGCACTTTGCGATCAACCCTTGGCCGCAAAAGTCTGAGGCAGCGGAGCGGCGACTGAGAATAGCCCGCCACTTCAGTGGCGGGTAAGCACGGCCATAAGGAAGAAGTCCCGGAGGGACGGCTCTTACGCGCTGCCAAAGCTGGCAGCGGCGGCCTCGGCATCGGGATGAATCCCAATCATGTTGTGTACGTTGGTCAGCTTCAGAACGTCATCCACCAGTCCCTTGGCTCCCGCCAGGCGCAGTTCTCCGCCGCTCTGTTTCAGCAGACCGCACACCATCATGATGATGCCCACGCCCGTGCTGTCCACCCGGCTCACGTTGCTGAGGTCGAGCACAACCTTTTTCTCGTTGTCCCGGACCAGCGCCGTGCCCATCCACTCCAGGTGCTGGGCGTCGCGCCCCAGGATAATTCTTCCTGCCAGTTCCAGAACAATCACGTCTGGTGGAATGCGTTTAGAGTGGATTTCCAGCATGGGCTTTCCTTTCGTGCAGCACACTTACGAGGCGCACGAAGTTTGCCCCTTACTGCCCCGGAAGTCAATTGGAAGGTTTAGCTTGCGGCCGGAAATGTCTTGGTTATCGGACCGACTACTGAATCTGGATCACGCTTTCCGGAGAGGCCGCCTTGATTTCTCCCAGCCGCCCCGCCACCTTGCGCGCGAACTCGTAGAGCGACTTGGCGTGCGGGCCCTCTTCGCCCGCCAGCACCGCCGGCAAACCGGTGTCGCCTGCCTTGCGGATTTCAGGGTCCAGTTCCACCCGCCCCAGGAAGGGAATGTCGAACTGCCTGGCGGTGCGCTCCCCGCCGCCCTTGGAGAAGATGTCAATCTCCTCATGGCAATGCGGGCAAACAAAATAACTCATGTTCTCCACCAGACCCACGATATCCACTTTCACCTGGCGGAACATTTCAATGGCTTTGCGCGCGTCCTGCAGCGAAACATCGGACGGCGTTGAAACCACGATGGCGCCGGTGAGCGGCACGGTCTGAATCAGCGACAGAGCCACGTCGCCGGTGCCGGGAGGCAGGTCCACTACCAGGTAATCGAGCTGCCCCCATTCCACCTGCCCCAGGAACTGCCGCACGATGGAGTGCAGCATGGGGCCGCGCCAGATCAGCGGGCGGTCGCCAGGATTGAGGAAGCCGACCGAAATCACCTTCAGACCGTAGCGCTCCAGTGGCTCGATGCGGTTTTCGCCGACCACTCGCGGCGTGGCGTTTGCGCCCAGCATGAGCGGCACGTTCGGACCGTAAACGTCGGCGTCAAGCAGCCCGACCTTGTGGCCGAGTTTGGCCAGTGCCACCGCCAGGTTTACCGCCAGCGTGGTCTTGCCCACCCCGCCTTTGCCCGATCCTACGGCGACAATCGCATCTACTCCGGGGATGGGTTGCGGCCCGGGAGGAGCCTGCTGTCCGGGGCGAGGCGGCATGTGGGAACTCACGAAACACCCTCCACTAGCGCCAGATACAGCGCGCTAAACCTCGATTATACGCCGCTATCACCGCCGTCTGTGACGTGGCACGCCTTCAGCATTCAGACTGCGACGGCTGACTGGCTTGCTAGCTGACTGGCTTATTAGCTGACTA
>DASYWT010000031.1:0-15164 GCA_035935775.1 Terriglobales bacterium
ACAGCGAAGAAGTAACTTTCCTTCCTGTCGCAGGTAGTAATGGGCGGGAAAACTTAAGGCCAATCAGCTGATGACGATTAGAGGAGCGGACGTGGACTACGCGCGCCTGCAACCGGCGCACGGCCCGGGGAAGATGGGCAACATCCGAGAGGGGGGCGCTGGGCACTTCCAGCGAAACCCCAGCGGAGAGCGGCAGGGCGCGGGACACGGCCAGCAGAACCCCTCCCGCGCTCAGATTCAAAGCGGTGGCAAATTCGAGAAATTCCTTGCCCCGCTCATCGCGGCCTCGGACAAATACCGGAATCGCCAGGGGTAATCTTTCCCAGTTTCGACGCTGTTTTACGGAAGTCCGGCCGGCCACGCTTTCCCCTACCTGTTGAATTCAAAGCAGCTATCTCTCGCACCTTACGTGCCAAATTACGCCGCCCTGATTGATTAGACGTCCAGGCTTGGACTTGCGTTGGAGAAATATACCGAGTTAGCTGGGGAAGCGTGGTCAGGCAGTAGTCTTAGGGGAGGGTGGCCTTTACGGGGGCACAATCGCGCAGTCAACCCCAAATGCGACCGGCTTTGTGCAAATCGCAATCTTTTTCTCTTTTATGACCAACGGCATGCATTTGGCGGTTGACAGGGGTAAAAGTCTGACATAGCATTCCTTCTACAGGGCATAGAAAAACAAGCTCTTAGGTATCCCTCCCCCCTTGATTCTGCAAACGAATGTTGGCGCGAGCCCGGAGATGAGTGTGCCTATCAGCAAGGGGGAACTAGTCGGCAGTTCCAGTAACGGTCAAGGGGTAGTCGCCGAGGCTGAACTCCGGACCAGTTCCACCAGCCAGCAGGAGCTTCTGCAGGCCTACATGCAACTGCAGGAGCGCTACCACCGCTGCACGGAAGCCCTGGCTTCGGCCGCCCATGATCTGAAGACCCCCCTGGCCATTCTCTCGGGCTACATCGAACTGCTGCAGAACGAAAAACTGGGCCCTCTGAGCGAGCGCCAGCGCTCCATCCTGCAGGACATGCAAGCCAGCAGCGCCCGCCTGGAACATTTCATCCAGGATTTCCTGACCTTCAGCGTGCTGGAAACGGGGGAGCTGAAAATGAAATACGAGGCCGGCGACATGAATGCCTGCCTCGCGGAAGTGTGCACCTTCTGGTCGGCACGCTTTCAGCAGAAGAGCGTGGCTCTGTATTACCTGGCCAATGAAAAGCTGCAGTCTTTCGTCTTCGATTACGCCAAGGTACAGCGCGTGCTCTCCAATCTGCTGGATAACGCATCCAAGTTCACACCGGCCGGCGGCACGGTATGGCTGCACGCCGAACCGCATATGTGGGAGCGGCGCGCCAGTTATCTGAGCCCTCCCCCGCACGAACGGCGCAAACAAAAGAGCGAGGTTCCTAACGCGGTGAAGGTGAGCGTGTCTGACACCGGACCGGGAATTGCCCCGGAATTCCACCAGGAAATTTTCGACGATTTCTTCCGCCTGGCCCAGGCGGGGGTGTCGGGCGAAGGCGTGGGATTGGGACTGGCCATTGCCCGCCGCCTGGTGCAGGCTTTCGGCGGCAAGATCTGGGTGGAAAGCGAACAGGGGGCGGGCAGCAAATTCTGTTTCCTGTTGCCCCTGCGACCGACGGGCGGTCCCGCGGGAGGAGCACGATGAGCGCGTCGCCGAGCATTCTGCTGGTGGACGACGAACCCGGCATGTTGCGTTACATCCGCACCCTGCTGGAAGTGGATTCCTACAAGGTGGAGACCGCCAACAGCGGCAACGATGCCCTGGAGCGTGTGCAGCGCGGGCTGAGTCCCGACCTGGTCCTGCTCGATCTCCTGATGCCCGGCCTGGACGGCTTGCAAACCCTGGAACAGTTGCGCCACATGCATCCCAGCATGAAAGTGGTGATGCTCTCCTGCGTCAGCGATACCCGTAAAGTGGTGCAGGCCATCCGCCTGGGAGCGCAGGATTACCTCACCAAGCCCTTTCAGAAGGCGGAACTGGACGCGGTGATCAAGCAGTGCCTGCGGGCCGAAACTCATTCTGGCGAGGTGGAAGAGCTTTGCGACGATGTGTTCTTCGTGGCCGCCAGCCCCGCCATGAAGAAAATCCGCGCCCAGGCCGCGTTGGTGGCGGGTGTGGACATTCCGGTGTTGCTGCTGGGTGAGAGCGGCACGGGCAAGGAGGTGCTGGCGCGCCTGATCCACAAGCTTTCGCCGCGCGCCCACCGCACTTTTTTGAAAGTGAACTGCGCCGCTGTCCCTGCCGACCTGCTGGAAAGCGAACTGTTCGGCTACGAGGCCGGCGCTTTCACCGGCGCCACCCATCCCAAGCCGGGAAAATTCGAACTGTGCAACAAGGGCACCATTCTGCTGGACGAAATCGGCGAGATGCCGCCGCTGCTTCAGGCCAAGCTGCTGCACGTGCTGCAGGACCAGCAGTTCTCGCGCCTGGGCAGCCGCTCCGTGGTGAAGGTGGATGTGCGCATCCTGGCCGCCACCAATATCAACATTCCGGAAGCTCTGGCCACCAAGCGCCTGCGCGAAGACCTTTACTATCGCCTGAACGCTTTCACCCTGCAGTTGCCTCCGCTGCGCGAGCGTAAGGAAGAAATTCCTCTGCTGCTTAAGCATTTCATGTCGCGCATGGCGGAACACTACGCGCGTCCGCCCATGACGCTTTCGCCCAAGCTGCTGCAGCGCTGCCTGGAGCACCCCTGGCCCGGCAACCTGCGCGAACTGAGCAATTTTGTGAAGCGCTTCTTGATTCTGGGCGACGAGAGTGTGGCCATCAACGAACTGCAGCCTCAGTCCGATGGCGGAGGCCCGGCCGCGGGCGTGGGCCGGGACGGCGCCGACTCGGGCGGCGGGCTGAAGTCGCTGGCGCGCAGCGCCAAGGACGAAGCCGAAGCCGAAGCCATTACCCGCGCCCTGGAGCAGACCAACTGGAACCGCAAGCAGGCGGCCGTCCTGCTCAAAATCAGCTACAAGGCGCTGCTCTACAAGATCCGCCAGTACGGCATCGCCGAACCGCAAAGACACCACAAGCTGAGCGCCGGGGCATAGGGGACACGAATTTTCTCATTCTGCTTCGACGAAAGATATCGTCGCTTCTGTTTTATTTAGTTCACCCTTTTTGAGCGCCTTCACCGCTTTAAACTACGCGCTCCCTCGCGGGGCTCGGTCGTGCCCCGGGAGGTTTTTAGTGCCACTAACCCAGGATTCACGCCCTGGGCTAAAAACTGTTTCGCCCTCCGGGCTGGGCAATGGTCAGCCGAAACGATTTTGTCTCCACCAGATCTGGATTCACGCCCTGGGCTGAACGCTGTTCCGACGTTCGGGCTGGAATTTTTGGCCATCAGCCAAATTTCCTTTGCGTTTGGCCGTCCACCGGTCTCTGAGAGACCGGCTGAGAGTAGCCCGCCAGTTCACTGGCGGGAAAACGCGGAAATAGGGAATAGTGCCGTAGGCACGCCTGAACGGTTTGGGCAGATGTGTCAGTCGTCCCTGACGGGACTTCAAATCCATTGTGGCGTTCACCCGCCACTGAAGTGGCGGGCTACTTTCAGGGTGTCCTGACAGGACACCAAAATCAACGTGTCCAATTTGAAATCACGAAAAGCTACGCAGGTCGCAGAAATCCGCTCCCCAAGAAAAAACAGAAATGGGTGAAATCCCGCAGCGGCTGAAGCCGAATTCATGGTTGAGCCTGGTTTCGGCACGCCTGAAGGCGTGCCCTGATACGAGTCTCTCTCTGCGTGCCTTGACAAAAATTTCCGCCGGCGTGAAGGCCCGCCAGCGCGCTCAATCGCCCTCGCGGGCTCGGTCGCGCCCTGGGGAATTCTTTGGTACCCCTGACCCACTGCTCACCTGGGCTAAAAACTGTTTCGCCCTCCGGGCTGGGCAATCGTCAGCCGAAACGATTTTGTCTCCACGAGATCTGGGGTTCCCGCTCTGGGCTGTGAGCTGTTTCATGCTTTGAACTGGCCGATCCACCGGTCTTGGCAAGACCGCGCTGAAGCCGGATTCATGGATGAGCCTGTTCGGCACGCCTGAAGGCATGACCTTATACGAATCGTCCGCCCGGCAACCGCCTCCGTTGCGTTACAATCGCCAGCTACTTAAATCCGGCCGCAAGCAGAGCCAAAACCACCTACAGAGAGAGGAAGAAGATAAATGCGCAAAAGTTCCCTATCTCGCCGCGACTTCATGCTGCTGGGCGCGGGCGCGGCTGCGGCCGGCCTGGCCGCCAAGGTCACTGTTCTGGAACCGAAAGCCCTGTGGGCATCTCCGCGGCCGGTGCCGCCCAGCGACGTGGTGCGCTTCGCCTCCATCGGCACGGGTATCCGCGGTTGCGAACTGCTGCAGGCGTCGCTGGCGGTGCCGGGCATCGAATGCGTTGCGATTTGCGATCTTTACGACTCGCGCCACCAGGCGGGGGAGGAGGCGGTGCAGAAGCAGGTTCCTACCACGCGCAATTACCACGAAATCCTCAACCGCAATGACGTGGACGCGGTGATTGTGGCCGTAACCGACCATCAGCACCGCAAGGTGGTGGAGGACGCCTGCGCGGCGGGCAAAGACGTTTACTGCGAGAAGCCCATGTCGCACACGGTGGAAGACGGGTTCGCCATCATGGACGCGGTGCACAAGAACAAGCGCATTCTGCAGGTGGGCAGCCAGCGCGTGAGCTCCATCCTTTACGCCAAGGCCAAGGAAATTCACGATTCCGGCAAGCTAGGGCAGGTGTGCTGCATCGAGGCCTACTGGGACCGCAACACAGCCAGCGGCGCCTGGGTGTATCCCATCCCCCCCGACGCCAGCGCCCAGACCATAGACTGGAACGCCTTCCTGGATGGCGCGCCGAAGCGACCCTTCGACCCGGTGCGCTTCTTCCGCTGGCGCTGCTTTGAGGATTACGGCGAGGGTCTGGCCGGCGACCTGTTCGTGCACCTGATTTCCGGCATTCACTTCATTACCGGCACCAACATGGTGGCCCAGCGGGCGCAGTCGGCGGGCGGGTTGTTCCGCTGGAAGGACGGCCGCGACTTTCCCGACCTGATCGAAACGTTTTACGACTATCCCAACTTCCGCATGATGGTGCGCTGCAATCTGAACAACGAAGGCGGGGAGTTTATCGCCTTCTACGGAACTAAAGGCACGTTGATCATCAAGGATTCAACCCTCACCTACACGCCGCAGGACACGCGGCCGCAGGCGGAGTCTTACTCGATTTTCGGCTGGCCCAAGAATCTGCGCGACCAGTACCTGAAGCAGTGGGAGCAGGAGCATCCCCAACCCGCGCCGCTGCATTACAGCGTGGACGAAGAAGCGGAGAGCTTCACCGTGCCTCCGGGCTACAGCGACGTCTCCGACCATCAGGCCAATTTCTTCAACGCCGTGCGCACGCGCGAGCCGGTAGTGGAGAATGAGATTTTCGGCAATAACGCCGCCCTGGGCTGCCACTTGGCCAACTATTCGTATTTCAACAAGACGGCCGCAGTGTGGGACGCGGAAGCGAAGAAGATTAAAGCCTAGAAAAAGAAACCGCGCAGCTCTTACTGCACCACCAGGGTCAGCTTGGTGGTGCGAGTAGCCGTTGCCGTCCCGGACCCCGCGACTCCCGCCACGGTAATGTTATAAGTCCCCTTGGGTGTGAATGGTGGCAGGGTGCTTTTGTTACTGGAACTGCTGCAGGCCGGTTGCAGCACAATCAAAGCCAGAAGCAGCCCCAGTACACAGATGGCGGCCAGGCGTTTACGCCGGCGGTTTTCGCCGAGGGAGAAGCCAAGGAAAGCGATGCCGCCCAGCGGCAGCATGACGGCATACATCTGCCGCAAGTTGCGCTGGAAAAGAAAACCGGTTGTCGTGCCTGGGGGCGGGGCGGTGGTGGTAATGGTCAGCGATGAGGTCTTGGGCGTCGCCCCGGGCACCACTGGATTGGTGTTGAAGGCACACATCGCCGCCGTAGGCACGCCGCCGGAACACTTCAAAGAAATGCCATTAGGGAAAATGGCTCCCTGGGGTACAGGGCTTACCGTCACCGTGTAGGTCGCAGCCTGGCCGGCGGGCGTGCTCGCAGTGGTAGGGCTCACGGCAACCGAAAAGTCGTTGACCAGGACGCTGGTGCCCGCACTAGGATTGATGGTTGTCGAACCGCTGCTTACCGTTCCCGTATCGGTAACCGAACCCGCGGCAGTGCCGGATATGTGCAAGGTCACCGTCGCGCTGCCACCGGCAACTATTTGCCCCAGGCCGCACACCAGCGAGAAACCTGCTGGGGTCGAGCATGTCCCCTGGCTGGGGGTTGCGCTCTGGAAGGTGCCGTTGGTGGACCAAGTGTTGGTGAAGATGACCGCAGTGGCTATCTCCTGTCCCGTGTTGGTAATTGTGAAGGTGAAGGCAGCGGCATTGCCGATACCAATGGCGCTGGCAGGACTGACAGCGGCAGTCAATCCCAGGGTGGTAGATCCGGCAAAGTGGGCCACAAAAGCGTCAATTCCACCCTTTACCGTGGCCTGATAAGGATTGCCCACTGCCAGGCCGGGGGAATCGGTTTCTCCCGCCACGTAGGGATTGGCATTTGGGTCCAGTGCGATGCCGGTGCCGCGGGTCAGGTTGCTGCCCAGATAGGTCACAAATTGCGCCGTAGCGCTGACATCAAATTCGGCTACAAACGCATCCGTTCCGCCAGTATTCACAGACTGCGTGGGCCTTACTGTCATCAGGTCGGTGGAGGTGGTGGAGCCGGTCACAAAGCTGTTCTGGTTGGCATCCACGGCAATGCCTAAACCGGCGTCAGCTCCACTTCCACCGATGTACGTAGACCAGATCAGGGAACTGCCGTTGGAGGCGATTTTGGTGGCAAAAGCATCGGTCGCGCCACCTGGCGTGCCCTGATAAAGAGTTCCGCCGACTGGGGCCAGCACAGGGAAATCGGTGGAACTGGTGGACCCGGTGACATAAGCATTGCCTGCCGAATCGGTGGCGAGGCCGGTACCTTTGTCGGTGCCGCTGCCGCCCAGGTAAGTGAGGAATAGCGTCGGGGCGCCATTGGGATTGAGTTTGGCGACGAAGGCGTTCTCAATGCCGTTGAGCGTTGAACCGCTCTTTCCATTGGGGAATGTTGGGGCATTCACCGCCGGCATGTCGGTGTAATTCGTGCCTCCGGTGATGTAGGCGTTGCCGCTGGGATCCACGGCAATGCCTCCACCGTCGGTGACGGTGGGGGCGCTGGCGGGTGTATTTCCTCCCACGTAAGTGGAGTACACCAGGCTGGCGGTTCCCTGTTTGGAGGTATTGAGCTTGGTGACGAAGAATTCGCTGCTGCCCGTCAGGCCGGTGGGTCTTGAAATGTTGGCAAAATCGGAAGACTGAGTGGTTCCGGTAACGAACACCGTGCTGGCTATGGGCCCCAGGGCAACGCCGCTGGCCGTATCCACACTGCTGCCTGACAAGTAGGTGGAGTAGACCAGCGCGTTCCCGCTGCTATTCAGTTCGGTGACAAAGACGTGGTCTTGTGTGATAGGCGTCTTAGGCGACCTCTGGTAAGCGCTGGGAGTGACCGGGAAATCGCCTGAGTTCGTGGTTCCAGTCACATAAACGTTAAAGCTCTTGTCCACGGCAATGCCAGCGGCGGTGTCGGTCCCGCTACCGCCCAGGAAGGTGGAAAAGTACAGGCCGGTGGCCGAGGAATTAAACTTGGTTACAAATACGGTGGTGGTGGTGCTTTTTGTGGTGGTCTGAAAGGCGCCTGCGGTGGTGGGAAAATCGTTAACCGAAGCCGTGGTGCCGGCCACGATAGCGTTGAACGCCGCATCCACGGCCACAGCGGGCATGGTTTCATCCAGCGAGCCGCCCAGGTAGCTGAAATAAACCAGGCGCGGGTCAATTACCAGGGTCCGGCTGCGATCGTAGCCGGCTAAAGCAAAAGCCACACGGTTCCCTGACTTCACGGTGTAGCGGGCCGCCACCAACTGTTTCTTATTGCCAATTTCCTGATACACCAGCGGGCGGTGTAACTGGATAGCGCCGCCAGGCAGTTGCAGAACCAGATTGCCTTTGCCATCCACACTCAGGGTTTGAGCTCCCTGCACCTGGAGGCAGATGCGGCTGGGATCCGCGCCCGGCGAGACTACAAAGTCATACTCCAGTTGCTGCTGGCGCCCGTAATACACCAGGTCAATTCCGGGGTAAATGCCGCGATAATGCACGCGGGCATAGTGCGGCACGTCCGTGTGCCATTGGCGGGGATTATCGCCCATCAGGTAGTTGCTGGTCCCCGGCAAGCGGTCGGAAGCGGCGATTTGTGCCCCCGGATTTCCCCCCAGCAGCTTCAGGCTTAGCGCATGGAATTGGGCCGAGGAGGCAGGCTTTGCACCCGGCTCGCGGATGGAGAGGACGGCACGGTCGGCCGTCAAAAACAAGCCATAACCCTGGCCGCGCGACAGAAACTTTACTTGCGCAGCGCTCTGGCCCAAGTTGGGTTCAAAGCTGAGTGGCAGGCGGGCGTAGTGCCGCAATGCCTGCCGTCGCAATGCGGCGGTCCGCGCGGCAGCCGGTGGCGCGGGTGGATGCGTCGAAGCGGCGCCGCCGTGCAATCCCAGAGCCCATCCCCAACTCAACCCAGCCACAGCCACCAAAACGAATTGCTGGGTCACAATTCGACGCACTGAGCCCACTTTCGAAGCCCACATCAATTCCACACATTCCTCCGCATGCAGTCAGCTTCCTGGGAAAAATTCGAGCACGCGCTCCCGCGGACAAGCGCAGGCGTGAAGCCGGTAAACCTGTCAACCGATTGGGAGAAGCTTTTGATACTTATCATCCGGCAGCTACGCCGGTCAAGGGCCGGGGGGTGAGAGGCAACGGATGCGGCCGCATAACAGAAGGCGTAGTTTCGATTTGTAAATTTCGCAACCGCGGAGATACCCCCGCCCCCAGGGCAGGGTTGGAGCGGATTGTCACCCTAAAAACCCCCTCCCCCGCCCGCAAACGGAGCAAGCGGTACAGCCCGTCCAGTTTTGCGAAAAAAGCTGCAACTCCTTTCATTCGCGGCACCCTGGGCCGGCCGTCCCCCGGAGCGGGTAGCCAATGGAGGGGTTGGGGTTACCGTCCCCGACGGCGGGGTGGGAATGGAAGGGCAATTGCACTTCCAGGCATCAACTGGTTAGGAGTGCGCCATGTCGTCGGCCGTCCGGGTCTTTGTCTCGCAGAACCTGATTCCACTGCAACAGGCTGTACTCTGTGCCAATTGTGACGTAGTCAGCGACAGCAGGAATGGACGTTGCGTGGTCTGCGGCAGTCCTTCGCTGCTGAACCTGGCCCGGGTGTTGGACGGATCGAACCGGGCAGAGGAAAGAACAAGGGTACGGCCGCGCAGGGTCAGAGCAGCCGCCTGTCACTGCGCAGCCGAGCGCCGGTAATCCCGCAAGCTCGGCGTTTCTTTGTCCTTGCAATCGGATGTCATGTTTAGTAAGTGTGGCAACAGGAGAGGGCGCGAGTTTGCTCTCAGGTTGCCGGGTCGGAAACAGGTGCTGGAACTAACTTGCGCGCAAGTAATCTATGAATTAGGTTGGCGAGCCCGGGCTGAGATGCTGCTAGGACGACCACTGATCATGACCCATACCATTCCCGAGCGCCGCGCCATGCGGCGTTTCGATATGCGACTTCCGGCAGAAGTGCGGATCGCCGAAGGGCAGGACGCGGAGATGACGACCGAAACCGACAACGTCAGCGCCCGCGGCGTGTTCTTTCATCTGCAACGGCCGTTGCAGGTGGGCGAGCAAGTCGCGGTGACGCTCACCTTTCCCCCGCACGTCACCCTCACGGAAAAGGTGCGCGTGCGCTTTGACGCGCGCGTAATCCGAGTCGAACCGGAGAGGGCCCCGGGCGCGCCGGTGGGAATCGCCGCTGCTATTGAAGCTTACGAGTTTCTGCGCAATTATCCCTTGGAAGACCTGCAGGAAAGCAGCGAGCCGGAACGGAGCCGCTAGTGAGTACCCTGGACATCGTGGTGTTGGTGCTGTTTGCCATGATGGCGGCAGTGGGCGTGGGCTCGCATCCCCGCGGCAATGTCACCGCCTCCGACTGGCTGAGCAAAATTGGCCTGATCGGAGCCGCTCTCTGGTTATGCTGGATTTTTTTTCGCCCCGGCGGAGAGAGCGCCCACAACGTATACCAGGTTTTTAAGGACTTCTTCACCCAGTAAACTTCCCTGCCACGGATTTACGCGGATTACCCCATTGTGTTGAGTTTCCAGTTGGCTGTTCATAAGCGCATATTCCTTGAAAACTCATCCGCAGAAACAGCACGGCGTGCTGTGTTCCGAGCCTGCAGATAAGAATTCGATCCGTAAAAATCCGCGCAATCCGCGGTGGAGTGGAAGCTTATTTTTTTCGCAGGTCCTGCATTTCATCGCGCAGGCGGCGGTAACGCCGGCTGAGGAAGGCCAGGTAGGTGATGTGAATCACCCAGGTGGCGGCGTAGGCGGCATAGAGGAATTTCATCGCGGCGACCTCGCGTCAGGCTGCAGTAGAGCTTCCAGCGCTTGTGTTTCTTCAAAGTCCTGGCGCGCGCGCTCCAGGCGAAAGCGCAGCCAAACCACAAGCGCGGCAAAGGCAAAGAAGGCCGCCATGTTCATGAGCAGGGCAAAGGTCATGCGCGGGTCGGCGCCGGAGCCCGGTCCGCCAAAATAGACCGGCTGCGGGTGCTGGGTGCGGAACAAGCGGTTGGCCATATAGACGAAGGGAACATCGAGGAAACCGAACACCGCCAGCACCGCGGCAATGACCGGCGTCTGCCCACTGGTGGAGTAGCGGCGCAGAATCAGGTAGCTGATATAAATCAGCCACAGCAGCAGCGTGCTGGTGAGGCGCGCATCCCAGGTCCACCAGATGCCCCAAACCGGTCGCGCCCACAGCGGGCCGGTAACCAGGACGACTGTGCAAAAAACAACGCCGACTTCCGCCGTGCTCACAGCCAGAGCGTCCGCGCGCGGGCTGCGCCGCGCCAGGTAAATGATGGAAGCGGCAAAGTTGATGAGAAACAACGTGAACGCGGTGACCGCCGAGGGCACGTGGTAATAAAAAATGCGCTGCACCTCGCCCATGGTCTGTTCGGTGGGCGCGGCCACCAGGCCTTCATACAGGGCGTAGGACAACAAGCCAAGGGTGAGCAGGGCGAGGATTACAAATGTACGTCTCATTCGGCGTGCAATACCGTTTCAAAAAGAAGCAGACATACTGTAGTAAACACCACATCGTAGACCACAAGCAATACCACCCAGAAGCGGTAGGCGCCCTCGCCGGTGAGGATGGCAGTGGTGGCGGAAACCATGGCCAGCAGCGCGGGAATGGAGATGGGAAAAAGGATCAGCGGCAGCATGACTTCCCGGCTGCGGGTGCGGATGGACATGGCGGCGAAGAAAGTGCCATTGGCCACCAGAGCCCAGGTGGCGAGGATTGCCACCACCACCAGTTCATAGGCCGGACCGATGGAGCGCAGATTGTAGAACACCATGAAGAGAGGCGCCATCAACGCTTCCAGCACGGCGACGAAAATGAAGTTGCCCACCGCCTTTGAAATGAACAAAGCATTCGCAGGTGCGGGGGAAACCCGGTAGGCGTCCAGCACCTGGTTGCGCAGCTCGCGCGCCCAAGTCTGGTTGAGCGCGACCACCGCGGCAAACAAGAACGCGACCCACACGATGCCGCCGGCGATATGCCGCGATTCCTCGGCCGTGGGATCGAAAGAAAAGCTGAAGATCACCACCACCAGCAGGGCGAAAAACAGCATGGAGTTGATGGCGTCCTTGGCGCGCCACTCCAGGCGCAAATCCTTGGCCAAGGAAACGCTGGTGATTTCGCCCAAGCTCATAAGGTCGCGCTCGCCGGCGGCCCGCCCCGCTCCAGGCTTTGCGGCAGCTCGCGGGTGCGGGCGCCGATCTGGCCCGCGGCCATGCAGACGAATTCGTCGGCCTCCGCTTCCAGCAGCGCCGCCTGGTGGGTCACGATGAAAATCGTCTTACCCCGGTCGCGGATTTGCGCCAACACGTGTACCATCTCGCGGGCAGAAACCACATCCACGTTGGAGAACGGCTCGTCCAAAAAAAGAATTTTAGGATCGTGTACCAGGGCGCGGGCCAGCGACAGGCGCTGGCGCATGCCCTGGGAATACTGGCCCACGCGACGGGTTAGCGCGGGGTCCAGACCCACAGCACGGATTGCGTGCTCGCAGGGGCGGTGATCGCGAATACCGTAGAGCGCGGCAAAGTAGCGCAGGTTCTCCATGCCGCTCATTTCTTCGTAAAGCAAGGTGGGATGGGCCATGTAGCCGATTTCGGCGGTGGCGGCGCGCAGGTCGTCAGTGCCCAGCACGGTTATGGTGCCGCGCGTGGGGCGCGCCAGGCCAACCATGGCGCGCAGCAGCGTGGTCTTCCCAGCTCCGTTGTCGCCGAGGATGGCGTAGAGCTTGCCGGCCGAGAATTCCGCGCTCACATCACGCAGCGCGGCAAAGCGGCCGAAAATTTTGCTGACGCGGGAAAGTGCCACTGCGACCGCGGGCGAAGACTGGCTTAGGCTGGCAGCGGGCGAGTTGGCGGGCGAAGAGGAAACACTCACTTAGGAAGACCAGTAGCGCCGGGGTCCGCCTGGCTCATGTCCTTGGCCGGGGCCGCAGGGGCGTTCTGCTGCTGGGGCGCGTACTTGGAAGCGCACTTAGCCTGAATTTCATTGGCATGGAACACGCCGTCGCGTCCGAAACTGCCTTCGGCCAGTGCCTGCGCGTTGTCTTTGAAAGTATCCGGCGGGGCCTCGGTTCCGGTGTAAACCACTGGCAGCTTGTTGCCCTGCTCCACCAGCGTGAATTGCACTTGCATCCCAGTGCGGTGGATGGAACCGGGCTCCACGTTGCCCGCCACCCGCAGTCGCTTGGTGTAGACGCTGTTGTCCATGCCGCGCAACTCTTTGATGGTCACGTAGTAGCTCTTGCTCTGCTGCACCCCGGTATAAGCCAGGTAGCCCAGGGCCACCACGATGATGGTGGTAGCGATACCGAACTTCACGTACTTGTTGCTATGCGACATGGGCACGGTAGACATGGACGGGAACACCCCTTGCGAAAACTCTACCCGCTCGGAATAGGCGGGTCAAGCCGTGTAAGGGCTTGGCTCTTGGGTACTTAGATGCGCGAATTGGGCTGGAGATGCGGGTGAAAGAGTCGCTGACTCCAGCTAAAGAAAAAATGCGGAACCGCGGGATGTGGGGCTCTGGATGTGATGCCGTCCCGGTTCCGGATGGATAAGTCAGCCCTGCCGCCCTTGACGGGGCTAGGATTGAGTTGCCGTCGCTACCCAGGACTCCCGTCCTGGGCTTTACCATCCCGCGCCTCCGGCGCTGATGAGAGTAGCCCGCCACTTCAGTGGCGGGACAGGGCCATTCCGGATACCCGAAGTCCTGTAAGGAGGGCTGGTAAACGGAGGGCTCAGCCGTCCCCCCGGGACTCATAAATCTCCTGCGAAGAGAGTCCCGCCAGTAAACTGGCGGGCTACTTTCAGTCGCCGCTACGCGGCTGATGTACGCGGTAGAAATTCCCTTGAACAGTTCGGACCTGAAACTGCACTTGGGTGTTTCGACTCGGGCGTGCGCCCTCGCTCAACATGACAGGTGAGAGGTAGTGGCTGTGAGGTCCTTCGCTGCGCTCAGGATTTCGGCAGCGCGCTCCCGAACCGCCCCAGAACGCGCAAGAGCGGCGCGTTCTGGGGTCCCCGGCGCTTCGCTCACGTTGAGCAGCTTCACCCCTCGCGTTCTTTGTGGTGAATCATTTCGATTCAAATTTCGCGGCGTATAATTGAAAATTTAGATGCTCGCCTCAGGGGGCTGTGATGGAAGCGATTAAGGACCAGAATAGTGTCACCGGCAACGGCTTCAGCCCTGCCGCCCAGACGCGGGCGGAGTGGATTGGCCGCCGCCGCGAAGCTGCTCGCCAATCCGGCGACCAGAATTTCTCCCAGATGCACTACGCCCGGCGCAGCGTGATCACGGAAGAGATGGAGTACGTGGCGCGCCGCGAGAAGCTCACGCCAGAACTGGTGCGCGACGAGGTGGCGCGCGGGCGCATGATCATCCCCGCCAATATCAACCACCCCGAACTGGAGCCCATGGCCATCGGCGTGGCCTCGAAATGCAAGATCAACGCCAACATCGGCAATTCCGCCGTCACCTCCAACATAGACGAGGAACTGCGCAAGCTGCACACCGCCGTGCATTTCGGGTCGGACACGGTGATGGACCTCTCCACCGGCGGCGACATTCCCGAGATCCGCGAGGCCATCCTGCGGCATTCGCCGGTGCCCATCGGCACGGTGCCAATTTACGAAGCGGTGAGCCGGGTGAAGCGCATTGAAGATCTGAGCGCCGAGGTGATGCTCGAGGTCATTGAAGAGCAGGCGGAGCAGGGCGTGGACTACATGACCATCCACGCCGGCGTGCTCATCCAATACCTGCCGCTGGTGCACAAGCGCATCACCGGGATCGTGAGCCGCGGCGGCGCCATTCTGGCGCAGTGGATGGCCCACCATCGCCAGCAGAATTTTCTCTACGAGCGCTTTGACGACCTCTGCAAGATTTTCAAGAAGCACGACGTGTCGTTCTCGTTGGGCGACGGGCTACGGCCCGGCTGCCTGGCCGACGCCAGTGACGAGGCGCAATTCGCCGAACTGCGCACCTTAGGCGAACTGACCAAAAAGGCCTGGGAGCACGACGTGCAGGTGATGATCGAGGGCCCCGGCCATGTGCCCATGCACAAAATCAAGGAGCAGGTGGACAAGGAAGTGGAGTACTGCTTCGCCGCGCCGTTTTACACCCTGGGGCCGCTGGTCACCGACATTGCACCGGGTTACGACCACATCACCTCGGCCATTGGCGCGGCCATGATCGGCTGGTACGGCGCCTCCATGCTGTGTTACGTCACCCCCAAGGAGCACTTGGGTTTGCCGAATCGCGACGACGTGAAGGCTGGTATTATCGCGTACAAAATCGCGGCTCATGCGGCCGATATCGCGCGCAAACGGCCCGGCGCCCGGGATCGCGACGACGCCTTATCCCGAGCACGCTACACCTTCGACTGGAATCGCCAGTTCGACCTGTCGCTCGATCCGGAAACTGCCCGATCGATG
>DASYWT010000032.1:0-9624 GCA_035935775.1 Terriglobales bacterium
GTCCTTCAGTTGGTTGTGCGCCAGCACCAGCCACACACGTCCATAGTGAGACGGAATTGTGCCCAGGGGCGCGTTCCTGGCATTCGCCAGAAAATCCAGATAGGACAGCCTTCCGTCCGTGCCATAGGCGGGGAAGATCACACGCATTTCGCTGCGGGCCGGCTTCTCCTCCGCGTAATACTCAAATGGCATGCGCGCCTGCGCCGAGTGGAACAGAATGCCGTCGCCGGGGCGTGCATTCTGCAACATATATTGAGTAGCGTCGCGCCAGTCTTCCCTGCTCAGATCGAAATCAGCCCGGTAGTACGCCAAGGTTCCCCGCACTGAGAGAGCCAACATGGCGAGCACCACAATCGCCGCCACCCAGTGCGGGCGCACGCGTGCCAGGCCGGCGGCGGCCAGCAGCACCAGCGGGGCCACGCAGGTGAGCAGGTAACGCGGCAAGAATACAGGCCGAATCAGCGAAAAAGCCAGCGTGATTGCCACCGGCGCCACCAGCCAGCTCAGCAGGAAAAGGTAGCGCCAGGAATCGAAGGACAAATTTCGCCCCCGTGTCCATCCGCCGGCGGCCAGAGCGATCACACAGCAGCCGGCGTATAGCAGCAGAAGGGCGTCGCCGCCATTGCCCGAGAGATCGAGCAAAAAGCGATGCAGGTCCACGAGCCCCGGCCGCGCAATCCAGCTCAGCGGCCCGGTTCCACGCGAGACGATGAAAATTGCCGGCGGCAGAAAGAGCAGGCCGATTATTTTCAGGCTGCGGCGAAACTCGACGGCCAGGCGCTCATCGGCGCGCAAGAAATAAAAAGCCGCCCAGTGCGCCACCACCACCAGCACGGCAAAAAAATGGCTGTAGATGGCGAGCACGCTAAAGGCGAGGTAGCCGGTCCAGCGCCGCGGTGTGGGCTTCTCAATCGCGGCCAGGAAAAATAAGCACGAAAGCGCAGTCAGCAGCACGTACAGGCTGTAGCTGCGCGCCTCCTGGGCGTAGCGGACCTGCCAGGCATGAACGCTGAAAAGCGCAGCCGCAAGCAGCCCCGCCGTGGAACTGAACAGCCGTTTGCCGAGCAGGTAGATGACCGGGATGGCCGCCAGCGAAATGAGCGCCGAGAGGCTGCGCACGAAGTAGTCGCCGCTCCCGAAATGCAGCCAGGCGCGCAGCAGGCCGTAATAAAGCGCCATGTTGGCTTCGCGCCGCCACAGAATATGCAGCAGGTTGGAGAGGTCGAGGCGCGCCAGCATGACGCTTACGCCTTCATCCAGCCAGAAGCTTTTGCGGGTGAGATGCAGGAAGCGAAGGATCGCGCCAGCAGCGATAATGCTCGGAAGCAGAAACAAACATGGCTGTAGCCAGAGTTCGCGCCGGCTCTGCACGGCTGTCTCAGGCGAAGGGGCGGCGGCCGACCGCATGTGGAGTCATTTTACGCTTGGCGGCCAAACTTCATTTTGCCGCGGATTCACACCGATCGAGGCGATGTGGGTCTTTGACAATTAAAATTCGTGTTCATCCGTGTTGATCCGCGGAGAAGAAGTTCGGGCTTAACCGCCGATGTGAACCATGGTGCGGGAGGGGGGCACGAAATCCGGCTCCCCGATGTGGTGGCGGGCTTCCTTGCGCTGCATGACTCCGAGAATGAAGTCGCGCAACTGCTGATCGCTGGCGCCGCGCCGCATCACGCCCGCAAGGTCATGGTCCCAGATGGAGAACAGGCAGGTGCGAATCTTGCCGTCGGAGGTGAGGCGCACCCGGCTGCAATGGCCGCAAAAAGGATGAGAAACCGGAGCGATAATGCCGATTTCGCCCACGCCATCATCGAAGCGGTAGCGGCGTGCCGTCTCACTGGGATCGCGCGGAATCTCGACCAACTGGCGAAACGCGGCCATGCGCTCGAGAATTTCCTCCAGGCGCACCACGATTCCCGGCGACCAGACGCGGTCCTCTTCCAGGGGCATGAATTCAATAAAGCGAACGACCACGTCTTCGTCGCGGGCGAATTGCCCGAAGGCGGTGATCTGGTCGTCGTTGAACCCGCGCAGAAGCACGCAGTTGACCTTCACCGGCTTGAGGCCGGCGCGGCTGGCGGCACGAATGCCCGCCAGTACTTCCTGGAAACTATTCGGCACGCGGGTGATGCGGGCGAAGGTCTGCGGTTCAACCGCATCCATGCTGACCGTAATCCGGTTGAGCCCGGCATCCTTCAGCGGCTGTGCCAAGCCGGCCAGCAGGTGCCCGTTAGTCGTAATGGCCAGATCAAGCGGCTCGCCGTCCTGGGTGCGCAGTTTGGCTAACTCGCTTACGAACTCCACCACGCCCCTGCGCAGCAGGGGTTCTCCGCCAGTGATACGCACCTTGCGAATGCCCAACTCGGTAAAGACCCGCGCCATGCGCAGGTAATCCGCGAAGGGCAATTCGGCGTAAAGGGCGCCGTCATTGCCGGTGCGGCAATAGACGCACTTGTAGTTGCAGCGGTCGGTCACCGAAATGCGCAGGTCGGTGATGGCGCGTCCGAATTTGTCAGTAAGAACAGCCATCAGCACTCAGCATTTAGCCAAGTCTCAGCAGCTGAAACGAGAAACTGGAAACCTGAAAGTATCAGGAAGGAAAACGAGGCAGGACAGTAGCCCAGGCATCGTTTCCTTTCCAAACGCTTCTCGCGAAGCACGGGAGGCGCGGGCGTTTCCACCAGCACCCTCGGCCCTCTTGGCTTCCCAAGAAGAGCCTCGCCGCAGCCGCCAGGGTATGCCCTCAGGCAGCACCGGTCGGAAACAACTACAAGATTATAGTCCAGCGGAGCAAATTGGGTTGCCTGTTTATAATCCTCACCGCCGAGAAAGCAGAGGCCGCCGAAACGTCTCCAGATTTTCTAGCCCGTTCTTCTCGGCGGCTTTGGCGTCTCGGCGGTGAAAACGGTTATGGTCGAGTTGAAGCGCTGCTGGTGGGCCCAGAACCCGCTTTCCATCCGTTACCACGACGAGGAATGGGGCGTGCCTTCACATGACGACCAACATCTGTTTGAAATGATCGTGCTGGAAGGAGCGCAAGCGGGCCTGAGCTGGGACACTATTCTCCGCAAGCGGGAGAACTACCGGCACGCGTTCAGCAACTTCGAAATTGACAAGGTTGCCCGGTTTGACGCAAACAAAGTGAAGTGGTTGTTGGCCGATGAAGGGATCGTGCGCAACCGGATGAAAATCGCAGCCGCCATCCAGAACGCCCGCGCCGTGCGCGAGATTCAGAAGGAATTCGGAAGCCTTGAGCGCTTTGTCTGGCAGTTTGCCCCGCCGCCTCGGAAGCAGGCGCTCGCCTCCTCCAGGCAAGTGCCGGCGCGCACCTCGGATTCCGACCGTCTGAGTAAGGAACTGCAGAAGCGAGGTCTGCGCTTTGTAGGCTCTACCATCTGCTACGCCTTCATGCAGGCGGTGGGCATGGTGAACGATCACCTGGAAGAATGTTTCCGGTATCGGAAGATTGTTTCAACGACGAAACGTTAGAATTGATGATTAACGATAATTTACGATTGAACATTGTCGATTGACGATTGAAAACCCCGCCGCACACGTTCATCCTTCAAATTGAATTTGATAGTGGGATTGGCAATTGGAAAATCACCTGACTTCTTCGCCGCTGATTAACGCTGATCAACGCGGATTCAATCGTCAATCGAAAATCGTCAATCTTCAATTCTCCGTGCCTCTGTGTCTCTGTGGCAGGTTTAGGGTTACATCCCATCGTAATTTGGTCCCCCGCCACCTTCCGGCGGAACCCAGGTGATGATCTGGTAGGGATCCATGATGTCGCACGTCTTGCAATGCACGCAGTTGGAGGGATTCAGGCTGATGCGCTTACCCGATGGCACATCGGCGGCCTCCACCATTTCGTATACGTTGGCCGGGCAGAAGTGCTGGCAGGGGTTGCCGAATTCCTGCACGCAGCGGACGTTGCAGATCTGGGTGTCGTGGATGACCAGATGCGCAGGCTGGTCTTCCTCGTGCTTGGTGCCGGAGTGGTACAGGTCGGTGAGCTTATCGAAGGTGAACTTGCCATCGCCCTTGGCATTGTCCAACAGGTGGGCTTCGGAGCCGCCGTCGGCGGGCAACTGCGCCAGCTTTTTCATGCGGCTGTAACCGGAACTGGCAGGGTAGCGGGCGTGCAGGCCACGTCCGCCCGTAAACTGCTGCAGTCCGGCATGAACCATGCCATGCCAGAAGCCGTGCTCAAATCCCTGGTGAAAGTTGCGCACCTTCCACAGCTCGGTTTTGATACAGCTCTTCTCTACGCGTTGCTGATAGGCGGAGAGCGCGGCCGCCGAAAAATCACTCTTCAACAGGCAATCGAAGGCGGTTTCCGCCGCCAGCATGCCGCTCTTGATGGCCAGATGAATGCCCTTGAGGCGTTGCGAATTTAGAAACCCTGCGGAATCGCCCAGAATCATCCAGCCATTGCCACTGACCGGCGGAACCGCCCACCAGCCGCCGTAGGGCAGCGACTTGGCGCCGTAGCGGATCATTTTCCCGCCTTCCAGCAGCTTGCGCACCAGGGGATGGCGCTTGAATTCCTGCAGCACGCGCTGCGGATCCAGGCGCGGATCGGGATAGTCGAGCCCGGTGACGAAGCCAAGCGAAACAATGTTGTCTTTGCCCCCGTAAATCCAGGCCCCGCCGTATTCTTTCGCCGTTAACGGCCAGCCCATGGTGTAGATGACTTGCCCCGGAGCGATGCGGCCGGCGGGAAGCTCCCACAGTTCTTTCACGCCCTGGCCGTAAGTCTGGGGATTGCGGTCGCGATCCAACTGAAAGCGCCCGATAAGCTGCTTGGTGAGCGAGCCGCGAGTGCCTTCGGCCAGAATCACCACCTTAGACTTCAGGTCGTAGCCCGGTTCGAAATTTGATTTGGGTTGGTTCCGCTTGTCCACGCCTTTGTCGTCGGTGCGGACGCCAATCACGCGGTCGCCCTCCACCAGGAGTTCCGAGCCGGCGAAACCGGTGAACACGGTAATGCCCGCTTCTTCCACCTTTGCGCCCAGCCACTTCACAAAGCGGTTGAGCGAGATCACGTAATTACCATGGTCGCGCAGCGGCGGCGGGGTGACGGGCAGCTTGAATTGCGCGTTGCGGGTCAGGAAATACACCGCTTCCCGGCTCACCTCCGCCTCAATGGGCGCTTCCTTTTCGAAGCCGGGCAGCAGTTCCCGCATGGAGCGCGGGTCCAGCAGAGCGCCAGAAAGGCAGTGCTGGCCGATTTCCCGGGCCTTCTCCAGCACGTAGATATTTTCCTTGCTGAGCTGTGAATCAGCGTGGGCGGCGTTGTGCGTATCAATGAGCTGCGAGAGTCGCAAGGCGCAGGCCATGCCCGCCGGCCCGCCGCCGACGATGACCACGTCGGCTTCCATCTGCGGGCGGTCAACGTTGGGCAGAGGTTTGCGAAAGATGAGCATTCAGCACTCAGCCGGCTAGCAGTGTCCGATCAAGCGACCATCTGGGAACTCCCGGGCGGATCCGTAACCCAACCCAGTTCATCGCTGCCGTGGCTCGGGAATGCCGAGATCGCGGCAGATGTTTCTGGCCGTGAAGGTGTTGATTTCACGGTGTCGAGGAACAGCAGTGAAGCGATCACGCGCGGCATTGCAGTACACGCTGTGTTTGCCGTGGTCGCGGACCAGAGTGCAGCCATGCGACTGCAAATCCGCACCAAGTCCCTCAGCTTCATCGGAGGCCTAAGCCATGGCGACGGTGATTTTCTCGCGAATCACTTTATGGCCCGCCAGCTCTTCGCCAAGGACATCACGTCGCGCCGCCAGTAATTCCCGGATTGCGTCCTTTAGATTCTCCCGAGCTTCCTCGATGGTTGTACCCTGGGTATTCGCGCCAAAAATTTCTTCGACGTAGGCGCAAAATCCGCCACCCTCCCGCTCCGGAACTTCTTCGAACACTGCCGTCAGGGTTAGCTCCATAGCGATATTGTATGCGCTCCCCTCACGCGCCTTTTGCCTTTTTCACTTCCTCAATCAGCGGGGGGACGATCTCGAAGAGATTGCCGACGGCGGCATAGTCGGCGATTTCGAAGATAGGAGCCTCGGCGTCCTTGTTAATGGCCACGATCGAGCGCGAGCCTTTCATGCCCACGATGTGCTGGATGGCGCCGCTGATGCCGAGTGCCAGATAAAGCTTGGGCGCTACAGTCTGCCCCGAAGACCCAATCTGGCGGTCCATCGGGAGCCAGCCCGCATCGCAGATGGGGCGCGAAGCGGCAATCTCGCCGCCCAGCGCGTCAGCCAACTGCTTGGCCAGTTCGATGTTCTTCTGCTCCTTGATGCCGCGGCCTACGGCCACAATGATTTCCGCCTGCGTGAGATCCACCGCCTGCTTGGCTTCCTTGAAGGTCTCATGCGGTTTGTTGCGGATGACCCCATCAGGAATTTCGGCCTGCACCGCCTCTACCGGCGCGGCGGAAGCCCCGGCTTCCACTTTGTCGCCGCGGAAGGCGCCGTTCTGGAAGGTGACGAACCACGGCGGCTCGCCGCGGAAAGAAACGTCAGCGGCAAACTTTCCCTGGAACATCTGTCGGGTGAACAGCAGCTTGCCGTCCTGGTGCTTGTAGCCGACGCAATCGCTGATCAGCACGCGTCCCAGGGCGGTCGCCAGCTTGGGGGCAAAATCGCGCACCTGGTAGGTATGGGGCATCAGCACCAGGCGAGGCTGGCGCGCGGACAGGAACTGCTTCAGCACGTGAGCGAAAGCGTCCGGCGTGTAGGGTTCGAGCTTGGGCGCTTCCACCGCATAAACTTTGCTTACCTTCTTGCCCGCCACTTCACCGGCGATGTTGCCGATGCCGCTGCCCACTACCGCCGCCTCCAGCAACCAGCCGGTTTGCGCGGCAATGGCCTGCCCGGCGGTGAGCGTTTCCCAGGAGACGCGGTTCAGTTTGCCTTCGCGTTGCTCGACTACAACCAGGATGGTGTCTGCCATAAGAATTGAGTTCTTACTTCTTCAAGTGACAATTACTGGCGCTGCTGGCCAACGGTCTCGGGGAAGACCGCTCCCGTAGGGCCGCGTCGGTTCATCGAACCCGCGACTATCGCCGCACAGTTTGCGCGAGCATGCGTTCACCGACGGCCCGCTTGTGGTTGCCCAACCACAGCAGGAACAAGGCGACGATACCGGTTCCCACTACCCACCAGAACCAGAAAAACGAACCGGTGCGGAAACCTACCCAGATCCAGACCCCGACGATCAGATCGAAAATGATGATCTGCCAGCCGATGGCGAGCAGAATTCCGCCCCACCGCTGCGTGTCCATCGCCTGGTCCCCGGGGTCCTTGTACGCCTTAACAAAGTAGCCCATAGTCTCCTAGATGCGTGCTGACAGAATAAAGCACCTACAGCACGCGCACTTCGTTGCGCAGTTTTTCAGCCAGCTTCTTGGCAATTTCACCGGCACTTCCCTGCAGCACTTCCGTGTTCTTCGTTTTCTGGGGAACATAGAGGCGCTCGACTTTCATCATGTTGTCAGAAAGCGCGCCCTGAACCTCCGCCAGTGCCACCTTGCGCAGCGGCTTGTTCTTGGCCTGCTTGATGCCGATGAGCGTGGCGTAGCGCAGTTTGTTGATCCCCGATTGGATGGTCAGCACCGCGGGCAGCGGCATATCCACGAATTGGAAGTAGCCGGCCTCCAATTCCCGCTTCACTTTGATCCCGCCGTCCGACTTCTCGATCTGCATGATGATGGTGGCGTGTGGCCAGCCCAGCAACTCGGCCAGAATGACGCCGGTCTGAGCGTAGCCATAGTCGTCCGACTGCAAGCCGGTGAAGATCAGGTCGAACTTTTCGTCCTTGATCGCGGCGGCGAAGGCGCGTGCGGTATTGATGGCATCCAGGCCGACAAAGGCGGGGTCTTCCAGGTGAATGGCCCGGTCGGCCCCCTTGGCCAGCGCCTCGCGCAACACCTGCTGGGCGCGCGCCGGGCCGGCGGTAATCACCACCACCTCGCCGCTGTGCTTCTCCTTCTGCCGCAGCGCCTCTTCCAGAGCGTAGGCGTCAGGCTCGTTCACCTCGTAGGAGACATCTTCGCGAATCCAAGTGCCGGATTCGTTGAGTTTGAGGGGCGCGTCCTTCTGCGGCACCTGCTTCATGCAGACCAGGATCTTCAAACCTCACCTCGCGTGCCGTGCCCAGCGGCGGCAGCTACCGCCTGTAAGATCTACGGTGGCTGGGGAAACTTGCCAGTATAAATTACGGCAGATGCATTTGAGAATCGCGGGGCTGGATCGTTGCTCGTGAATTCCCAAAACGGTCTGACGCTGCGGCAGGTCTCGGGGGACCCGCAAGTGGAATATCTGCGGCCCAACCACTTTTGTCTAAACGGCACCGGCGCAGGTCAAATGCCAATTGCCAAATGCCAGCCACACTCCATAAAATTCTTGGCATGTCCACCTTCCGCTCCACCCGCCCGCAAGCCTCGGAATATTCGCCAGCGCACGAAAGCTACATTCGCCGCGTGCCCGACGGCGACATCGTGGACCTGATAGAAAAACAGCTTAAAGAGACGCTGGACTTCGTGCGCCCCCTTTCGGACCGCGAGGTGACCTCCCGCCGTAAACCGGCGGAATGGAATATCAAGGAAATCATCGGTCATTTGTCCGAGGCCGAGCGCATTCTCTCCTGCCGCGCACTGCGCTTTGCCCGCGCCGACTATCAGCCCTTGCCCGGCTGGGACCAGGACGACTACATGCGCGAATCCAATTTCACCGAGCGTTCATTGCAGGACCTTACCCAGGAACTTGAACACCTGCGTCGCGCCAATGTGGCACTGTTCCGCAGCTTCACCGCCGAGGCCCTCGCCCGCCGCGGCAAAGCTGATGGCAAGGACGTCTCGGTCCGCGCTCTGCTCTATATACTTGCCGGCCACGAGCGCCACCACCTGGAGCAGATGCGCCAGCGCCTGCCCGAACTGCGCTCCATCGCCAGCTAGAACTGGCACAGCTTATTACGCAAAATAAATCTGTCATGTGGTGTGGGCGCCCTCGCCCGCGTCCATCTTAGCGCCGGCGTCTCGCCGGCTGTTGCGGCGGCATCTTGCCGCCGCCGCCGTATCACAAATTAACTTTTTCGCCGCGGATGTACACGGCTTGGCGCAGAAATAACCTCACTCACTAGCAAGGCAATCGCCACAAGCCTCCTCCTCTACAATCTCTTTCAGCCACAAATGCCGCTCTCTTTCACCACTCATGCCCGCCTCGGCTCGGCCCGCGCCGGCCGGCTTATCACGCCTCACGGCCCAGTGGAAACACCGGTCTTCATGCCCGTGGGTACGCTGGCCAATGTCAAAGGCGTGCCCCACGACCTGCTCGAGGATTTGGGTGTCGAAATCCTGCTCAGCAACACCTACCATCTTTATCTTCGTCCGGGAGTGGAGCAGGTGCGCAAACTGGGCGGCCTGCATCGCTTCATGTCCTGGCCGCGCGCCATCCTCACTGATTCCGGCGGCTACCAGGTTTTTAGCCTCAGCGACCTGCGCAAGGTGAGCGAGGAGGGCGTGGCCTTCCGCTCCCACCTGGATGGCTCGGCGCACTTTCTCAGTCCGGAAAGCGCCATCGCGGCGCAGATCAGCCTGGGCGCCGACATCATCAT
>DASYWT010000033.1:0-10084 GCA_035935775.1 Terriglobales bacterium
AGCTTGGGTTCGGCGCGCACCACCGCTTCCACGGGGAAATCAGGAACGAAGATGCAGGCAAATGGCATAAAAATCAGGAGTCAGTGTCGGTAGTCAGGAGTCAGCAAGCACTCAGCATTCAGCCCACAAGCGATTTGCCCAAGTGGGACGTATGTCGAATCGTGCAGTCACGGATTGCGCCGGCTTGCGTTGCAAACGCGCATGCACGACTTCGGCTTCCACCGGCATTCCCCGCAAAATCCGCGCATGCGCCGGGAAGACATTCTCCACGCACTTCGCCTCAGAGGCTCTAAAACCTGAACGTTCTTGATTAAACTCCCAACCGTGGCTGGCTGAGTGCTGAGTGCTGACTGCGGAGTGCTGATTTTTGTCGGCTGAATGCTGATTGCGGAATGCTGAGGGCTGCTTTTTGAAGGCTGATTGCTGCATTCGCAGCACCAGCGAAGCGCAGGTTTTGGCATACGGCTCTTGCTCCACCACCAGCAGCACGGTAGGTGTGTTCTCCACGGCGCGGCGGAAGCGGAACCAGGAAACCAGCGGAATACGGCGGGCAAAACGCGGCGGCACATCCGCCAGGTCCACCACCATCATGCCAAAGCCACCGCTTTGCAGCAGCAAGTCTGTGGTTTTGAGGACCTGCTCCAGGCGGGCATTCCAGCCGGAAAATTGACGATTGGAAATGCCGTGGTTAGTGGTCAGTGGCCAGTGGCCAGTAGAGTCCCGAGGTTCGAGTTTCGAGTTTCGAGAAGATTGAAGAATGACGAATGGCGAATGATGAATTGATTCGGATCCGCGATCATCCGCGTTTATCCGTGATGAAGAAGTCAGTTGTTTGTCGTTTATTGTGGGCTTTTTAATTCGGCATTCTTCATTCTTTAATTTTTCAATTGCCTCTGAGTCTCTCTGTCTCGGTGGCAGATTCTCCCCGCAGCGGATCCACAGCAATCTCTGCAGATCCAGGCCGGCTGCGGCGGCGGACTCAGGATGCAGGCTGTCGCCCGCATCCACCAGGGCGCAGACTTCCTGGCGGCGGGTGGCCTCCGCCAGCGCCGTCAGCACAAAGCTGGTGCGTCCGGAAGAAGCGCAGCCGAAAATCTCGGTAAGCGCTCCCCGGGGCAAGCCGCCGGTAATCGCGTCCAGCGAGGCGATGCCGCAGGGCACGGTAGCAGTCGCGGACCGCGCCTCAAATCGCGACCCGGGCACCACGCCGCGGGGAAGTTCCAGCAGGCGGCTGCGGCTGGGTTCGTGGAAAGGTACTGCCAGGGGCAGGGGAGTATCTGGCGATGACAATGGGACGCGAATGACGGCGGAAGACATAAGAGACCTCGGAAATGACGGCTGGGTAGGGCGATCCAGCTACTTTCGCTTTTTGTTCGCCTATTAAGATTGTGCGCCGGGGAGGAAGAGTTGTCAAGCAATCGTAAGTCATTGCTGGCCTTCGGCTTTCGGCTCGCGGTCTCGGCGGCGCCTTGCTTCCATTTCGCCATGCTTCCGCACCCGTAGAATGGCTCCGATTCTGCGCAGTTGTAATCTAATGTTTAGACGCCGACCGAGGCCGATACCAGACCCAATGTCCATACGAACCATGACCAGCGCTCAACGCCACAACCCCAACTCCCTTCGTCCCACCGAACGCTTTTCCGATCGCGTTGCCGACTACATCCGCTACCGCCCCAGCTATCCGCCGGAACTGCTGGATTGTCTGCGGCGACAGTGCGGACTGACGCCAAGGTGGGTGGTAGCCGACGTCGGCTGTGGCACCGGCCTGCTGGCCAAAGTCTTTCTGGAGAATGGCAACCGTGTATTCGGCATCGAGCCCAATGCCGCTATGCGGGCCGCCGGCGAAGAATTTTTGCACGCTTACAATCAGTTTTTCAGCAGGGAAGGAAGCGCCGAAGCTACCGGTCTGGAGGCGGCCAGCGTGGACCTGGTGGCCGCCGGGCAGGCTTTCCACTGGTTCGATCGCCGGCCCGCCCGCTCAGAATTCGAGCGCATCCTGAAACCCGGCGGCTGGGTGGCTCTGGTCTGGAACGAGCGCCTGACCTCCACTCCATTTCTCGCCGACTACGAGCATTTGCTGCATCGTTATTCCCCCGACTATGCCAAGGTGGACCATCGCAATGTGGACGAGGAGGTTCTGGCCCAGTTCTTCCACCCCGGCCACTTCGGCCAGGAAATATTCTTCATGCGGCAGCAGTTTGACTGGGAGGGAGTACGGGGGCGCTGGTTGTCATCTTCTTACGTGCCCGCCCCCGGGCAGCCGGGACATGAGGAGATGCGAAGCGAACTGCAAGCGATCTTCCGCCGCTATCAGCAGGACGGGCTGGTGGACTGGGAATATAAGACCAGGGTGTATTACGGCAGGTTTGTGGAGTGAAGGCAGAGTTTCAAGTTCAGGTTTCAAGGGCATCAGGGTTCAGGCTGTCGCAAATTCTGCGATTGGATTCGGGGTTTCAACGTTTCGAGTTTCAGAGTTTCGTCAAAGGCAGTTGTGACCTGCAAAGGACCTGCGAAGGACCTGCGGTCTTTCGAGGTCTTGTAATTTGTGAGACCTTGAAGAGAGCTATGAAACTTTGAAACCTGGGAAACCTTGAAACCCGGAACTTTGAAACCTGGGAAAATTGAAACCTGGGAAGCCTGAAACGGCGAACCGGGCGAACCGTGCCCCTGCCCCGTAATCGGTCCCTTGCTATAATCAGAAGGTTTCGCCCAGTTGGCGCTATCGTCTAGGGGTTAGGACGGAAGATTCTCAATCTTCAAACCCGGGTTCGATTCCCGGTAGCGCTACCAGCCTAGGTTTCTATTCCTACCGTTTCTATTCTCCGCCGCTGCTTAAGCCAGCCGGCAACAAGGGCAACTCAGAGTCATGCAACCCGCTTGTCCGATAGCGGCGTTTTCTTGTCAAACGCGCCTGCTTTACCAGCTTCGAGGAACTGAGTGGCGTCGAGCCGGCCAAAAATTTCGATCATTTTGGCCACAAGGCCCGTCCACCCCGTCTGATGGCTTGCTCCCAGTCCCGCGCCGTTATCCCCGTGGAAGTACTCGTAGAACAGAATGTAGTCTTTCCAGTTGGGATCGGTTTGGAACTTCTGGGTTCCGCCGTACACCGGCCGCCGGCCGGACTTGTCCACCAGAAAAATCCGGGTCAACCGGCTGGCAATCTCCCGCGCCACCTCAAACAGATTCATCAGCTTGCCCGAGCCGGTGGGACATTCAATCTTGAAGTTGTCGCCGTAATACAGATAGAACGACATCAAGGCTCGGATCATCAGCACGTTAACCGGCATCCATATGGGCCCGCGCCAGTTGGAGTTTCCGCCAAACATGCCGGTGTCGGATTCTGCCGGCAGATAGCTCACCCGGTATTCCTGGCCGTTCACCTGGAAAATGTAGGGATGGTCGGCATGGTAGCGCGAGAGAGCGCGGATGCCATAGGGACTGAGGAATTCGTTCTCATCCAGCATGCGCGAGAGAATTCGCCGCAAGCGTTCCGGCCTCACCAGAGCGGCAATGCCGCGTTGACCGTATCCAAGGTGATCCACTCCCGAGGGATGAATGCTGTCGCGCAGGGCCGGCATTCGCTGCAGGCGCTCCCTCAGAATCTTGGTCACGCGTGGTACCCGCTCGCGCTGCCAGGGCTCGATGACCGTGGTGGCGCACAAAGGCAATAAGCCCACCATGGACCGGACCTTGAGGCGCGTTGTACTGCCGTCCGGCCGTCGCAGAACGTCATAATAGAAGCCGTCCTCTTCGTCCCACATGCCATCCGATGCCAGGTGATTCATGCCGTGGGCAATTAACAGGAAGTGATCCGCAAACTTGATGGCCATGTCTTCGAAGAAAGAATCGTAACTTGCCAGTTCACCGCTGATCTCGAGCATGTTCTGGCAAAACAGCGCCACCCAGGCGGTGCCATCCGCCTGCTCCAGGTGCCCACCCGTAGGCAGGGGCGCGCTGCGGTCGAAAATCCCGATGTTGTCCAACCCCAGAAATCCGCCCTCGAAAACGTTTTTGCCGAAGCGGTCTTTCCGGTTCACCCACCAGCTGAAGTTCAACACCAGTTTGGCAAAAGAGCGCTTGAGAAATTCCAAATCCCCTTCCCCGCGCAGCGCCTGCTCCGTGCGATACAGGAATATCGTGGCCCAGGCATGCACCGGGGGATTTACGTCGCTGAAGTTCCACTCATACGCCGGCATCTGCCCATTCGGGTGCAGGAAGAACTCCTGCAGCATGAGGTCAAGCTGTTGCTTGGCGAAATCAAGATCAACGGTAGAGAGCGCGATGGTATGGAAGGCCAGATCCCAGGCAGCATACCAGGGATACTCCCACTTGTCGGGCATCGAGATAATGTGGTCATTCACCATGTGAAACCATTCTGTGTTCCGCACTTGCTTGCCCGGACGCATCGGATTCACGCCATGTTCCTGAAGCCATTTTTCTACGTCGAAGCCGAAATACTGCTTGCTCCATAGCATTCCCGCCAGCGCCTGGCGCATAACCCGCGCCTCATCCCGGCTGACCCGCTCGGGGGTGATGGTGCGATAAAACTCATCCGCCTCGCGCTGGCGGGCCTGCATGATTTCAGCAAAGCTCTTGAAGGGATCGCCCATGGCTGCCGGGGCCAGATCGCTCAGTCGCAACCGGATGGTGGCCGTTTGCCCCGCTTCAACGTTGATCTGATAATGGGCCGCAGCTTTGGTTCCCGCCTGGCCTGGGTTAACCGCATTCTTCTTTCCATGAACTACGTAGTTGTTGATTCCATCTTTTACATAGAGACTGGGATTGGGTGTGCCAAAGATCCGCTCGTTGTTGGTCTCATTCTCCGTGAACAGCAGCGGGATATCTCCTTCGCAGTACAGATAACGGTCGCCCAGCACACTGTGGGACGCCTCCGCCGACGTGACGCAATTCCGGCCTGCGATCTGCCTCAAGGACGGCTTGGGAGTGTCGCGCCACCAGGTCCAGGTATTGCGAAACCACAATGTGGGCAGAACATGCACGGCTGCCGCCTCGGGCCCGCGATTGCACACGCTGATCTGGATCAGGATGTCTTCCGGCGTTTGCTTGGCATATTCCACAAAGACGTCGAAGTAGCGGTCGTCGTTGAAGATACCCGTATCCAGCAGCTCGAACTCCAGTTCATTACGGTTTCGTCCTTTGCTGGTTGCCACCAGTTGGTCGTAGGGGAAGGCCGCTTGCGGATACTTGTACAGGTACTTCATGTAAGAGTGGGTCGGCGTGCTGTCGAGGTAGAAGTAATACTCTTTGACATCCTCACCGTGATTGCTTTCGCTGTTGGTCAGGCCGAAGAGGCGCTCCTTGACTATCGGGTCCTTGTTATTCCACAGTCCTACGCTGAAGCAGAGCAGCTGTTTCTCATCGCTGATCCCGCCAAGGCCATCCTCGCCCCAGTGATAAGCGCGGGACCGGGCCTGGTCATGGCTGAAGTAGTCCCAGGCATTTCCATCCTCGCTGTAGTCCTCACGGACCGTTCCCCATTGCCTCTCGCTCAGATAAGGTCCCCACTTCCGCCAGGGGATTTTGGCGTTGCGGGCTTCTTGCAGTCTGGTGGTTTCTGCGTTGCTCATATTTACCCTTTCCTGAACTTTTATCCGGCACGGTAACGGCGGCTTCATGGATTCGTGGCTGGCAAGTCAAGCTCCAGGAAGGTTGCTTCAGGAGTAGACCGAGCCTCTCCCCGCAAAGCGTGGCATTAGGCAATTGTTGCTGGAGCTAGATAAGCAGAAACGAGTGGGTCAGACACCTGTCATTCTTACGGGTTTGGACGGCTTATCGTTTTTGCAACGAATGCGCCGAATCGGCTAAATACTGCATGGTTTTGATGGTCTTGGGCCTGTTTCTATTGCCAGTTGTTCCACATTCCGGGCTTACGTACGATTTTTAGTTAAATCCTGATGCTGTCCTGGGCTCGGCGTGTCGGGCTGGGCGGCTCCCCAGCCTTGGAAAAAGCAATCCCCGGCGTCCAGCAAGCCGGGCCGAATAGGAGGGAATCATCAGATGCTCGCCAAACAAGCCCAGAAAATACTGGCGGTGTTGCTCAGCTTCTTAATTGTTCTCCGGTTCCGGCCAAATGCTCTACGGGTACTAGGCTGAAGGTTCGACTCCCTCGGCTGGGGGCAGTGGTGGTACAGAAGGCGCCCCGATGAGCGCCGAGCAACTGAACGCACTGCTGGGACTCCGGGATCATGACGTTCATTGTCGGCACGGATGGCGTCATTTATCAAAGGGACCTGGGTGAAAAGACCACAGAAACAGCCGCCACCATGACGGAGTACAGCCCAGACGAGGGGTGGACCCCAGAAGTCAACGCTTACTTCAGGGTGCCCCTGCGCCCGTCCGTTAAATTCTCTCCTCGTACTGGTCCGCTCTTTTGCCTCATCCGATCTTGACGGGCGCGGTACCCTAAACCGAGGCGCAAAATGGCTGACTTTCGAGCTCTTGATTATGTCCGCTGTGCACAGTTCTTAGAATCAAGGCGGGCCTCGGATGATGAGATCAGAAATATCAAAATGTTCGTGCAGAGTTGGCCTTCGCTGGTGATCGCCAGCGACACGCAGAATTACGCGGATCACAAGCGTGCCTTGGATCGCATAGACGCGCTGGCCAGTCGAGCCGCGGCGGAGAGGTTAATTCTTCTGGGCTAGATGCGTGCTCCGGCATGTCACCTCACACAGGATCCTCACACTAGGGGCACGGGTATGGCGTTCCCGGGATCGAGGGCGTGCCGGGAATGACGATATCCGGTGTGCCGGGTGAACCTCCAACGGGTGGCGTGCCTGGAATGACGGTCGGAGGAGTGCCGGGCGTCTCCGGCGTGTAGCAGATCCCGTTATTCGTGGGTACCACAGGCGGTGGACGTCTGGCCACAGGTACGATGGGCGGCGACGGTTGCGCCTCACGCCCCGCCTTCGAAGGTCGGTTCTCGGCCAGGGTCAAAGCATGCGGCAGGATCATCTCCATCGGAGAGCCAACATCCACGTAAAAACCGGAACTGTGGGTAAGCAGCACCAATGAGATCACGCCTCCCGCGGCAAGACCCACCACGCTGCCGATGGCGAGGCCAGTGGGCGTGCTGGAAGAGATCGTCGTTCCTCCCAGGCTTGAACTCTGTGTAGTGTGGGCCGCGCTGCCAATCAAGGCACCGAGGCCCAAACCAGCTATGGGGGCAGCGATCGCGCCGGCCTTCGCACCTCCGCTCGGATCACGCCAGGCCGTGCCTTCATCGCTTTCCATACTGATGGGCCCATCAATGTGTGCCACATAGCCGTCGGGGAAGATCACCGAGAGAGATTGCATGAGAAACTCTCCCTGGCTGCCGTGGCGAGCCAGTCTCTCGACCTGTCCCTGCACAAAGGTTCCAGCGGGAATCGCAAGTTGGCCACCGGAGGTAACCGGCGCTGTGGTTTGGGCGTAGATCACGTCTCCGCGGTGCGTGGTTTTAGTGTCCACGGGGTGTGTCAGCACCAGCGCGAGGCGCGTGGCGGCGGGGATGGTGATAGAACGGTCGTCCGGGCCCGGGCGCTCGCGAGTTGACGAAGGCGGCGAATTCGCCGGTGCGCTACTCGCCGGCGATGATTGCTGCGCTAAGCCGGCTGGGGCGAGCAACAGCAGCGCAACCGCCGACACAATTGTTTTTTTTCGCTGAGAAAACAGCGGCAGAGAAACTGCAGGAGAGAGACCACAACGGCAGATCGCCATGTTGCGCCTCCGCCCGAAAGCCGGTTTGCTTCGGGCTTTCGGGAGTATCGCAACAAAATAGACGTCCACCCAGTGGGGGACGTTTGAAAAGGATTGTAAAGAATTGTAATGATAAGGTCTTTTTCCATAGTCAAAATCAGAACAGCCCAGATAGCGTCGGCGGAGAAAACCTCCCGGGGCACCGCCCCTGCTAGCCAATCAACGTTCCGAAAGGCAGTAGTTACTACCGTTTAGTGACCCCGGTCACAGGCGCGAGTGAGGACACTCACTGCGGTGGAGTGTGCCAATCAGCGAACAATAAAGGGTAAGGCTGACCGACTGGAGGAGGTCAGTTCCATGCACTCTGGCGTTCTTCGCCTTCGCCCTTTGCGCTTCGGAATTTGGACGCTGGCTGTCCTGGTGCTCTTACTAACCCGCATTTCCTCCAGCCAGAAACTGAGCAATGCCGATTGCCTCGCCTGCCATGGCGACAACACACTGAGCAAGGAAGAAAACGGCAAGCAACTCAGCCTCTATGTAGACGACAAGAAGTTCCAGGGCTCGGTGCACAGTGCTTTCGGTTGTACGGATTGCCACAGCGACGTGAAGTCTGTGCCGCATGAAGCCACGCCCGCCAAACCGGTTTGCGCCACCTGCCACGCCGACCAGCAAGCCGCCTACGACAGCGGCTTCCACGCGGCGGCGCTGAAGAAAGGCGATACGCGGGCGGCGCGCTGCGTGGATTGCCACGGTAGCCCGCATGAAATTGTGCCCGCCAGCGATCCCGCTTCCCGCGTGCACCGCACCAATATTCCCGCCACCTGCGGCGCCTGCCATGGCCAGAAGTTTGTTATGGAGGCAAGCGGGCACAGCGCCCAGCCTTTTGCTTCCTACCAGGAGAGCGTGCACGGGCGCGCAGTTGCTGCAGGTTCGGAAAAAGCGGCCGTATGCACCGACTGCCACGGCAGCCACGACATTCGCACCGCGGGCGATCCCAAGTCGCCGATCTTCAAGTTCAATGTGCCCAACACCTGCGCCCAGTGCCACGGCAATGTGAAGAAGGCCTACAGCGAGAGCATCCACGGGCAGGCGATCGCGCGCGGCAACTGGCAAGCCCCGGTTTGCACCGATTGCCACGGCATCCACTCCATCAAGGCGCCGCTGGACCCCAGCTCTACCGTGTCCGCGCAATCGGTGGCCCAAGCCACCTGCGCGCGCTGCCATGAAGGCGTGCGCCTGACGCAGGAGTTCGGCGTGCCTGCGCATCGGGTAAGCACTTACATGGACAGCTATCACGGGCTGGCTTCCCGCCTGGGTTCACAGGTAGTCGCTAACTGCGCCAGTTGCCACGGAGTGCACAACATCCTGCCCTCGTCCGACCCGCGGTCTACCATCAATCGCGCCAACCTGGTGAAGACCTGCGGCCAGTGCCATCCTGGCGTCACGGAAAAGTTCGTGCTCGCCCGGGTGCACGTGGACGCGCCGCTTTCGGCGGATACCGGCAGCGTGGCGGTGCGCTGGGTGCGGCGCTTCTACATCAGCATGATCCTGGCAGTCATCGGAGCCATGCTGGCGCACAACTTCCTGATCTGGCGGAGGAAAGCTGTAGCGCGGCGCAAAGCGGAACACCGCGTGCTGGTACGCATGAGCCCCAATCAGCGTGTGCAGCACCTGATCCTGCTGACCAGCTTCTTTGTGCTGGTGATCACAGGGTTCGCGCTCAAGTTCCCCGACTCCTGGTTTGCCGCCCTGGTGGGCGGAGAGAAGGTGCGCGGCATCGTGCACCGGGTGGCGGCGGTGGTGCTCATTTCACTTGGCCTCTACCACATGGTTTATGCCGTGGTGAACCGGGAGGGCCGGCGCCTGCTGCACGATTTCCTCCCGGGGATGAAAGATGCCCACGATGTGATTGAGAACGTTGCCTACCACCTGGGGTTTCGTTCCGAGAGGCCGCAATTCGCCCGCTTCAACTACGCCGAAAAAGCCGAGTACTGGGCTCTGGTGTGGGGCATGGTGATCATGGCGACCACCGGCATCATGCTGTGGGCGAAGGTTACGGTTGGCGACCTGATTCCGCGCTGGTGGCTGGATGTGGCCTCGGCCGTGCACTTTTATGAAGCCGTGCTGGCCACGCTGGCCATTGTAGCTTGGCACTTCTACCAGGTGTTCTTTGATCCCGATACCTACCCCATGAACTGGGCGTGGTACGACGGCAAGATGTCACTGGAGCACTACCGGGAAGAACACGGACTCGACGCCAATTCACTGCTGGAAGCCAGCCGCACGCTGGAGAACGGCACAGGAAGCGAAGAATCGCAGGCCGCAGCGAGGGCGAGCAAGAACGGCGATGGGCCTGCAGCGCCGGCAGCAGATGCTGCGGCGGAAG
>DASYWT010000034.1:0-8946 GCA_035935775.1 Terriglobales bacterium
CCACGGGCTGCGCCTCAACCACGACCTGTATGCCCAGCAACTGGTCACCAGGGGTCGTGCCTCGCTGGTGGCGGGGCTGCGCTTCACCCATAATGGCAGCTTTGGTAACGTCGTGGTTCCGCGGATAGCTCCCAGCTATTTGTTGCTGCGTGGCGGTCAATTCTTTTCCGGTACGCGGCTGCGCGCGTCCTTCGCCACCGGCATCAAGGAACCGCTGCTGGAAGAGGCCTTTGCCGCCGGGGCTTTTGTCATTCCCAATCCCAGCCTGAAGGCGGAGGAGAACCGCGCCTTCGATGCCGGCATTGAGCAGCGTTTAGTGGGCGGAAGGTTCGTGTTCGCGGCCACCTATTTCCACAACATTTTCCGCCGACAGATTGAGTTCGCCACCAACCCGGTAACATTTGTCGGCCAGTACGTGAATGTGAACAAATCCCTGGCCCAGGGCGCTGAAACGGAGTTTCACGCTCGCCTCCGGTCGCGCCTGTCGCTCGATTCTTCCTACACCTACACCTCCACCCAGATCCTGGCGGCGCCGCTGTGCACGGTGCAGAATTTCTGCGACCCGCTGCTGGCCACCGGTCGTCCCCTGATCCGGCGGCCCAAGCACGCGGGCAATGTTCTGCTCAACTACTCCAGCCATCGCTGGGGCGGACAGATTGGCGGCACCTTCCTCGGCAGACGCGTGGACTCCGATTTCCTCGGCCTTCTGCCTCCGGTAAATCACACCGCCGGCTACGGCCGCGTGGACCTGGGCGGCTGGTACGCGCTCACCAGCCACATGACCGCTTATCTCAATGTCGGGAATCTGTTTGACCGCCGCTACGAGGAAGCCGCTGGTTATCCCGCCTTAGGATTCAACTTCCGCGCCGGCATGCGCTTTCGGATAGGAGGGGAGTAAGGCGACTATCCCCGGCATGAATGAAAACCGCCGAGGACGCCAAGGACGCCGGGGTAATGATTCATAAATCCTCTAAACCTCGGCGTACTCTGCGTCCTCTGCGGTTTTGGTTTCAGAGGTTACCGTTTCCGCGCTGCGGCGACCGCTTCCTTCCCATTGCCCTTCGCTTCCGGCGTTCTGCCACCGCCATTCTTATGGGAATGGTTGCCGCTGCCGTACTTCTCGCGCGCCGTAGCCAGCTTGCGCATGTCCTCGTCGCTGAGCAGGTGCTGCCGTCCCAGCATGTGGGCCACCAGGGCCACTTTGGCAAAGTGTTCCACCGTTTCCATGTGCATGTACGCGGTAAGCAGGTCTTCGCCGTAAGTCACCACCCCATGGTTGGACATGAGGATCGCCCGATACCGCGGAATCAGCGGCGCCAGTGTGTCGCAAAGCTCGCTCGTGCCCGGAGTGCCATACTCCGCCAGCGGAATGTCCTCCAGGGCGATCACCACCTCTGAGAGCAGGGCTGGATTGAGAGGTTGGGCAGCGGCGGCATATCCGGTTGCCGTGGGCGGGTGCGCATGCACGATGGCATTCACGTCGTCCCGCAGGCGGTAGATCAGCAGGTGCATCGCGATCTCGCTTGAAACGTCGCGCTTACCGCGCAGCTTCTTGCCTTCGGAGTCCACCACAATCAGGTCGGCGGGCTTCATCAGGCCCTTGGACATGGCGGTCGGGGTGACGAGGATGCGTCCTGGGCTCAGCCGCACCGAGAGATTGCCGTCGGTGGCCGCCACATAGCCGCGCTCGTGAATCATCCTGCCGATGCGGACAATTTCTTGCCGGTGCTGCTGTTCGCTCTTCATGGGACCAGGGGGGTTGACGCGGCGGTCTGCGGCCCAGATGTGGCTGTATGGTACAGCAGGCATTGGGGATGCGGCAATCCCGCTTTACGCTTGTTTACAGAAATGTATGTTGAGGAAAAGTGGGCGCCTCCGAATCTGTGATTCTAATGGTGGGGGCAACCTCCGCTAGCGGCCTGCTCCAACGTGCTGTTGGGGAGCGCCCCCGGGCCTGCGGCTCCTGTAATCTGATATGTGCTCGTCGCCGATTTTGACTACCACCTCCCACCGGAGTTGATCGCACAGCAGCCTCTGCCCGACCGGGCTGCTTCCCGGCTGTTACATCTGGATCGAGCCGCCGGCGAATGGCATGACCGAAGCTTCCGCGACTTCCCCGAGCTTCTCCGTCCGGATGACCTGCTGGTTTTGAACAATACAAAGGTCTTCCCCGCTCGCCTCTATGGACACCGCTCCGGCGCTCGGGCCCAGTCGGTTAGCTCCCGGAACCCGGGGGCCGGCGAATTCCTGCAGGGCAAGGTCGAGGTCTTGCTTACAAAGCAGGTCTCGTCGGAGCCCAACGTCTGGGAATGCCTGGTCCATCCCGGCCGAAAAATTGGGGTGGGGGAGAAGCTATGGTTTGGCGAGGGTCGCGAGCTTCAGGCGGAGGTCATGGCCCGCGGCAGCTTTGGCGAGCGCACCATCCGCTTTGCTCCGGTTGAAGATTTTTTTCGCCTGATCGAAAGCCTGGGGCATGTGCCCCTGCCGCCCTACATTGACCGCCAGGACCAAATCGAAGACCGCGAGCGCTACCAGACTGTGTACGCGAGCGAGCGTGGCTCCGTTGCCGCGCCTACTGCCGGCTTGCACTTCACTCCCGAAATATTCGGCCGCCTGCGGCAACGTGGCATTGAAACCGCTGAAATTACTCTGCACGTCGGTCTCGGAACCTTCCAACCGGTGCATGCGGAGGCGGTAGAGCAGCACAAGTTGCACCGTGAGTGGTATTCCATCTCGCCGCACTCCGCTGCGGTCATCAACGCCGCGCTGCAGGCCGGGCGGCGAGTGGTGGCCGTGGGTACCACCACCGTTCGCACCCTGGAGTATGTTGCGGGAACGGACGCAGACCGCCAGGTCCGGGCGGGCGCCGGCGAAGCTGACCTTTTTATCTACCCGGGATACCAGTTCCGGGTGGTGGGCGCCTTGCTCACCAACTTTCACCTGCCGAAATCAACCTTGTTGATGCTGGTATGTGCCTTCGCCGGACGCGATCGCGTGCTCGCTGCTTACCGCCACGCGGTCGAGCAGCGCTACCGCTTCTACTCCTACGGCGACTGCATGTTCGTGGAGTGACCAAGCGTCGGGGCTCTGACTCGTCGGGCCTCTGGTTCAGCCGCGAAATTCACGCACACACTTCCGCGCCGGCGGCCGCCATCGCAGCGTCCTTCCCTGAGCGGATGCAGTCCGGCACACCTATGCCGCGATACCCGTTCCCCGCCAGCGCCAGCCCCGGCAATTGCTGCCGCAGGCGCTCGATGCGCTCCAGGCGTTCCAGATGCCCCACGCCGTACTGCGCCATGGCGCCCTTCCACTTGTAAACGCGGCAGAAGAGCGGCTGTGCGGTGAGCCACAAGATGTCGCGCAGTTCCTTGCGCACGACGGCCTCAATCTGCTGCTGGGGCCAGCCAAGAATCTCTTCATCCCGCGCCCCTCCCAAAAAACAGCGAAGCAAAGCGCGATCGCGTGGCGCACGGTGGGGAAACTTGTTGTGTACGAAAGTGCAGGCCAGCATGCGCTTGCCTTCGCTGCGCGGCCCCAGGAAACCAAACCCCGGCGGCAATCGCAGCCCGGCACGCTCGTAACCCAGGGTGACGGTCACTGAAGAACTGTAAGCGATGGCGCTCAATTCCCTTGCCAATTCCGCTTGAATCGAGGCGAGCAGCGCTCCCGCAACTGGCGCCGGCGTGGCTACAATCACGGAATCGAAACGCTCACTGCCGGTATTCTCCACCACGACCAGCCACGAACTGCCCTCGCGCCGCAGTTCGCGCACCGTGTTCCCAGTGCGCAGCAACTCCTGCGGCAGTCGCGCCAGAATGGAATCCACCAGTTGCTGCATGCCGTCTTTCAGGGAAGTGAACAGGGGGCGCGGCGGAGCCTTGCTGCTGGCCATACGCTTGCGCGCCGCCAGCATGCCCCGACCCAGGCTCCCGTGTTTCGCTTCCATCTCGGCAAAGCGCGGCAGCACGGCGCGCACGCTCAACCCGGAAGCCTCCCCGCCGTACACCCCAGAAAGCAGCGGGTCGGCGAGCCGGTCCACCATCTCCGGCCCGTAGTGGCGCTGCACCAGCGCAACCACGGTTTCGTCGCCAGCGGCGGGGCGCGGCGGATGGAACCACTCCCGCGCCATGCGGACCTTGGTGCCGAGCGAAAACAAGGGCGAGAAAACGACGGGCAGAATCCTGGTCGGCACCATGAACATCAGCCCGTCAGGAATGGGCACTAGCCTGCCTTTGACCAGAATGTAAGTCTTGCGGTCGGCATCATTTGAGCCGATCAGTTGGCCGGCAATTCCCAGTTCACGGCACAAATCAGCCGCCCAGGGTTTTTCGGTCAAAAAAGAATCAGGCCCAGCCTCAATCAGGCAGCCGTCAGCACGGTCGGTCTGCAGGGAGCCGCCCAGGCGCGGAGTCAGTTCGAACAACACATATTCGAGCGGCGCTCCCGCCCGGCGCTGCTGCTCCAGGTAGAACGCGGCGCTCAGCCCTGAAATTCCCCCGCCGATAATGGCAATCCGTCGCATTAAAATTTGCCGGCGCCATCCCGAGCGCTTTCGGCGCCCTCTGCGTTCATCGCCGGCGTCATCCTGAGGGCCTTCCGGCCCGAAGGATCTGGCGTGCAGCGCAGATGAACTGTGCCGCCCCTATGGGGCTCGAAAAAATTCTTTTCCGCCTACCCAGGGCTCATGCTCTGGGCTAAAACCTGTTTCGCCCTTCGGGCTGATTTCTCCTGGCGCCATCCGCCGTACTAGAAACGGAACTGTCGCCGCATTAGGGAACCTGGAGCCTCAGGATGCCATCTCGACAGCCGTCAGAGGCCGGGCACTTATTGCACCCTAATCTGCACGACTCCCCGATCCGGCTCCCCCGTCCCCAACCGCGACCGCGCCACATCCGCCAGCGCCGCGATCAGGATAGGCGAATCATTCAGCGATTCCGCCCGCCATAGCCGCACGCCGTTCTTTTCTGCGAACTCGCGGAACATGATGTCCACGTCGTAAAGCACCTCCACGTGGTCGCAAAGAAAACCAATGGGTTGAATAAAAACTCCACCCCGCCCCTTGGCCTTCAGTTGCAGAATTGTCTCCTCCACCGTCGGCCCCAACCAGGCGCCGCCCGACATGCCCTGGCTCTGAAACGCGAATGTCCAGTCATCCATTGTGAGTGTGGGCACCTCCACGGCGACCAGCGCCGCGGTTTCGCGGGCCTGCTGTTCATAAGGATCGCCTTCCGCAATGGTTCGCTGCGGAACGCTATGCGCGGTGAAGATCACCGGCACGCGCGCCCCCATTTCCCGGCAGGCGCGCTCCCATCCTGCGCGCAGCTTCTCCGCGAAGGCGCGCGCCAGCAGGGGATGGTCGTGCCAGTTGTCAATGAACTCCACCTGGAAGGGCGGTTGCGCTCCCTCGCCGAGCACTGCCTTGCGGTAAAGCCCCACGCTGGTGCGCGAGTCGTGCGGCGCCAGGCAAATGGCGATGGCGCGCTGCACGCCATCGGCGGCCATGCGATGCACCGCATCGGCGATGAACGGCTTCCAGTTGCGCATGCCCACGTACACCCGCAATTTCAGTTCGCGCGAGAGAGCCTCCGCCTGCTTCATCGTGTATTCCGTCAGGGGCGAGCGTCCGATCAGGCGATAGCGGTGCTGGATTTCCTCCACCACCTGCGGCGGCAGCGGCCGTCCTCCGGTTACCTTGAGCAGAAATTCCGGCACGCCATCCACACTCTCGGGTGTGCCGTGCGCCAGCAGCAGCACCGCGGTCTTGTCAGTGTGTGAGCGGATATCCAAAACCGTTCCTTATTTAGTAACCGTCGCCGCCTTGGCGGAATGCTCATGAACAAAACGCGCCAGGGCGCGAACGTTCTCCACCGGTGTGTCCGGCAGAATGCCGTGGCCCAGATTGAAAATGTGCCCCGGGCGCCCTCCCGCGCGCCGCAACACTTCCTCGGCCCGGGCGCGCAGGTCTTTCCAGTTCGCGAACAGAGCCACGGGATCCAGATTGCCCTGTACCGCGCCTCGATACTCCAGGCTCGCCCAGGCATCGTCGAGAGAAATGCGCCAGTCCACGCCGATCACCTCGGCGCCCGTCTCCTTCATGGCCGGCAGGAGCGTGGCGGTATCGGTGCCGAAGTAAATCACCGGCACTCCCGCCTGCTGCACATTGCGCACCAGTTCAGTGGTGCGGGGGAGCACGTATTGCCGGTAGTCATCCGGCGAAAGGCAGCCTGCCCAGCTGTCGAAAATCTGGATCACGTCTGCCCCGGCCTGTGCCTGCTGCGCCGAATATTCGCTCAGCACCGCTACCAGCTTGCGCATCAGCTCATCCCAAGCCTCGGGCTCGCGGTACATCAACTTCTTGGTTTCCGCGTAATTCCGCGACCCGCGGCCCTCCACCATATAGCTCGCCAAAGTAAAGGGAGCGCCGCAAAAACCGATGACCGGCAGCTTTTCGCCAAAGTGCCGGACCACCAGCCTCACGGCTTCGGAAACATAGGAGAGCCCGTCAGCGCCATCCACGCGCAGCCGCTTTATCTCTTTAGGGCCGCGCAGCGGCGCCTCGATCACCGGGCCCTCGCCGCTGGCGAAATGAAACTTGAGGCCCATCACCTCGAAGGGCAGCAACAGGTCGGCGAAGATGATGGCCGCATCCACGCCCAAAGCTTCCGCTGCGGTGATGGTAACTTCCGCCGCTAGCACCGGCCTTTTGCAGATTTCCAGCAGGCTATGATGTTTGCGCACGGCGCGGTATTCCGCCATATACCGTCCGGCCTGGCGCATGAACCACACCGGCGTAATCGGCGTAGCTTGGCCTTTGCAGGCCCGGACAAAGGCGGAATTGGGCGCGGACATGAACCTTCAATTTAGCACGCCCCAGCCGCGGAGCAGGACTTGTCCCGCTTCGCGGGCCGGAGTCGTGGCGAGATTCACGCCCGCGCCGGTGGGGTGCGGCTGAGCAGACGATATTCCAGGAACCTGGCCGCCAGAGCTGGGCTCACGTCAGTTTCGTGGGGCTGCGCAATGCGCACCACTTCTCCGCGGCACAGCACCTCGGCTCCTCCGATGCCTTCTATTTCAATGGGCAAAACCAGGTTGATTTCCAGTTCGGACCGTGGCTGCAGAGACTGCTCGGCATGAAACAGAACACCGGAGCGGCTCACATTCTGAGTGGTGCCCTGGCGCCAGCGCATTTCGCCCGGCAGGCGATAGCGCAATGGCAAACGCACCGGCAGCCGCGGGGCGCGGTCCTCGGCCCATAGCTGCATCTGCCCTTTTTCCAGGCCCAGTTCCCGCGGTTGTCGCTCCCTGCTTTCCAGCACGGCGCGTACTTTCTCTGCCAGTACTTCTTCCGTGAAAGGTTTCTGCAGGAAGGCCAGCCCTGGTTCCAGCTCGCCGTTCTGCTGGATGGTCCGTTCCGTGTAGCCCGACATGTAGATAACCGGCGTTCCCGGGCGCAAGCGCAGCAACCGCCTCGCCAGTTCCCGCCCGTTCATGTCGGGCATCACGATGTCGGTGAGCAGCAGGTGGATCCGGCCGGTGTATTGGGCCACGATGTCCAGCGCGGCGCGGCCCCCCTCCGCCTCCAGCACCGTGTACTCCTGCCGCTCCAGGAAGCGCCGCACCAGTTCGCGCAGCGTAGGCTCGTCTTCCACCAGCAGAACGGTCTCCCTGCCACCCGCCGCTTTCTTGCTGGGAGCTGCCACCTCGATGGGCGCTTCCGGTTCCGTTACCCGCGGAAAGTAGATCTTGAACGTAGTGCCCTGCCCTGGCTCGCTGTAAACCCAGATAAATCCACCGCTCTGCTTGACGATGCCGTACACGGTCGAGAGTCCCAGACCAGTGCCCTGTTGCCCCTTAGTGGTGAAAAACGGCTCAAAGATATGGGATTGCGTATCCGCATCCATACCCGCGCCGGTGTCGCTGATGGCAAGCATCACATAGTCGCCCGCCGGCATGGAGCTGCGTTTCTGGGTGTAGCTCTCATCCAGGGTAATGTTGGTAGTTTCAAGGATGATTTTGCCGCCCTGCGGCATGGCGTCCCGCGCGTTTACCGCCAGGTTCAGGATGACCTGCGCCAGTTGCCCGGGATCGGCCTTGATGCGGCCCAGGTCGCTGCCCGCAAGGTTGACCACCTCGATGTCTTCGCCGATCAGGCGTGGCAACATCTTCAGATTGTCGAGCACCAGGGCGTTCAGGTCGAGCACCTTAGGCGAGAGCACCTGCTTGCGGCTGAAAGCCAGCAACTGCCGCGTCAGCGACGCCGCCCGGTCAGCGGCCTTTTCGATCTCTGTCGCCGCCTTGCGCAGCGGCGACTCGCTTTTCAGTTCCTCCATCAGCATCTGCGTGTACCCGGAAATCACCATCAGCAGGTTGTTGAAGTCGTGAGCTATGCCGCCCGCCAGCCGGCCAATGGCTTCCATCTTCTGCGCCTGGCGGAACTGCTGTTCCAGCATGCGCTGCTCGGTGATGTCTTCCGCCACCAGTTCGTAGGAACGAACAACGTCATCGGTGACCGGCCGCCCCGAAAGCCGTACTACGATCGGCTTCCCGTGGCGGTGCTGCCATTCCGCTTCCATATCGTGAAAGTGCCGGTCAGAGCCGAAGTTTCGTTCCAGGTCGGCCGAGCGCTGGCGGTCGGTGTACAGGTCAGCCAGCAGGTTACGCCCCAGCAGTTCCGACGGCGAAACATAGCCCAGCATCATCAGCAGCGCCGGGTTCACCTGCAGGATGGTGCCGTCGCGAGCGCAGCGGCAGATTCCCACCGGGGCGTTGTGGACCAGGGACCGGAAATTTGACTCCGAATGCATTAAAGCCTCCTGCAGCGAACGAAGCGCCGCATTGAACCAGCACACCAGCAGTGCAAGCAGCAGGAACAGCACCAGTTCAATCAGCTCACCGCGGTGACCGTAGTGCGGCTGATTGCTGGGATAAAAGAAAATTAGGCCCGCT
>DASYWT010000035.1:0-1868 GCA_035935775.1 Terriglobales bacterium
GCCGCGAATGCCGTCGGTACCAAACAGTTGTCGTGCCACGTTATTTAGTTACCTCAAATCGTCGTGCGGTGGGGAGTCTCTAACCTGCGACGGGGGAAGCCGCGCGGCCACTCAATCGCGGCGCTGAGATGATTTTCCCACGAATACCGTAACCCGCACAGGTTGTGGATTGACTACCTGTACCATCGGATCTGAAACAGAAACATTGGTGGTAAAGGTGTGCTCGCTCAGAAGGCCGGTGGCATCCACGGGGTCGGTGAGCACCGAGTCCACCAGGTCCACCTGTCTGGCCGGGCCCGCAACCGTGATCCGGGAAGGATCTGCCAGCACGCTGGTGATGACAAGGCCGGAAGCCAACCGACCCACCACCCGGGGGCGTACCTCTACCACTCGGCTCTTGCGAAAATCCAGACGAATTTGCACCTGCTCCGGATCAATGTGCCGGATGCGCACTCCCGCGGGCACGTCTACGTTTCGGCTGCTCAAGGGATACGCGCGCTCGCCGGGCTGAGCATTGGCGAGATCAAGCCCCACCCGTACACTGTTAGGGCCCATATGATCCACGATCCGCGAGGGGCCGCTCAGCCATAGTTTCGCTTTCGGCGAGGATACTGAGCTGACTTCGAGATTCTGCGGCGGGCTGTGCAAATCAATGTGAGTCTCCCACAGAACTTCTTCTCCGCGCCCCTGGTAGTACTGCGACACCCCTACCCACAGAAGAACCGCCATCAGCAGGGAAAACAGTTTCAAACCGATGTTGTGGAGCACGAAGCGGCGCAGGAAGCTCATGTCCTAGCGTTCTACCTCGGGGTTGAAGCTGGACTGCGGCGATTTGGAGGAAATCCCGCGCGAGGCGGGAGCAGCGGCCGGGTTAGCCTCCAGTACCGCACCGTTGGTCATGGGTGTGGGCAGCGCTGTGGCCGGCACGTAGCGGTGCAAGAGCTGGCTGAGGCGCTGGCGCAATTCTTCCGCGGTGAGGTCGCGCTCAATCTTGCCCCCCACCGCCAGGCCGGTCGCGCCGGTTTCCTCCGACACCACGACGGCGATAGCATCGGTTTCTTCGGTGATGCCGATGGCGGCGCGGTGGCGGGTGCCAAGCTGGTTGGAGATTACCGGATTCATGGACAGCGGCAGAAAGCAGGCTGCGGCCGCGATGCGGTCCTTTTGCACGATCACAGCCCCGTCGTGCAGAGGGGCGCTGGGACGGAATATGGTGGCCAGCAGGTCGTAGGAGAGGCGCGCATCGAGGGGCACGCCGCTCTCAATGTGGGTGCGCAGGCCGATTTCGCGTTCGATCACGATCAGGGCGCCAGTTTGGTTCTGGGAAAACAGGTTAGCCGCCAGCACGATGTCGTCGTAGGCTTCCGCGGCGGCCGATTGCGAAGCACGGGTGAAGACAAAACTTCGGCCCAACTTGGCCAGTAGATGGCGAATTTCAGGGGTGAAAACAACGATGACGGCAAAAATCGCGTAGGGCAAAAAGTTGCGCCAGAGCCAGTCAATGGTCCTCAACTCGCCCAGTCGCGCCAGCCAGAAAATGAGGGCCAGCACGCCCACACCCACCAGCATAGGCGCGGCTCGCGTGCCGCGAATCAGCACCAGGAACTGATAAATGAGCACTGCCACCAACAGGATGTCAATTACCGACATCAGCGACAAGGGTGGCAAGCGCCCTAAAATCTCAGTCAAGAGAAGCCTCTTTACAGGAAACGACGGACAAGCCTAAGGACATATTCTAGCCCAGGATTGCGGCCCTTACCGGGGCTGGAGTTAACCAGAAGGGGGAGGAAAGGTTTGAACGTTTCAAAAGGCAAAAGTTCAAGGCTTCAAGTTGCGAGTTTCAGGTTTCGAGTTTCAAAGGCTGCAGA
>DASYWT010000036.1:0-17126 GCA_035935775.1 Terriglobales bacterium
GGTAAACCGCCCGGTAGTGATAGATCTGGCCCAGGCGGCCCTCTTCCATCATGCGTTTGGCCAAAGCGACCGCCGGCACGCGGCGATAGTTGAACCACACCAGGTTGGGGACTTTGCGGGCCGCCGAAGCCATATGCTCCGCTTCGGCCACCGACATGGCCAGCGGCTTCTCGCACAGCAGAATCTTTCCCGCCTTCGCCGCAGCAATCGCCATCGGCGCGTGCAGATTGTTGGGCGTAGCTACATCCACCACGTCAATGTCTTTGCGCTCCACCACGGATTGCCACTCGGTGGCGGTTTCATCCCAACCCCAGCGCGCCGCCATGGCGTCCAGCGTTTCGCGGTTGCGCCCGCAAATCACCTTGCGTCGCAGTTCGAAGGGTGAATCGAAGAAGTGTCCCACCTGATGAAATGCATTGGAGTGGGCCCGGCCCATAAAGCCCTGGCCGATCATGGCAACATTCAAAGTTTTCCTGGCGGCAGACATGGGAGGCCTCGCAGCAAAAGGAAAGACAATACTTTTAGCACGTTTTGTGGGTTCCAGGTTGCGGCTACTGCTGTTTCTGCCAGGAATGGCCGCCGTCGGAGGTGGTCCAAGTCTGGCCGCCGGCGGTAGTCAGGCTGCCATGCAGGGGATCTTGAAACGCCAGGCTGGTGATGTCTTCGCTGAGAGCCACGCCCGCGACGGAAGGGGCAAGGCTCTGCCACCGGCTGCCATCGTCGGAGCTGTAGTAAAGCGCGCCCCCCTGGCCGCCCACCCACACTCTGGGTCCGATCACGGCCACGGCATGGAAAATTATGTTGTTCTCAAAAGGCAGGCCTTGCCAATTCTTACCGGCATCAGTAGAACGCATCAGAGTGCCATCAGCGGAGAGCATCCAGCGCGTGGGTGGCGCCAGCTTCTTCTTGCCCAGGGCGCGTGCGGGGATATCGGACGCGATCGTTACGCCTGGTTCGGCTGCCGAGGCAGGGGGGGCGGTCTTGGCGGCAAAAGGTGCGGGAGCATTCGGCTTTGAGGCAACGGGGGACACTGGGGCCGGAGCGCTCGCAGCGAGCGCTGCAGTGCTGCTCGAAGAGTCGTCCGCCAATTTCGCCTGCGTGCTTTGCGCAGTTATCTTATTGGCGGTCACCGGCTCGCCGGACAAAGGCATCGCTTTTCGCCGCATGTCCTTTGCCTGCAGACGTTCCCCGGTCGCGGTTTTCGGCAGGGCGTTTTCGGCGTCCAAATTCACTTCCCGCGAAGGAGCGGGGACCTGCTTGGCATCAAACGCCTGGGTATCGCGCTTCAGGGCAGCCGGCGGCGGCTGGGGGACCGAAGCAACTTTCTCTCCGGCCGGCCCCGGGCCACCACGGAAGAGCATGGCCACACCCGCAATAACGACGATGCCCGCGGCGATTCCCGCCCAGCGCCAGGCCGACGACCAGAACCACCTCCCTGAGGCGGCACTGACCACGACCTGCTTCTCGGCTTCACCCTCTGGCATGGCGAACCACACCACTTCGCGGCACTGCTCGCAGGCCGCCAGATGGGCCAGCAACTTCTCACGCTCGGCTCCGGCCAAGCCCTGCTCCGCGAAAGCCGCCAGCAAGTCGGCCGAGGGGTGCTCCCCCTGGACGGCGGATGCCCGCAATCGCTGCAACACGATTTTTGGCAGCTCAGACACTGCTACCCTTCTCCCTCCCCGCTGTGCGCTTCCGCCTTCTGTTCGGAGAACGGTTTAGGCGACGGTTTTTGCGCCAGGTGAGCACGAATATTCACCTGCAGGTCACGGACGTCCACTGTCATCAGTTCTTCCGCCTGACGCCGGTCCAACCCTTGCTTCTGCAGCGAGTTACGGATGCGTTCCCCCAGCCCCGACGCCAGCTTTTCCAACCGCCGGCTCACATTGGAAGCATGAATGCCCAGGGCTCTTCCCACCTCGGCCAGGGTGCGTTGGTCGAGATAGTAGGAAGCGAGCAGAAAGCGCTCTTCTGCTGTGAGGCCGCGGAGAGCCTCGTCCACCGCGCTTGGCAACCGCGCGTCCACTGCCGCCTGCGGTTCGTCGGCAGGCGCGGGATACTGCTCGCCCGCTTCGGCCTGTTCTTCCAGGCTGACCAGGCGTTTTTGGGTGCGGTAGCGGTTGATGTACTCCTGCGCGAGCACCGTGCGCAGCCAACCCTCCAGCGAACCACGGCCGGTGTAGAAGTCCAGCTTGCAAACACGCTTGCCTTCGCGCACCGCCGTGCCAAACAGATCAGCATAGAGCGAGTCGGCCAGTTCGCGAGCAGCCGAGTCTTCCCGGGCGATGTGGTAAGCGGCCGAATACAGCTTCTCGCGATAGCGAAGGAGAAACGTCTCCCACGCAGCCTCATGGCCAGACGCGCAGGCGCGCGCCAGTACCAGTTCCTGCAGGTGGAGCGCTGCAAACAGACGGCGGGCCTCGGCAGGGGAGTCGCTGGGAGAAAGGTACTTGCAGCCGACCTGGTGAAGGATGTCGCGCAAGCCGGCAATGGTGATTCCGAACCGCTGCCCGTCACACTGGGGAAAGAGCTCTTCCGCAGCGGCGGGCAGCGCCGAAGCCCAGGCGGGTTCGGAGGAATTAGCGGCGCGGCTCATGACCTTCCCGGATAGTACCAATTTTTGGGCTTGGTAGCCGACCTTTGCCAGTTGGGGAGGTGGCGCGAGTGCTAACGAAGACCGTCCAGCGGGCCTGACCCCCTTGACTAATGGCGGGCAGAGGAGTCGGCGCCAGAGTCATTGCGGACCTGTTTGAGGTGGGCGCGCATGCACTGCCGTGCACGTTCGGAATCGTGATTTTCGATGGCTTTCAGGATGCGCTTGTGATGGTACTGGCCGCGCTCCGGGCCGCCATCCGTCTGGAAAATGCGCAGGCGCTGCTCCCGCAGCAAACCCACGATGGAATCTATGAGGGAAAGAATCAGCGGGTTGGCGGCCGCTTCGGCCAGGGCAAGATGGAAGTCGAGGTCAGCCTCAATAAAGGCCTCCGCATCGCTCTTGGCTTCATCCATCACGGTGACGGCCTCGCGCAAACTGGCCAGGTGCTGCTCCTCGGCGCGCGCCGCTGCCAGGGCCGCGATCTCCGGCTCCAGGATGTCACGCACCTCTGCCAGGTGGCCCGAGCCTTCCGCCTGCCCGATCTTTATCATCAGGTCGAGCGATTGCCGGATAGCGTGGGAGGTGCCGTTCGTGATGAAGGTTCCGCGCCCGGAATAAGACTCTACCAGGCCCTTCTCGCCCAGCGCCTTGATGGCCTCGCGAACCGCCGTACGGCTAACGCCAAATTGCTCTGCCAGCTCGCGCTCTGACGACAGTTGGTCGCCAGGTTTGAGGATGCCCTTCAAAACCGAGTCTTCGATCTGTTTTACGATCTGCTCATACAGCCGGGAGGTGCGAATCGTCTTGTACACACACCACTCCAAGTCCTTCAAAATGCCCGGCCAATATATCAAAGTCTGGTGCGCTTGCCATGCACAGACCGGTAGGCAGGCTACTGCCTTGCCGTTGTCGAGATCCGAGTGGAATGAAGACGCCCGACAGCGCAGAGGTCACTGAATCGTCTTTCTCTTATAACCGCCCGCGCTACTGGGGCGAGACCACTACCAGATGAAATGTCCCCGACACAATGCTTGGATAGGGGTGCGGATGCTCTTTGGTAGGCGGCGGCGGGGGCCCCAGCTTGGCCGCAGCCAGGTAGATCTTGTGAGTCTTGCTGTCCAGCGCCATGGTGCGGGCGCTCTTCTCAGTGGTCAGGGTTTGCACCACCATGTATTTGTCGGCGCTCTCCTGTTTAACAACCGTCAGCGTGCCATCGTGGCCGTTGGAGGAGAAAGCCAGCTTACGGGCGGCATCGTAGGCCGCCGCGTCCGGCCCCTCGCCGATGGGAACCGTAGTCACCACCTTGCCGCCGTCGGCGTCCACTATCGCCATCAACTTGTTGTCGCAAACGGGGAACAGCCTGCGGGATTGCACGTCAAAGGCGAGGCCGGATGGCTCCTCGCAGGGAGCGATGGACCACCGCTGTTTGATCTTCAGCGTGTGCGGATCCAGGCGTACGATTTCGCTCTTGTCTTCAATGTTGGCGTAGACATCGCCCTTGGCGTCCGTAGCCGGAAATTCCGGCTTGCCTCCCAGCGCGATGGTGCCTGCTACCTTGCCGGTGGCGGCGTCAATGGCGGTCGCATCCTGGCTCCGGCCGTTAAAAGCAAACACGCGCTTGCTGGCTGGGTCATAAAGGATTCCGTCGGGGTTGGTCCCAGCCTTCACCTTCTGCAAAACGGCATGGGTCTTCAGATTGAAGACCACCACTTCGCCGCTGCCGCCGTCGCTGATAAAACCCCGGTTCAGGCCCTCGGCGACGGCGATCCCGTGAACGTGCTTCATGCCGGAAATCTTCCCCACCGGCTTTTCAGAGTCCAGGTTCACTATGTCCACCACCGTGTCATGCGCCACATAGAGCGTCCGGTTAGGAGAATCGGCATAGAGGTAGTCCCAGCCGCCCTCTCCGGCGATAGGAATATTGCCGGTGACTTTGTAATGTTGTGCGCTGGCCGCCAATGAGGCCGCCAGTAAAAGCACGCATGCCGCTAGCAGGTTGCGCATTGCTCCATTCTCCTTGCTGACCTACGCGCCGCCACTCCTGCGTCAGTCGCGTTCAGGCCAGACCACGCCGCAGTAGTGAAACTCATTCAACCTTAAGTCTGGCTTAAGAAGATTGGCCCTGGGCACCGATTTTTCGTGTTCCTGATAATTGACACGAGTTGCTCAATGTCGGTAAGGGTGCCGCCATCATGCGCGACAAACTTCACGTACATTACAAACAATTCTGCACTGGTCGAGGCAGATCTGCACCGCCTCTGGTGGAAGTCCTAAAGAGTGATAAGCGGATTTATCACTCGTTAAAATCACTCCACATTGCCAGTCACTCGGATGAAAACGACGTAAAGTAACAAGATTCCCCAGCAGGCCAAAAAGAGTGCGCTGACGCCAAGCACCTTTCTACGCTCTTTGCGAGCGCCCATAAATGCCACGAGAACTGCGGAAACGCAGCCGATTCCGCTGAGCACACCGATGGTGCGGATTACAGGGATCGTATTCAACCGACGAGGAACTAAAACCGCATATATCAGGGCTTGGTTTAGTATGAACGTCCCAACCACCATGATTACAGAAGTAAGACTTAGTTTGTAATGAAGAAAGAGTTGGAATGCAGTAGAACTTGGCGTCAGGTGGGACGAATGCTGCAAACTTGCCGAATCAGCATGACGCGGTTCGCACGCGCAAGCCGCAATTGACAACAGGGCGGGTGCAGCGACGCCGACTCCAGCCGTGACGCCGAGGGCGACGTAACTTAGGTGAACGACGGACATTGAGCCGCATTATCCTCCCGCTCAACGAATGTGAACAGGACATATCGTACTTTAGGAATCTGCACCGAGAACAACGCAAATTTGTTATCTACGAAAGCGGATTTGTCCTCAATCATCCCAAAATCGCACTTTTCGGTTCGCCGACGATCCTGATATTCATGGAGCGCCTGGTGGTGAGAATAACTCTGCCACGACTCTACCTTCACAGTGTGCGCTGCAGAGGGACCCTTGCTATTGTAAGGGGGGTGATCGTCCCACTCGAAACGAAGCGCCTTTTCTTGCGTCCGCTTCAGCTTGCCGATGCGGCGGAAACGGAACGCCTCTTTCCCCAGTGGGAAATTGTCAAATTTCTTAACGCCGTGGTTCCGTGGCCGTGGCCCAAAGGTCTGGCTCTGCGGCAGTATCGCGATGTCGTCCTGCCGGCGATGGAGCGAGGTGAAGAGTGGCATTGGAGCCTGCGCCTGAAGGAATCGCCCGAGCGCCTCATCGGAAAGATCAGCCTTCACCAAAATGAGTTTGACAACCGTGGCTACTGGTTGGGGCTGCCTTGGCAGGGCCAGGGACTCATGACGGAGGCCGTCGCAGCCATCAATGACTATTGGTTCGATGTTCTTGGCTTCAAAGTCTTGCGGGCTCCCAAGGCAGTCGCCAACATCGCTTCCAGGCGAATCTCGGAGAAGACGGGCATGCATGTGATTGCGACTCTGGAGCGCGACTACGTGTCCGGCCGGCTTCCAGCCGAGATATGGGAGATTACGGCTGAAGAATGGCGCAATTGGAAAAGGAAGGAAGGTCGTCCGGGGAGGCGATTCGGTTCAAAACCCCTCCCCTAATGTCCGCAGGCGCTGCTTCAGCAACGCCAACCGAGCGCGGACCTCGTCTAACTGTTCGCGGGTCATGGTTACCCGGTCAAGAAAGTGTAGGGCAGAGTTGTAAGCGGTGCGAGCGCGGGCGCGGTTGCGAGCCTGGGCTTCACCTTTCCGGACCAGGGCAATGGCAGCAAACGTCATCCCAGCAGACAGCTCAGTCCGGATGAACTTCAACTGCGCGATCTTCATGTCCTGACTCGTCTTGCGTAAGTCTACCGAAGCCGCCCGAACCATTGTAGCCCCTACGAATTCTTGATGAAGTCAGCCTCGTTGGAGAGGCTGGAGGCGCTGTGCCCGAATGTATTGGCTCCAGGATCCTGCCTTAGCCATTCGAGCAGAGCCAGCAACCGCTTGTGGCGGACTCTGGCGTCAGAGCACAGTTGTCTGCTCCTACGAAGATATTTATGTGTGTTTTCGATCAGGCTCCGGTGGTGCTGAACCTTCTCTTGGAGCACAGATGGATCGATTGCCTGGAGCTTGTCTGCGCTCATTTGAGGGTTCGATGACAAAGAAGGCTTGGCCGTTGGATGGCAGGAAATGGTTTCAGTGAGGTGACAGGAAGGGCCCGGCGACCGGGCGCGCAGGGCGAGTCAGGCGTCGGTGACAGTCCCAAGTGCTGGTTGCTGTCGCGGGCAACCGGATGTGCAACAATATTTACCTTGGCAAGACCTACGAGGGTGCGTTGATCAGCCTGCTCACCATTCTGGCGGTCGGATTCCTTCTCGGAATGCGACACGCTACCGACGCCGACCACGTCATCGCTGTCAGCACCATAGTTACACGGGAGCATAAGACGGGACGCGCCGCTGTTATCGGAGCCGCCTGGGGCGTGGGGCATACTGTCACCATCTTTGCCGTGGGCTCTGTCCTCATTCTGTTTCGCATCACCCTGCCGCCGCGGGTGGGGCTCTCCATGGAACTGGCGGTGGGCTTCATGCTGATCGTGCTCGGGATTCGCAACCTGCGGGCCAGCTTTTCCTGGCGCAGTGGCGGGCAGCGGCACGAACACAAGCCCACGGTGCATTACCACGCGCACGGCGACTACATTCACGCGCACGCCAGCCGGCCCGACAATCCTCCGTCGCATAGCCACCAGGAGACACCGGTCACCAGACTTGATCACTGGTTCGGCCGGTCCTCTATCTACAGCATGGTGCGCCCGCTGTTGATCGGTATTGTGCACGGGCTTGCCGGCTCGGCCGCCATTGCCCTGCTGGTGCTGAGCACGATTCCGTCGGCCCGCTGGGCGGTGGCCTACCTGGTGATCTTCGGCGTGGGAACGATTCTCGGCATGATGCTGATCACCCTGGCCATGGCCTCCACTTTCTCATTCGGGCAAAAACATTTTGTGAACGTGGGCCGGCACTTTGAATGGGCGGCAGGCGCTATCAGCCTGGTCTTCGGGATGTTTGTAACCTATCAGGTCGGCTTCGGCGCCGGCCTGTTCACCGCCAACCCGATCTGGATTCCGAAGTAGACCTCGCCTGCCAGCTTGCGATGCCCGACTTTGCTAATTACTGGATCCGAGCTGCGCCAGTCATGTCTTCACCAGCCGCCAGCAGAGACTCACTCCTCGCGCCTGCAGTACGAGTCTGTCGGTAAGGCCGGTACTCATCAGATTCATAGAACACCTTGGCGGCCTCCTGCGACGGCCATTCGAGGATCACCAATACCTGAGGCAGTTTTCGTTGGCCTTCGATTTTCTCGACTTTGGATGTGCGCGCCAGATAGCGGCCGCCATGCTGCTCCACCAGCCGGGTTACGTTCCGGACGTATGCTGCCACCCAGCTACGATCTGTTATCTCGATCTCAATAACCGCGTAATACTTCATCGCAGCCTCCCTGCCGTCATCGAGTCACCATCAGGTAGATGATGGCCACTGGCCCCACCAGGCTAGTCAAAACGGTGAACCAATAGCCGAGAGGATTCTCGTCGCGGTGGAACTTGTACCCTCTCGATCGTATCTCGCCGGACTTCAACCCAGCGATTCCGAAGTAAAACACCACCGAGAAGAGCAGGATAATGACTATTCTGGCTATCAGAAATTTGGGCATTTTCAGCTCAACCGAGCAGGCCTGCTCCATTCCTCTTTTTCAAGTGAAGAGCCCGTTGAGGGAGACCGGAGTAACAGGCGCGCATTCTAGCGTGTTTCCCTACCAGTGAACCAGGTTTTCGGGATCGTCCACCAGCACGACTTCGTATTTTTCTATCATGGGCATGAGGACATTCTCCAGTTCGCGCTTCCACAGCTCGCCTTCGTAAAACTTGGCTTTCATAGGCTCGCGCGAAGGCAGGTCGGGGAAGCCGCGCATAAAGAAGAAGGTGTCCGGATCTTCGATGGAGAGGAACGGGCCCAGGATTTTCATTCCGATTTCCGCGTGCGCGGGCACAGACTTGGAGCGGAATATCTCCAGGAACTGGGCACGCTTGCCGGGCTTGAGCTTATAAGTCCGCATTTCGATGATCATCAGGCCATCCTCGGCACCGCCAATTGCGGCATTGCAGCAGACTTTAAAAACCTTCCGTCACTCCAGCGCCTTCTCTCTGCCCGCTCAGCGCCAGAAGCTGATGGCCAGCGCCGGGGATGACGGTGGCAGAGGTATTGTGTGGCACGGGTAATCTGAGTTCGGCCGGTTTGACCAGTGCCCGAAACGGTTGTTATCATAATTTTGCGGGGTGGAGCAGTCTGGTAGCTCGTTGGGCTCATAACCCAAAGGTCGGTGGTTCAAATCCACCCCCCGCAACCATCCGAACGCCCCCTCGACCACCAACGATTCCGAGCAGGCTCCAGGCACCACGACAGAGATGCTATGGACGACCGTTCCGCTCGACGGGAGCCGAGGCAACTCCTCGCTTACCATCGGGAGTTCAGGCTATTCCACCACCATCATCTTCCTGCCACCCGGCGCTTCTCCTTCGCCTCCGTCAGCAGTCGCAGACGATCTTCAACCTGCCCTGGGATTTACACAACTTTACAAGAAATGACTGACTCTTTACGCAGCGCTCTCTAACTTCCGGGCATCTTAGGTTGCGAGCAGCCCACACTCAGGTACCCCGTTCACACTGACTCTTGTTGTCACTGCACTTGGAGCAAACGTGTGCGCTAGATTGATTGGATGAAACGCTTCTTGCTCATGCTGCCGCTTGCGGTACTAATGAGTCTGGCTTTGCCGGCTGGAGCAGTGCTGGGCGAAGCGGCTCAATCGGTGCAGAAGGACCAAGCCCACATGAGGGGTACGCTGCGCGTCCAACGATCGCAAGCCTACACCCTGCACGAAATCCGAGCGCCCTATGGAACGGTGGTCAGGGAATATGTTTCGCCGTCCTCAGGAAACGTATTTGCCATTACATGGAAGGGACCGAAGATTCCCGACCTGCGCCAGCTCCTGGGCCACTATTTCGATCAATATGCCCGCGCCGCTCAGAGCCGGCGGGGACACGGCCCGCTGATCATCGAACTCCCCGGTTTGGTGGTGCAGTCGGCTGGACATCAGCGCTCTTTTAGCGGCCGCGCCTGGCTCCCACAGGAGATGCCCCAGGGCACACGCGCGGAAAAGTTGCCCTAGCGGAGAATCAACTTGCGGAAGTCCCTGCTGGTTCTGTTACTCGCAGCTTTCCTGCCCGCCGCCGGTTGCGGCGGAAGTTCCGGCTCGGCTTCCGGCAACAACACCATTACTCCTCCCACCACCCAGAACGTGCAGGCGGTCTCGGTGAATCCTGGGCCCACCGGCAGCTATGTGAACGGCTTGTTCACCAGCGTAACCGTTTGCCTGCCGTCGAATTCCTCCGACTGCCAGACAATCAGCGGCGTGCTCGTAGATACTGGCTCGGTTGGGCTGAGAATTCTGGCTTCGGCCTTGACTCTGCCGCTGCCGCAACAAACCAATGCCGCGGCGGCGCCCATCGCGGAATGCAATCAGTTCGAGGACGGCTATACCTGGGGGCCGATCAAGATCGCTAACATTCAGGTTGCGGGTGAGCAGGCCGCCTCGGTGCCGGTTCAAGTGATCGGCGACCCCGCGTTTTCCACCGTCCCCAGCGGCTGCACCAGTACTGGACTGACGGCTGAAGATAATCTGCAAACACTTGGCGCCAACGGCGTGCTGGGCGTGGGTTTGTTTCCTCAGGACTGTGGCGGCGCCTGCACCCTTACCGGCTCCGCCAATCCTGGAATCTACTACGCCTGCCCCAAGAGTGGCTGCGTTCAGACGGCGCAGGGCATGGCTCAGCAAGTGCAAAACCCGGTTTCCATGTTTCCCGCCGACAATAACGGGGTAATCATCGAATTGCCGCTGGCCCCCTCTGGTGGCGCGCTTTCTCTTGCCGGCTCACTCGTCTTCGGAATCGGCACACAGGCAAACAATTCCCTGGGCAACGCGCGTGTGTTTACGACGGATGCTTCTGGAAATATTTCCACGGCTTACGGTGGTCACTCTTACACTTCGTTCCTGGATACCGGCTCCAACGCTCTTTATTTTCTCGACAGCACTACTGCCGGCCTGCCGGTTTGCACTGACGCTTCCTCTTTTTATTGCCCCGCCTCCAGCAAAATTTTTTCCGCCACCAACCAGGGAGGCAACGGAGCCTCAGGCGCAGTTAATTTCAGCGTTGCGAATGCCGATTCTCTGTTTGCCACGCCCAACTCGGCGTTCATCAATCTGGCCGGGCCCAATCCCAGCACCTTCGATTGGGGTTTGCCCTTCTTCTACGGTCGCAACGTATTCACAGCCATTGCCGGACAGAATACCCCCGGCGGCCCGGGACCCTTCTTCGCTTATTGAATTCAGCCCGGGAGGATAGGCGGTTTTAGGGAAGATACCCGCGCGGCTAGTTCCGCTTACACAACTTTACAAGTCTTTACTGAATGTTACACACAACGCTCGCGCGCCCATGATATTTAATTAAACTTCAGCCGGCAGGAAATACTGCCGGAACAATCTACAGCACAAGCAATGATCGCGCTTGCGCCGTGCGGCGCATCGTGCTGGTGCGCAATGGGAGCCCCAATGAGTTTTCGTCCGATACTGGCGAGCGTCGCTGTCGCTTCTCTGCTTCTCTTCACAAATGCTTGTGGATCAAGCAGCAGCAGCTCCGCCAGCGCGCAATTGCGAATCCTGGATGCATCACCCCAGCAGCAGAGCATTAATTTGCTCCTGGATAACAACAGTGTGCAGACCGGTATCGTCTCTCAGAGTGCCAGTGCTTATACTTCGGAGCCTGCGGGAAGTCACACCGTGCAGATCGAGGCCTCCGGCACCACCACTTCCCTGGTTACACAGAACATCACGCTTAACAGCGGCAGCTCTTACACCATTCTCGCCGTTGAGCCATCTTTTGCTTCGACCAGCTTGACCATGAGCCTGCTGACCGACGACAACTCCGCGCCCGCTTCCGGCGACTTCAAACTGCGGATCATTAACGCCTCCCCCGATTTCGGCGGCAATGTTGATGCTTACATTACCGCTCCGGGTGCGGGCATCAGCGGCGCTACACCCAGCGTCAGCAATCTGGCTTTTCAGGCGGGCTCGTCCTATCAAAGCCTCACCGCCGGCAGTTACGAAGTGTATTTCTCAGTGGCGGGTCAGGGGGTAATCTCCGTTGATAGCGGACCGCTGACCTTCACCGCCGGTCAAGTTAGAACTCTAGTTCTGCTCGACAATTTTGGCAGCGGTTTTACCTCCGCCTTGCTAGCCGATCTCAACTAGTTCCGCGAATGAAGCTCTGGCTTAGCTGAACGCTTGGGTGCCCGTTACCGCAGCAATAGAAGGAGTGGATTTAGGCAATCGCCGAGCGCGCTGCATTCATCGCTTGCCGGCATAAGCGGCTGCCCAGGAATAGAGTGCTCCACTCCACGCCCAGCCAATCGCGCCAGGAAAGCGGCGCCCCAAGGCTGGCCCAACTCGTAAGCCATCTTTGCAGCCCCTGTCGTGCCATGATGGAAGCCATTCCGATCTCGCCTGCGCCGAGATCGTGCTGAACGCCCTCCAAGGTGAACAGCACCTTGCGCAACATGATCAGCGGCGCCGGCAGGCGAACCCCTTTAAACGCGATATCCTCCAGCAGGTCGGTCGTGTCCACCGCTTCCGGCAGGCGGGTCAAGGGCAGCTTGGCGATGAAGTGGTCCACGCACTCGCGGATGATGCGCGCCTGCCGCGCGCCAATTTTGCGCCTTCTCCGGCTGAGCGCTTCAATCTGCTGCCGAATGCCGGCCGGATCGCGCAGGGCCGCCATCACAAACAGCATTCCCAGCCGCCGGCGCTGCTCCCGGGACACACGTTCGGTAAGAGCCCAATCCAGGATGACCAACTCCCCAGTTTTGTCGTCATAGAGCAGGTTGCCGGCGTGGGGGTCCGCATGAAATAGAGCTTGGCTCTCTGCAGCAAATATCGGCACCGCGATAAACGCTTCGAACAACTGCTCGGAGAGGCGCAGTTTGCGCCACATCGGCAGGCGCTTGGCCGCCTCCGTGACCTTCTTGCCGCGCTCTTCAGTAAGAGCGGTTATATTCGATGTGCACAGCGGACGAATGACTTGTGGCACCCGCACTCCGCGTACCCCGCGATAGAGTTGGCGCGCTTCCTCCAGCGTGGCCTGCTCGCGGGCGAAGTTCACTTCATGCTGCAGTAATTCGCGCACATCGCGGAACGTGTCGGGCAGGACCCGCGGCGCAAACCCGTAGTCGCGGTATCTGGCGCCGAGATACTTGGCCAGTTTTGCCAGCAGCTCCATGTCTTCGGCGAAGCATTCCGGAATGTACGGCTTCATGACTTTGAAGACGCAGCGCTCGCGGCGCCCTCGCTCCGGATTCCACCAGGTGAAGCGCACCACGGCGCTGACACTGGCCTCGGAAAAAATTCCCAGTTTGAGTTTCACCTGGTTTTCCCGCAGCCGCGGACCCAGTTCCCTGGCAATAATCCTGCGCACTTCGGCCGCGTCCATGTCGCTGATGCCATTTTCCAGTTGGGAAAGAGCGCGGCGCATGGCAGGCAGCAAGTGACGGTTACGCGCCAGCACCTGCCCCAGTTTCTGCAGCCCGGGCACCTTGGCGATGAGACGCAGCAGACGCTGTTCCGTCGGCGTATTGGCAGGAAGCTGCCACTGCTCTACCAGCTTGGGCGCCAGGCGGCCCGCAGAAAGCGTCCACACGGTAAACTGCATGGCATCCTGCACCAGGGCCCGCCAGCTCGCATATTTTTCCGGGACCAATTTCTCGATGGGCAGGTGTTCCACAATCCACTTCCCCGCCGCCTTGCGCAGCGCCGGACCGGCGGGACTGCGCAGAGCCGCTTCCAGCACTCGGATCCGCTCGACCACGGTGCCACCGGCAGCGGCAAAAGCACCCTTTAGTTCTTCTGGTGATTGGGTCAAAAACTGCTCGATGAGGGATGACTCCGGCATCTTTGTGCTCCCTAACCTGCTGCACATCCAAGGACGTTCAGCCTGATCGGGCTTCGTCGGGGAGCAAAGCCAAAGTACAACTTCAGATTACACCCAGCCTGCGCTTCATTCACAACTTCTGACGGTGGGCCAGGGTGATCCCGGCCCCCCGAGGTTGTTAAGCGACAACATACTTGCCAGCTTCGATCACCCTCTGCGCGATCTTCTGCCGCAGGGCAACCGTGTTGTAGGGCTCATGTTTTCCCAGCCGGCGCAGCACCGCCATATACGAGCGCAGTGTGTCGCCTTCGCTGACCGCCGCGATCACCTTGCGGGCAGCGCTTTCGATGCGCTCCATGCCGCCAGCCATATATACCTGTGCCATCGCGATGGAGTGGGCCACCGCGGTTTCGCCGTGCTGCGCCGCCAGTTTCTGTGCCCGCAGCAAGGCGGACTCCATGGCATAGGTCTCGATGGCCATGTTGGCAATCGCGCCCATGAGTTCCTGCTGCTCCTGGATAGCCTGCATGTACTTTTGCATGGCAATCCCGGCGGCGAACAGGCCGATCTTCTTGCCGTTGGCCAGCAGCTTGCGCTCGGCGGCAAAAGCTCCGTCGGCACCGTCGTCGGCAGCCGCGCCGCCCAGCACCTCGTCCATCAGCTTCTTCATGGCCGCCATGAAGGGCAGTGCCCCGGATGCCGCCTTCTTCAGCAGGAAGCCGGTGATGATCAGGCGATTGATTTCGTTGGTCCCCTCGAAAATGCGGTTGATGCGGGAATCGCGGTAGGCTCGCTCTGCCGGATATTCCTCCACAAAGCCGTAGCCGCCGAAGATCTGCACCATCTCGTCCACTACAAAATCAACGAACTCCGAGCCCCACACTTTGATAATGGAGCACTCGATGGCGTACTCATCAATGATCTTGCGCACCTGCGCCAAGTCGTGGGCTGACTGGAGCTGCGCGATAGCCGCATCCACCATGCCCACGGTGCGGTATACCATCGCCTCGCCAGTGAAAACTCCGGCCGCAATGTCCGCCAGCTTTTCGCGAATCAGCCCGAAATCGGCAATAACTTTGCCGAAGGCCTTGCGCTGCTTGGCATAGCCAACGGCGCTCTCAAGGCAACGCCGGGCCGAGCCCACGCAACCCGCCCCCAGTTTGAATCGCCCCACGTTCAGCGGATTGAAAGCGATCAGGTGCCCCTTGCCTACTTCTCCCAGAACGTTTTCCACGGGCACCTGACAGTCGTTGAGGATAAGCGGGCAGGTGGAGGAGCCGCGAATGCCCATCTTGTGCTCTTCCGCACCTGCTGCGAACCCGGGAAAGTTGCGTTCGATCAGGAAAGCCGTGAACTTCTCCCCGTTCACCTTGGCGAACACCGTGAACAGGTCGGCGAAGCCGGCGTTCGTGATCCACATCTTTTCTCCGTTCAGGATGTAGTGCTTCCCGTCCGCTGCCAGCTCCGCCCGGGTGCGCACGTTCAGCGAATCCGACCCCGAGGAGGACTCCGATAGCGCGAAGGCGCCGACGATTTCGCCGCTCGCCAGCCTGGGCAAATATTTCTTTTTCTGCTCTTCCGTGCCGAAGTAAACCAGGGGCAGGGTGCCGATGCAGGTGTGCGCGCCCCAAGTGGTGCTGAAGCCGCCATAGACTGCGAGCCGGTCGGCAATGATCGCAGAGGTCACCTTATCCATCTGCGTTCCGCCGTACTCTTCGGGGATATCCACCGAGCTGAGCCCCAGCTCGCCCGCCTTCCTCACCAACTCCCGGTTGATGGAGAATTCCTTTTGTTCCATCTTCTCGATGTTGGGGATGATTTCGTTCTTGGCAAATTCCTCCGCCGTCTGCGCGATCAGCGTGTGCTGCTCTGTGAAATCTTCAGGCGTAAAAACTTCCTCCGGCTTGCGCTCCTCCAGCAGAAAGCTGCCGCCCGCAATCTTTGCCGCGGGTGTTGTCGTCGCTGTGGCCATATCTATACCTCCCTGGCTTCACTGTCGTGATTTCAGATGTGAACTCTAATTCCGACACCATGCCTTTGAAGCTTGAAACCTCTGCTCAGGCGGACGTTTTCAATATTTGCGTGTTCGCCTGCAGCCGGCGCATGCCGCGCAGCCAGCGCTCATAATCCGTAGCCTTGCGGCGGAAAAATTCCGCCACCTCGGGGTGCGGCAGTATCAGAAAGCGCTCTTCCGCCAACCCTTTCACCACTTCTTCCGCCACCTGCTCCGGCTCCAGCGCGCCCTCCAGCAGGAAAGCGCCGCCCCCGAACTCGGCGCGCTTCAGCATGTCGGTGCGCACCCCCTGCGGACACAAGGCCGAGACCTTGATGCCCTGGTCTCCATGGGTGATCAAAATCCATTCCGCCAAAGCCAGGGCGGCGTGCTTGGTCACGGCGTAGGGCGCCGAGCCGATTTGGGTGAGCAGACCCGCCGCGGAAACGGTCTGCAGCAGGTATCCCTCGTGGCACGCCAGCATGTGCGGCAAAACTGCCCGCGCCGCGTACACGTGCGCCATCACATTCACCTCCCAGCTGCGCGACCACTCCTCGTCCGCTGCCTCTACGCCTCCCTTCGCGCCCACCCCGGCATTGGAACAGAAAAGATCTATGACCCCGAACTCCTTTATTACCTGCTCCACCAGCCGGACCACCTCCGGCTCGCGCGCCATGTTGACTGCGACGGCCTTAGCGCCTATTTCTTTCGCCACCTGCTCGGCAGCCGTGCCCTGAACGTCGGCTACGACCACTGCGCGCGCGCCCTCAGCGGCGAAGCGCCGGCACAGGGCACGCCCGATCCCGTTTCCCCCGCCCGTTACCACAACTACTTTGCTCATTAACTGCATATCTGCGCTCCTCCCGCTGGTGCTTTCGGTTTTCGAGCAATGCCGCTGCGGAAGACGAACCCGAAGTCAATTATGCGCCAGGCAAATACCGGGACCGGTACTCTCCGACCCATTACTACACCATTCCCCGTGCAATTGCAGTGACCATTTCTGGCCGGAGGCCCACGACAAAAACCTGCTTCGGTCTTCTGGAAATATCAACTATCGCGCCTGCCCCCGCGGCACCGGCCACGTCGCTCCTGGATGTCCCAGCCAAGCCCCCGGTCTGTAAAGCCGGGCGGTTATCAGCTCCGATTCCCCCGCAAGAGGAGCTGCGGGCCGCCAAGGACGAGTCCAACCGCGCTCACGAACGCGCACAGCAAGCAAAAGACTGAAAATCAGTGCGCTCGGCATTCAATAATTTTGAGAATGTGACGAGTGCGCGAGCTCCATCTTTGTACTTATGCGCCCTCCGGTTCACGCCCATGGTACGCATGATCCCAGCGGCACGGCGGTATAATTCTGCAGGTAGCCACCCTGCGAAAGTGGCGGAATTGGCAGACGCACCAGACTTAGGATCTGGCGGGGAAACCCATGGGGGTTCGAGTCCCCCCTTTCGCACCACTCACTTGCAGCATCTTCCGTTTCCTGCTCCGATTCCGGTTGCGCCTGGGTTGCGGATGGTTGCAG